>CAZHRQ010000083.1:0-11669 GCA_964535075.1 uncultured Rhodobacterales bacterium | reverse complement strand
TCACGAATCCCCTCGCAAGGGAACCCTAATTCGTTAAAATGTCGCTACAGCCTAGGACCTGGGGCGGGCCTTTATCTTGTGCCTGATCGGTGGTCTGTGCCCGCCCCGTCACGCACGGGCGCCTTGGCGCGAGTGTGTCGGGTCGTGGTACCAGCCCCATTAAGCGTCTAAAACCGTATCAACCTGCCTACCGAAAGCCAAGTCGTGAGGATGGCACGCATGGAGAACACAACCGGAATTACTCAAGAAATACCAAAAAACCCCTCAGGTGCAGGCGTCGCTGCCCGGAGTTTACCCAGCGTGGAAGACCTCAAGCAACCGACCCTCGAATTACTGGCCTGTGGGATTGGCGACAGTCGGGCCATGCGGGACGATCTGCGGCGACGGATTGCGGTGCCGGATGATGCGGTGCGACGCTTCGTCAACAACCATGCTTGGGCGCTGGTGCGCCTCCAGGCTGAGGGCCGCATCATCAAAGAAGGCCCCGGGCGCTATGCCCTGGCCGATGCCCCGAAAGCAACGCCTGGCGAACCGCCGCTTATTCCGCCGCGCCTGGGCGCCATGCCGGACTGGGCGCGACAAAAGATAGCGTCCGCTAATCGCCGAAACCGTGAGCGTGGCTTTGATCTACCGCAGTTCACCGAAGCGGACTTGGTAGCCTTGTGGGATCGTTGTGGCGGACGCTGTTCCCTGACCAGTCTCGCCTTCCATGGGGGGCGCTTTGGGATTGGAAAAGCGAAACGGGCATTCTGGCCGTCCATCGACCGGATTGATCCAGAACTCGGTTATACGCGCGAAAACTGTCGGCTGGTTCTGACAGCCGTTAATTTCGCCCTAAACACTTGGGGCGATGAAGTGTTCTTAAAGATCGCTCGGGCAGCAATCAAAGCCGAGAACAGTATTTATCCACGCTGAGTCAGTCCCAGACGAACCGTGTTTTCGTACAGCCCGGCCCGCTGGCTGCGCATCATACCTTGCACCGGCCCCGCCCGTGGGAAACCTGGGGCGGTTTTTTTCGTGCCTGCTGACACGCCAACGGACACGGTGCCAGGGTAACGGCGGAGCGTGCCAGGGTAACGGCACCGATGCCAGGGTAACGAGTTCTGTTCGCTGTTACCCTGAGCGTTACCCTGAACGAAAAAGCCCCGGAACCGTGTCCGGGGCTTTGCCGCAAGTAACTGATTTTCTTGCTTAATTTGGTGGGCGCACAAGGACTCGAACCTTGGACCCGCTGATTAAGAGTCAGCTGCTCTACCAACTGAGCTATGCGCCCGCAGCGTCGCGAGGGCACCCTTATACGCACCCGTTCCCCCGCACGCAAGGTTTTTTTATCGCGCACCTTCAAAGGTGAAACCTGCGTCTTCCACCGCCTGACGGACCACTTCTTCCGGGACGGTCTCCGCCACTGTCACCGTGCCGGCGGCCAAGTCCACCGTTACCGTTGCCCCCTTCGCTGCCGCGCTCACCGCGTTGGTTACCGAGCGCACGCAGCCTTCACAGCTCATACCGCTCACGCCATAGGTCCGAGTCATGGACTCACCTCGTAGGTCTCGGGAATGGGGATGTGATGTCCGGCCACCGTGCTGCCCTCGGGGTCGGGGGCCGGGTGGGGAACAAAAGCCGGGTACTTTTCCCGCACCAGCAGTGAGACCGGCACCAGCCGGAAGCCCTTCTGGGCCAGGGTGGGCAGCCATGTCCGCAGAGCCGCCAGGGTGTTGTCTCGGGGATGGCCGATGGCAATGGCCTGGCCGTGTTGGCGCGCTCGGGCCTCCACGGTTGCCAACTGCTTGCGGATGGTGGGCAGGTGATCCCGGTGATCCAAAAACACATCCCGGACCACCACCGGCACGCCGGCCTGCGTGGCCGTGGCCTCCCCCCGGCTGCGGGGCGAGGTCAGGGAGTCGAGGAAAAACAGATTGCGCTGTCGCAGGTGGTCCATAAGACGGCGCATGCCCGGCGCGTGGGCGGTGAACGCACTGCCGGTGTGGTTGTTCACGCCCACGTAGCCACCGAAACGGGCCAGATTCCAGGCCACATTGGCGTCCAGGGTAGCGTTGTCCTGGTTGCGGCGCAGGGCATGAGGACCCGGGTCCACGCTGGCGTCCAACGCCTCCATGGGGAGATGGAGCATCACTTCATGCCCCGCCGCCCGGGCGGCCGCCGTCTGCGTCGTCAGGTTGTTGGCGTAGGGCAGAAAGGACGCCGTCAAGGGACCAGGTAGGGCCAGGATGGCGCGGGTGGGGTCCTCCAACACGCCAAGGTCGTCAATGACCACGGCAATGCGGGGGCGCTCGTCGGTGGGGGAAGGCGCCGGCCGGGCGGGGCCCGGTCCCAGATGCAGGCTGGCCGGCAGCGGGGCCGGGCGGTCGATGGGCGGCGGCGGGGCATCGCCGCCGCCCGAAGCACCGGCCAGTCCCTGCCCCTGGGCCGGTGCCGTCATCAGCAGCAGAGTCAGGAGCAGGGCAAGCGGTTTCACAGGAAGAACACCACGCTGACCAGGGCGAACACCGGCAACAGAATGCCGCCCGACCATACCATATAGCCGAAGAAGCTGGGCATGGGGATGCCCCGCTCCACGCAGATGGAGCGCACCATAAAGTTGGGCGCATTGCCGATATAGGTGTTGGCGCCCATGAACACCGCCCCGGCGGAGATGGCCAGCAGTGTGTTGGCCAATGGCCCCATCAGCGTTTCCGCGTCTCCCCCCGCCGTGTTGAAGAACACCAGATACGTGGGGGCGTTATCGAGGAAACTAGAGAGCACGCCGGTCAACCAAAAGTACATCACATTCACCGGGTTGCCGTTCCCATCGCTCACCAGGGAGACCACCCCGCCCAGGGCGCCATCGGTCCCGGCCCGCAAAATGGCGATGGCAGGGATGATGGTGACAAAAATGCCCGCGAACAGCTTGGCCACCTCGATGATGGGAAACCAGGTGAAGGCGTTGGCGCGCCGGTGATCGGCGTGGGTGATGACCAACGAAAGACCGGCCATGGCCAGCAGAATCACGTCCCGGGCCAGGCTCTCTAGTTGCAAGGTGACATGGTAAATGGTGACGCTGATTCCCGACTCCCACATGCCCGAAAGCAGCACCCCCGCCACCACGCCGCCCAGCAGCAGGATGTTGGCCGTACCATGCAGGGACAGGGATTCATCACCGGTGGCGGGCGGGCTGCCCGTCTCCTTCCGATAAAGCACGCTGTCCACCACGAAATAGAGTACCAGCAACAGGCTCGCCACCAGCAGCATGGGCAGCAGCATGTGCTTGGTCGGCCAGAAGAAGGAGACCCCTTTCAAGAAGCCGAGAAAGAGCGGCGGATCCCCGAGGGGGGTCAGGCTGCCCCCAATATTGGCCACCAAAAAGATAAAGAACACAAAGGTATGAACCCGATAGCGCCGCCATTCGTTGGCCGCGATCAGGGGGCGGATGAACAGCATGGCGGCGCCCGTGGTGCCGGTCCAGCTGGCCACCACGGTTCCCAGGAACAACATCAAGGTGTTCACCGCCGGCGAGCCGGTCAACTGGCCCCGCAATCGAACGCCGCCGGCTACGGTAAACAACGATAGGAGAAGAATAATGAACGGAATGTATTCGGTTAAAGCGGTATGTAATAATTCATAGGCAGCTACATCGGTGCCATAGGTCACGGTGAAGGGAATCAAGAACGCTAACGCCCAGAACCCGGCGACTTTACCGAAGTGGTGGTGCCAGAACTCGGGCGCCAATAGCGGAAACAGGGCTATGGACAGCAGAATCCCGGCGAAGGGCAAAGCCCACAGCAGCCCCAGATCACCCCCATCGAAATGTGGCGCCGCGCCGTGATCGCCGTGTTCCTGCGCGGTGCCATGGTCCGGTACCGTGCCATGGGCCGGGTCGGTCGGGACTTCATCGGTCTGGTGCGCGGCCGCGGAGGGCTGCGTCTGGGCATGGCCGCTGGTGGTTATGACCAGGGCGGCCACCAGGACCGTCAGTATCGCCAGTCCCCGACCCGGCAGGGAGCGCCACCACTTGGTGCTTGCGCGCATCATGAGAGTCATACGTGCATCCGTCTGTTATGCGCCCGGGGCAGGGGAACGGCGCGGGAAGAGTCGGCCGGCAGTATGCCGGAAACGCCCTGGCGACGCAAAGCCCTTCCCCCTGGCGAGACTGACTACGCAAAGAAGGGCAGGGGACAAGAAACTATGACGTTCCTTCCCCCTGGCCGGCCTGACTACGCCCTAAGGGGGAGTTGATTCGAAGGAGGAACGGGCGCATTGTAGGAAAAATCCAGATGTGTTGTGTGGTTCCCATGGTCCTGCCGGCCTGACAACTTCGGGGATGGGGCTCCGGGGCGGTAATGTAACCGTCTTGCAAGGATCCGGTCGGCACCGGCCAATGAAGCGGAAACAATCCGCCGGGAACCAGCCGACCACGCGGGGGCGGGGGTGGCGTTCATCCGTCAGAGCGCGTGAAGGTTGATAATAAGCAGAAGCAGTTCCCCCTTAAAAAGAAGGGAGCTGCTCTGGCTCTGTCAGGCGAGAGGAGGGGCTTGCTGTGTTGCTCGGTAGAATTGTGGGATACGTGATCATCGGTGTCGCCATGGCGGCGGCGGTCGGGGACCTGATGGTGCTGGCGGATACGGGTCGGTATCAATATGTGGATCTGGGCGAGGCCATGCTGGTGCTGACTGGGGTGGACCCCGCCACGGCTCTGGGGACCGGGCTGTTCGGGCGTTTGAATCACGCGCTGATGATCCTGCCGTTCTGGGCCGCGTTGCTGCCGCTGGGGGTGGCGCTGCGGGTGGCGGCGCGCCGTCGGCGTCGTCGCCTGCTGCCCCATCCGGCCCAGGGCCTGTTCCTGGCCCCGCGCGGGTAGGGACGTCCGGGAGACGCTCCTTCCTCTTTCGTCACCGCTTCCCTCTTTCCATGGCGCGGTTCGATACGATATGACCCTGTGAACCCTCCTGTCCCGTGCTGGTCCTCGGCATGGGACAGGACCGTGGCACAGGAAAGGGCGCTCCCATGTCTCATCTCGCCGTCACCGATGATTTGTTTTTCGCCCAGGCCGGGTTGGATCGCGACCAGACCCTGGCCCGCGTGACCGAGGCTCTGGACGGGGCCGAGGACGGCGAGCTGTTCCTGGAATACCGGCAGTCGGATTCCATCACCTTCGACGACGGACAGGTGAAAAGCGCTGGCTTCGACACCAGCCAGGGCTTTGGCCTGCGGGCGGTGGCGGGGGAGGCGAGCGCCTTCGCCCATGCCGGCAGTCTGTCCGATGCCGCCCTGGCCCGGGCCGCCGAGGCCGTCTCCCAGGTGCGGCTGGGTCGGGGCGGTGTGCTGGCGGCCCCACCGCCGGCGGCCAACCATGTGCTCTATACGGACCAGAACCCCCTGACCCTGGTGCCTTTCGCCACCAAGGTGCAACTGCTGGCCGATATGGATGCCTATGCCCGGGGACGGGACGAACGGGTGGTGCAGGTCTCGGCCAGCGTGGCCGGCGCGTGGCAGGCGGTGCAGATTCTCCGACCCGGAGGCGAGCGGGCGGCCGATGTGCGCCCCATGGTGCGGCTCAATGTGCAGGTGGTGTGTGCCAAGGGCGACCGCATGGAGACAGGCAGCCATGGTCTGGGCGGTCGGGTGACCTTTGACGGCCTGCTGGACCCGGAAACCTGGAAAGGGGCCGTGGATGAGGCCCTGCGTCAGGCCCTGGTGAACCTGGATTCCGTGGACGCCCCGGCGGGGGAGATGCCCGTGGTGCTGGGGCCAGGCTGGCCCGGGGTGCTGTTGCACGAAGCGGTGGGCCACGGGCTGGAAGGGGACTTCAACCGCAAAAAAACCAGTGCCTTTGCCGGCCTCATGGGCGAGCGGGTGGCGGCCCCCGGGGTGACGGTGGTGGACGACGGCACCCTGGCCGACCGGCGGGGCTCCCTGGCCATTGATGACGAAGGCATGCCCACCAGCCGCACGGTGTTGATCGAGGATGGCATCCTGGTGGGCTATCTGCAGGATCGGCTCAACGCCCGGCTCATGGGCGCGCGGGCCACCGGCAACGGCCGCCGGCAGAGTCATGCCCACCAGCCCCTGCCGCGCATGACCAACACTTTCATGGAAAACGGCGCGCACGACCCGGCGGAGATCCTGGCCAGCGTGGACCGGGGGCTGTATGCGGTGAACTTCGGCGGCGGCCAGGTGGACATCACCTCGGGCAAGTTCGTGTTTTCCTGCACCGAGGCCTATTTGATCGAGAACGGCCGGGTGACGGCCCCGGTAAAGGGCGCTACCCTGATTGGCAACGGTCCCGATGCCCTGACCCGGGTGCGCATGATCGGCAACGACAGCGCCCTGGATCCGGGGGTGGGGACCTGTGGCAAGGATGGTCAGGGGGTGCCGGTGGGGGTGGGGCAGCCCACCCTGCTGGTGGATCCCCTGACCGTGGGGGGCACGGCGGTCTGAGGCCCCGCTCAGCCGTGCAGTTTCTGGGTGATGGCGGCCACGTGGCGGCCCTGGAATCGGGCCATGGCCTGCTCCGCCGGGCTCACCGGCCGTTTGCCATCACCGCCGGCCAGGGTGGTGGCGCCATAGGGCGTGCCGCCGGCGATTTCCTCCATGGTGGTGAGCTCGGGGCAGGTGTACGGCAGCCCCACCACCACCATGCCGTGGTGAAACAGGGTGGTGTGGAAAGAGGTAAGGGTGGTTTCCTGGCCGCCATGCTGGCTGCTGGTGGCGCCAAACACGCTGCCCACCACGCCCACCAGGGCCTTGCGTGCCCACAAACCGCCCGTCTGGTCGAGAAAGGCGCGCATCTGCGCCGCCATATTGCCAAAGCGCGTGGGGGTGCCAAACAGAATGCCCTGATAGCCTTCCAGGTCGGCCGGCGCCGCCTCGGGGAGGGTGGTGTCCTGACAATACCCGGCCTGGAGGCGGACCGTTTCCGGCACCGTTTCCGGCACGCGGCGCAGGTCCACCGTACACCCCGGCACCTCAGCCACGCCCTCGGCCACGGCCCGGGCCATGGTTTCCACATGGCCGTAACTGGAATAAAACAGAACTAAAAGCCGGGTCATGGGTGCCCTCCGCCCAATTCTAGAGCCTATCGCGGTCAATGGGACCCGATTTTTGGGTCCCATTAACCGCAGTCAAGGAAAAACGTTGGACTCAGGTGCTCGCGCATCGCGCTTGTATGGCCTCTGCTCGAACAGCCCTTTCCGTGTATCGTTACCCCGCGTCGGGCGGCACCGTGTCCAGGGCGAAGGTGTAGCTTTCGCCCGGCTCCAGGGCGCGGCAGATGCCCGCCACACACACCGGCACCGCCGGCGCCATGGTTTCCTCCACCGCCACCCGCAACGTGCGGTGATTCACCGTCAGGTCCAGCCATGTATGCTTATAGGTCAAGCGCAGATGCATTTCCCGGATGTGGGTGGACAGCGCCGGGTCCAGATGCAGACACCCATCCCGGATGTCCAGACCCGTGAAACACCGTTGCACCAGATCCACCGTGCCCGCCATGGCCCCCAGATGGATGCCCTCCGCCGTGGTGCCGCCCTGCACGTCGTCCAGGTCGCTGCTTAGGGCATGCTGGAACCGCTCCCAGGCGGCTTCCGGCGTGGCCCGGGCCAACAACCAACTGTGCACCACATACGACAGCGTGGAGCCGTGGCTGGTGCGCTCCAGATAGTAGGCAATGGTGTCCTGCCACAAGGTCTCCGTCAGGTCATACCCCAGGCGCTCGAAGATTTCCTGCAAACGGGGACGGGAGAATAGATAGAACAGCATCAGCACGTCGGCCTGTTTCGATACCTTGTAGTCGTTGGCCGATCGTCCCTCCGATTCCAAAATACGGTCCAGACGCTGGATGTCGCCGTATTTTTCTCGATAGCTGGCCCAGTCGAATTCCTTCAGGTCGCCATAGCCCTCGAACTGGCTGATGACGCGCCCGTCGTCGTGGAAGGGCACGGTCAGGCGGCGGCTCAGCGCCTCCCAGTGAGTCCGTTCCTCATCCGTAATCTGTAAACGCTCCAACAGTTCCGCCCGCCGGGGCGGCGCCATCTCCGCCAGCACCCGTTCCGCCGTTTCCATCAACCAAGCCGTCAGCACGTTGGTGTAGGCGTTGTTGGTCAGCCCCGGTTCCGTGGCGTCTGGATAGCCGTCGTGGTATTCGTCCGGCCCCATCACCCGGTGGATGTCATATCGCTCGGTGCGCGGGTTGTATTCGGCCAGACTGGCGAAGAAGCGGGCGATCTCCAGGATCATTTCCGCCCCCATCACCTCCAGGAACCCCCGCTCCCCGGTCACCGTGTAGTAGCGCCAGATGTTGTAGGCGATGGCCAGACTCACGTGGCGCTGCTGCCAGGTGTTATCGGGCAGCCAGCGGCCGGAGCGCGGGTTGAGGTGCAGTTGCTGGGTTTCCTCCCGCCCGTCGCTGCCCGACTGCCAGGGGTACATGGCCCCGCTGTGGCCGGCGGTCCGTGCCGCCCGCCGCGCCGCACCCAGCCGCGCATAGCGATAACGCAGGCTGGATCGGCTCACCTCCGGCAGGCGGTGGTTGAGGAAGGGCAGGATGAACACCTCGTCCCAGAACACATGGCCGCGATAGGCTTCGCCGTGCCACCCCCGCGCCGGCACCCCGGCGTCCAGCGGCACGGTATTGGGGCTGAGGGTTTGCAGCAGATGGAAGATGTGCAGCCGCAGAATCATCTGCGTGCGGTTGTCGCCGTCAATGCGAATATCGCAGCGGTGCCACAGGTGCTGCCAAGCCCGGACGTGCGCCTCCAGAATCTCGGGCAGGGTGGGCATGGCGCCCAGCACCTCCCGCGCCGCCAACCCCGGCTCGGAAATGGCATCGTCGCGGGAGGTATGCAGCCGCACCACCTTTTCCACATCCAGGGTCTGCCCCTGGCTCATCTCCACCACGAAGCGCTGCTCGGTGAGTCCCGGCTGGTGATGGCCGGCGGGGGTGAGGTCCTGCAACTGGCTGTCCAGTACCAGCCGGGTACGGGCCGCCAGCCCGATGCGCAGATGGGACTGGTTGGTCTCCACCGTCAGGGCCATGAAACGCTCGCGCCCGTCGGGCGAGGCCGGCAAACCGGCCGCCCGCGGCTCCAGGTGGGAACAGGCCAGGGAGCGGTACCGAGGCACACCGGCATTGATCACCCGGCCGTCCAGGGCCGACTTGACCTCCACCCGTTCCGACCAGTTTTCCGCCACCAGTCGCAGACGCTGCACCAGCAGATGGGGATCGGCCATGGAGACACAGCGATCCACCTCCACCCGGGTGCGGCGGCCGTCTTCGTCGGTGACGGTGAGGAGAAAACGCAGGATGCCCTGCTCCAGGTGCAGCTCCTGACGGAATTCCTCCAGGGTCACGGCATTGAGGTTGAACCACCTCCCGCCGTCGATGCGGAAGGTCAGGGGCAGCCAGTTGGGGAGATTGACCAGATCTTCGTTCTCGATCTCCCGCCCGGCCATGGGAGTGCGCAGCCGGTTATAGCCCCCCGCCAGATAGGTGCCGGGATAGTGGCGGTCGTCGGCCTCCACCCAGGGAAAGGCGCCGCGGGCACAAACATAGCCGTTGCCAAGGGCGCACAGGGCCTCGCGATGGCCCTGCTGTTGCGGATCATAGGTGTCGTAAACCAGGGTCCAATCGGGCATGCGGTCCCCCGTGCTAGAGCCTATCGTGGTCCATGAGCCCCATTCTCGGGTCCGATTGGGCGCGATCCGCTCTAGGATGGATCAGGCGCCCCGTGCGGCCAGACGCGCCAGCAGACGCAGGGCGGCGGTGGGATCGTCCAGGCGGAAGCGGGCGGCACTTTGGCGGTCGGTGGTGGCGGGTTCCACCAGGATGCCAAAGCCGCCCACCGTTTGCAGGGCGGCGAAAGCATCCTCGTCGGTAATGTCGTCGCCCAGGAACAGCGGCACCTGATCGGGCGCATCCAGACCCAGGGTCTCCCGCAACCATAGCACGGCCCGCCCCTTATCCCAATCGTAGTCCGGCTGGATTTCCACCACCTTCTTGCCGGCCTTACGCCTCAGATGGGGCACCGTCGCCAACACGTCGTCGATCACCCCCTCGAAGGCGGGCAGGTCCTGTTCCGCCACATGGCGGTAGTGCGCGGCCACGGTGAAACGCTTGGGCTCCACCTGGGCCCCGGCAATGGCCCCCAGGTCCTTCACCAACCGGCGGCGGGCCTGTTCCAGATGGGCCAAGGCATCCTGGTCCAGGCCACTGTCCAGCACCCGACCATCGGGCAGGCGGATGTCAAAGCCGTGGCTGCCGGCATAGATGATGTTGTCCAGCCCCACCAGCTTTTCCACGTCCGCCCGGTCCCGGCCGGAGACCACCGCCGTGGGCAGGGTATCGGCCACGTGATGCAGCACCGCCCGCCCGGCCTCGTCCAGCACCGCCAGTTCCGGCCGGGCGACAATGGGGGTCAGGGTGCCATCGTAGTCCAGGAACAGCACCGGTGTGCGGCCGTCCAGGGCTTGTTCCAGTCGGGCGAAATCGGTATCGGCGGCCGGCAGATCGGCCACATGTTGCTGTTCGGTCACCGCCTTGTCCCCTTGCTGTTCCGAGTGGCCTGTTCTCGTGGCCTGGGGGGAGGCCTACGGGTGCAGCAGGTCGCCCAGGTCCGTCAACACCACGTCGGCGCCGTGCTCCAGCAGGGCTTCGGCGCCGGTGCCGCGGTCGATGCCGATCACCAGACCGAAGCCGCCGGCCCGCCCGGCCTCCACCCCCACCAAGGCGTCCTCCACCATGGCCGCCTGCGCGGGCGTGTGGCCCAGGCGCTGCGTGGCGATGACAAAGGTATCGGGTGCGGGCTTGCCGGGCAACCCGGCGTCGGCCGCGTCGTTGCCGTCCAGGATGGTGTCGAACAGGCCGAGGATGCCCGCGCCCTCCAGGATGGGCCGGGCGTTACGGGACGAGGACACCAGGGCCGTGGCCAAGCCCCGGTCCCGCCACGCCTCCAGCACCCGGACCGCACCGGCAAAGGGCGTCACCCCGTCGCGGCGCACGATGGCGTTGAAATGGCGGTTCTTGGCATGCCCCAGGGCGCGGATGGTCTCGGCCTCGGGCGGATCGTCGTCCTGGCCCTCGGGCAGGTGGATGCCCCGGTGGGCCAGGAAGTCCCGCACGCCGTCGAAGCGGGGCTTGCCGTCCACATGACCGTGATAATCGGCGTCGGCGTCGAAGGGCGCCTGAGGCTGGCCATGGCGGGCGGCCCAGCGGGCCAGGAAATCGTCGAACAGGGCCTTCCAGGCGCGGGCATGGACATGCGCGGTCTGGGTTATAACCCCATCCAGGTCGGCCACCAGGGCGGTAAGGCCGCGTGCTTCCAGATCGTCCAGGGTCAAGGGCATGGCAGGGTCTCCCGGCGGTTCAGGGCGGGATGGAATCGGAATCGGATTCGAATAGCATAGCACCCTTCACCACCGGTTGGGGAGAGGGAGAGCCGCCGTCCATCGCCGCGGGCGCCGTCGGCAGGGTGAAGTGGAAGGTACTGCCCCGGCCCGGGGGGCTCTCCACGGCCATGTGCCCGCCGTGACGTTCCACGATACGCTGGCACAGGGCCAGCCCCAGGCCAGTGCCGGGATAGGCGGTGGCGGTGTGCAGACCCTTAAAGATCTCGAAAATGTCCTAGCCCGAATTATTCACCGGGATTGGCGGGTGTAGCGTAAGATCCTGAGATCGT
>CAZHRQ010000082.1:0-11671 GCA_964535075.1 uncultured Rhodobacterales bacterium | reverse complement strand
CCTCAGCGGGAGAAGGTTTCTAGCCAATCCGAAGATCAACGTCAACCCTCTTTTTCGCTGCCCGGATCGCCGTGAGGCCATCCCCCGAGAGAAGCGAAACACCGTCCCGACCGGTTTTCCCTGCCGACTGTGTCGCCGGGAAGCCACCGGTTGGTGGGGGCGGGTTTTTGGGGGCCGAGGGGTTGGTGGTGACCACCGCGCCGCCGGTGAAGGGGTTTATAGGGAAACGGCCGAGGCTGGTCAACAGCTTTTTTGACAGTTTTGCGCACGCCCGCTGAGAGCCGGGCGCGATCCGCTCTATCTATTTGTTTCAGAGCGGATTCACGCACCCAATCCGGTTCACAGCGTGAACCTGAATGGGTGCGATCCGCTCTATCGCCGGCCGAACAGGCGCTCGATATCCGGCAGCTTGAGCTCCACGTAGGTCGGACGGCCGTGCTTGCACTGACCGGCGCGGGGCGTTTGCTCCATGTCCCGCAACAGCGCGTTCATCTCCGCCGGTGACAGGCGCCGCCCGGCCCGGACCGAGCCGTGACACGCCAAGGTGCCGCTCAGGGCATCCAGGCGGTCCTCCAGCGCCGTCAGGTCGCCCCACTCGGCCAGGGAATCCGCCAGATCCCGCACCAGCCCCGCCGCATCCATCGGCGCCAGGGCCGCCGGCACCTCCCGCACCACCACCGCGCCCCGGCCAAAGGGCTCCAGGATCAGCCCCAACGCCCGCAGGGAGTCCGCCCGGGCAGCCAGGGCCTCGGCCGAGCGGTCGTCCAGATCCACCACCTCGGGCATGAGCAGCCCCTGCCGCGCCACGCCCCCCTCCCGCAACTGCGCCCGCAGGCGCTCATGGACCAACCGTTCATGGGCGGCGTGCTGATCCACGATCACCAGACCGTCGGCGGTCTGGGCCAGGATATAGGTTTCATGCACCTGGGCCCGCGCCACCCCCAGCGGCGCCGACTCTGCCGGGGGCACCGGCAGATCCGCGGCCGGCGGCGCGGCGGAGGGCCCCGCCGCCAACCCCGGCAGGCCCGCCGACTCGCTCACCGCCGGCAGCGGGGAGGCGTTGCCGGAAGGCGCCTGGGCGGCCAGGGCCCGGGCGCTGTCGCCGGGGGCAAGGGACGGCGTCATGCCGCCGCCGGGCCGGAATCGCCCCAGGGTGGCGGTGCCGTGGGTGCTGCTGGCGCGATGACCGGCCCCGGCCAGCGCCTGCCCCAGCCCCCCCACCAACAGGCTGCGGATGGCGGCACTGTCACGGAATCGCACCTCCGCCTTGGCCGGATGCACGTTCACATCCACCAGCGCCGGATCCAAGGTCAGGAACAGGGCCACCACCGGATGCCGATCATGGGCCAGCAAATCGCGGTAGGCCGCCCGGACCGCTCCCAGCAACAGCCGGTCGCGCACCGGCCGATTGTTCACGAACAGGTACTGGGCCTGGGCGGTGCCCCGGTTGTAGGTGGGCAACCCCGCCAGCCCGATGAGGGTGATGCCATCCTCCCGCACGCCGTGCACGGCCACCGCGTTGTCGGCGAAGTCGCGCCCCAGTACCGCCGCCAGCCGCGCCCGCCGCTGGGAATCGGGGTCCGACTCGGCTTCGGCGGCCACCTGAAAGGCGGTCCGCTGGCCATCCCCCAGGCGGAAGGCCACCCCTGGCCAGGCCATGGCCAACCGCATGAGCATGTCCCGGGCATGGCCGAACTCGGTGCGGGCGCTTTTCAGGAACTTAAGCCGGGCGGGAGTGGTATAGAACAGGTCCCGCACCTCCACCCGGGTGCCGGGGGCGAGGACGGCAGGCTCGGGCGACTGGGCGGTGCCGCCGTCCACCCGCACCTGCCAGCCCTCTCCGCCGGCCGGCCGCGCGGCCAGGGTCAACCGGCTGACGGCGGCGATGGAGGGCAACGCCTCGCCGCGAAAGCCCATAAAGGCCACGTGGGTGAGATCGTCGTTGTCGAGCTTGGAGGTGGCGTGACGCTCCAGGGCCAGGGTCAGCTCGTCGCGGGTCATGCCCCGGCCGTCGTCGGTGACCACCATGCGGGTGCGGCCGCCGTCCTGCATCAGCACATCCACGGCGCGGGCCCCGGCATCGAGGCTGTTTTCCACCAGTTCCTTCACCGCCGCCGCCGGTCGCTCCACCACCTCGCCGGCGGCGATTCGGTTGACGGTGGTCTCGGGCAGACGCCGCAGGGGCATGGTCCGGCTCCCTTGGGAGGGGTAGAGGGGGGATGGGCCGAGGGACGGTTGGAGAGGAAGAGGGCCCCCAGGCCCTCCTCCTCGGGGTCAAAAGGGCGAGAGCGAGTCGCGACCCGCTCTAAATCACACCAGAAAGCGCCGAGTCACCCGGCGTTGCGCAGGGTGCGCAGGCGCTCCAGCAGGCCCACGGTGGAGGCATCGTGATCGCCCACGGGGCTGTCGCCGGAGATTTCCGGAATCAGCACCTTGGCCATCACCTTGCCCAACTCCACGCCCCACTGGTCGAAGGTGTTGATGCGCCACACGCAGCCTTCCACGAACATGCGGTGCTCATAAAGGGCGATGAGGGCCCCCACGGTGGCCGGGGTCACCCGGTCCAACAGCAGGGTATTCACCGGCCGGCTGCCCGGCATGACCTTGTGCGCAGCCAGTCGGGCCACCTCCGCCTCGTCCATGCCGGCGGCGGTGAGTTCCTCGGTGGCTTCCTCCAGGGTCTTGCCGCGCATCAGGGCTTCGGTCTGGGCCAGACCGTTGGCCAGCAGCTTCACCTGATGATCCCCCAGCGGGTTGTGGCTGTGGGCCACCAGAATGAAGTCGTTGCTCACCAGGGTACGGCCCTGGTGGATGAGCTGATAAAAGGCGTGCTGGCCGTTGGTGCCCGGCTGGCCAAAGATCACCGGCTCCGTGTTCCAGGTGCAGTCGGCGCCGTCCAGGGTGACGCTCTTGCCGTTGCTCTCCATGGCCAACTGTTGCAGGTGGGCCGGCAGTTTTTCCAGGTACTGGTCATAGGGCAGCACGGCATGGGACAGGGCGCCCTCGAAATTCACGTTCCACACGCTCATCAGCCCCATGAGCACGGGCATGTTCTCCGCCAGCGGGGCGGTGCGGAAGTGTTCGTCCATGGCGTGGGCGCCGGCCAGCAGGGCCTCGAAGTTGTCCCAGCCCACCGCCATGGCGATGGACAGGCCGATGGCCGACCACAGGGAATAGCGACCGCCCACCCAGTCCCAGAAGGCGAACATGTTGTTGGTGTCGATGCCGAAGGCGGCCACTTCCTCGGCATTGGTGGAGAGGGCCACGAAGTGCCGGGCGGTGGCGGCGGCGTCGCCGTCGTGGGCGGCCAGCACCCAGTCGCGGGCGCTGCGGGCGTTGGTGAGGGTCTCCAGGGTGGTAAAGGTCTTAGAGGCCACCAGGAACAGGGTACGCTCGGGGTCCAGGTCGCGGGTGGCCTCCACCAGTTGGGTGGCGTCCACGTTGGAGACGAAGCGCACCGTCATGCCCGCCACCTGGAAGGGCTTCAGGGCCTCCACCACCGTGGCCGGACCCAGGTCGGAGCCGCCGATGCCGATGTTCACCACGTCGTTGATGGTCTTGCCCGAGTAGCCCACCCAAGTGCCGCCGTGCACCGCCTGGGTGATGTCCTTCATGCGGCGCAGCACGGCGTTCACGTCGTCCATGACGTTGCGGCCGTCCACCAGGAGGGGGCGGTCGGAACGGTTGCGCAGGGCCACGTGCAGCACGCTGCGGTGCTCGGTGGTATTGATGGCCTCCCCGTTGAACATGGCGTCGCGGCGGGCTTCCAGGGCGCTGTCCCGGGCCAGTTCCAGCAGGTGATCCAGGACCGTCTGATTAAACCGGTTCTTGGAGTAGTCGAACAGCAGGTCGGCCGCCGTGAGGGAATAGCGGGCGAAGCGGTCGGGCTCGGCGGCAAACAGGTCGCGGGTGCGGGTGGTGTCCAGGGCCTTGTGGTCCTCGGCCAGCGCCTTCCAGGCGGCCAGTTCGGTGACAGCGGTCATAGCGGTGTTCCCCTGTGGTTGCTGCAATCCCCCTCGGACCCGCCTCGGAACGCCGACTCGGGCCCGGCAAGGGCCCCACACTAGAGCCTATCGCGGTCAATGGGAACCCATTCTCGGGTCCCATTGACCGCGTGAATCGGCTCTATCTATTTGACTTAGAGCGGATTCACGCACCCGATCAGGGTCACATCGTGACCCTGATCGGGTGCGATCCGCTCCAGTCTCTTTTGCCAAGCGAGGGAATATGCCACACAGGCCCTCCCCGCCCCTGCCGGAGAAGGCTCTATGACCGTCGCCCTTGCGGTGAGGGACGCCCCGCCCGCCCTGCTGCCGGGGGTGTGGGCCGTGTTCTGGCGCACCAGCGCCCGGGTGCGCTTTGCCGACCGGGCGGCGCAAATGGCCTTCGCCGATCTGTGGCTGGGCTGGTACCTGCGGTTGTGCCCGGAAACGACGTGGCTCATCCCCGGCGGGCCCGCAGACCCCCCGGTGCTGGGCTATGTGGCCGCCTGCACCGACACCCGCGCCGCGCCCGAATCCGCCCGCACCCAAAAGGCCACCGCCCTGTTCGCCGATCTGTGGCCGCGCTTTCCCGGCCACTTGCACATCAACGTGCACCCCGCTGCCCAGGGCCGGGGGCTGGGCCGACTCCTGATCGAGACCGCCACCACGGGCCTCGCCGCCCGCGCGTGCCCGGGGGTGCATGTGATCACCGCGCCGGACGCGAAAAATTACGGCTTCTACAACCGTATGGGTTTTGCTACAGCGGTGCAGCGTCCGCTGGGGCCGGTCCCGCTGTTGTTCCTGGGCCGGAGCTTGCGCGGGGCTTCCCCTGGAGACATCCCCCCATGATCACGACCTTCTGCCGCCGAATGGTTCTCGGCCTGGTGCTGCTGGGCGCGACGCCCCTGCCCGTGGCGGCCGCCGCCGGCTATGCGGCCACCCATGGCGCCGCGCCTTTCGCCACCGAACACCTGATTCCCGGCACCCCCCTGGACCTGGGCCGAGTGGACCTCTCGGACCCCCGGGCGCGGGTGATCGCCCTGACCCTGGACGATGGCCCCGTGGCCGCCGACCGGCGCATCCTGGACATCCTCGCCCGCCATCACGCCCACGCCACCTTTTTCGTGGTGGGGCGCAACGTGGACGCGCGGCCCGAAATGGTGCGACGCATGGCGGCCGAGGGCCACGAGGTGGGGCACCACAGCCAGTCGCATCAGGCCATGAGCGCCTGGCCGGCCGCCCGCCAGCGCACGGACCTGGCGACGGCACACCAGAAACTGACGGCGTTGGGGATCCGACCGGCGTGGTTTCGGCCGCCCTTCGGCGACGTCTCCCCCGCCCTGGTGGCGGAGGCGGCCCGGCTGCACATGAACACGGCCCTGTGGACCCTGGATTCGCGGGACTGGAAAAATTCCCCGGCGGCGGTGGTGGCGGGGCGGGTGGTGCCACGCCTGAAGCCGGGCGTGGTGCTGCTGATGCACAGCAACCGGCCGGGCACGCCGGGCGCGCTGGAAACCATCCTCACGGCGGCGGAGAAACAGGGGTACCGGGTGGTGACGCTGTCCGAGTGGTACGCCACCATGGCCACCATGGCGCCTATCGCGGCCAATGGGACCCAAGTTCTCGGGTCCCATTGACCGCGTGAATCGGCTCTATCTATTTATTTTAGAGCGGATCGCCAGCAGCACAAGCAGGGCCGTGCCCCGTCGCCCGCCCACTTCAGGTCTCGGCGGCCGCGGGGGCCTCGGCGGCGTCGGGCGTGGGTTTGCGTGGCCCCGCCGCCACCACCATCACATAGCCCAGCACCCCGGACAGCAGGGAGCCGCCCAACACCCCGAGTCGCACCGCGTCTTCAAGGGCCGGCAGATCAAAGGCCAGGGTGCCGATGAACAAGCTCATGGTGAAGCCCACCCCGGTGAGCATGGCCGTGCCGTACAGCGCCCCCCAGGAGGTGCCCTCGGGCATGCGGGCGATGCCGGTGCGGATGGCGCCGGCGCTGAACAGCATCACCCCCACCTGCTTGCCCAGGAACAGCCCGGCGGCGACGCCCAGGGTCACGGGATGGACCAGGGCCGACAGCGGCATGTCCGTCACCTTCACCCCGGCATTGGCGAAGGCAAACACCGGCAGAATGGCAAAGGCCACCCAGGCATGCAGGTCGTGTTCCAGTTCCCGCAGGGGCGAGACGCCGTGGCGGTCCTGGCCGCGCAGGGGAATGGCCAGGGCCAGCACCACCCCGGCCAGGGTGGCGTGCACCCCCGATTTCAGCACCGCCACCCACAGCACCAGCCCCACCAGCAGATAGGGCGTGAGCCGCGTGATGCCCACAAGGTTGAGAAGCGCCAGCACCACCACCGCGCCGCCCGCCACCGCCAGGGCCAGGGTGGACAAATCGGCGGTGTAGAACAGGGCAATGATGATGATGGCGCCCAGGTCGTCGATGATGGCCAGGGCAGTGAGGAACACCTTCATGGCCACCGGCGCCCGGCTGCCGGCCAGGGCCAGGATGCCCAGGGCAAAGGCGATGTCGGTGGCGGCCGGAATGGCCCAGCCGCGCATCAGGGTGCCCGTGTCCACGCCGCTGTCCGCCGGGGCGCCCATGGCCTGCACCACGCCGATGTAGAACAGGGCCGGCACGGCCATGCCCCCCACCGCCGCCACCACCGGCAGCACCGCCCCCCGGGGGTCGGACAATTCACCGTCCAGAACCTCGCGCTTGATCTCCAGGCCCACCAGCAGAAAGAAGATGGCCATCAGACCGTCGTTGATCCAATGGAGCAGGGATTTTTCCAGCCCCACCGGGCCCACGGTCACCCCCACCGGCCAGTGCAGCACGTGGTGGTAGAGATCCCCCCCGCCTAGGTTAACCACCAGCAGGGCCAGCACCGCGGCGAACATGAGCACAATACCGCCGGCCGCTTCCATGCGCAGAAATTCCTGAAGGGCACGCATCGCTCTGACAACTCCTTGATAGGGCACCATGGATTATACCTTCGGCGCTATGACCGGCGCTCGGTATTGATGGCCTCGGCCACCCGGGCCAGCCGCGGAGAGCGGTCCAGGTCCTCCATGGGCAGCGGAATCCGCCGCAGCCAGTTGGGATAGGCATTCACGGTGGCCGGCATGTTGATCTGCTCGGTCTGGTTGACGATATCGTCCAGGTTGACGAGCAACAGCCGGCTGGGGGTCCGGGCCAGGAAGCGGTGCAGGGCCACGATCAGGTCCTCCACCGGCAGGCCGTCGGCGCCGGCGGGACAGGTGCCCGGTTCCCACAGCCCGGCCTCGGCCAGGGCGGTGATCAACCGGTCGCGGTCCACGCTGCGGTCGCCGGCGGCGCGGGTGCCCTCCTCCGGCGTGGGGTACAGGTCCAGCGCCCGGCGGGAAGCCACGTCGCGCCCGCTCCAGAAGCCGGCGAAGGTCCCCTGGTCGTGGGTCCCGGCCACCACCACCGACAGATCGGGATAGGCGTCCGGCGCCTTGTAGTGGCGGTCGGCGGCGCGTTCCCGGTGCAGCACCCGGAAGGACAAGGCATCGGTGCCCATGATGCGCTCCCGGAAGCCCTCGGGAATGGTCCCCAGGTCCTCGGCCACCACCAGACACTGGTTGCGGTGACTTTCCAGGGCGATGATGGCCATGAGGTCGTCCATGGGATAGGCCACGTACCCCCCTTCCTCCGGGCTGTGGCCGATGGGCACCCAGTACAGACGGATGAGCTGGAAGGCGTGGTCCAGGCGCAGCGCCCCGGCGTGACGCATGTTGGCGCGCATCAGGTCGATAAAGGGCCGATAGCCCCAGCGCGTCAGCGCCCGGGGCGTGGGCACCGCCACCCCCCAATCCTGGCCCACGGGATTGCGCAGATCCGGCGGTGCGCCCACGGACACGCCGTGGGTGAGGCCTTCCTGATAAAGCCAGCCATCGGCGCCATCGCGGTCGAAGCCCACGGCCACGTCGCGATACAGCCCCAGGGTCATGCCCGGCGCGGCATGGGCGGCGGCGCACAACTGGCGGTCCGCCTCGAACTGGAGGAACATGTGGAAACGGATGGCCTCCGGCTGGGCGTCGGCGAAGTGCGCCACCGCCGGGTTGTCGGGATGCTGGAATTCGTCGGGCCACTGGAACCACGGCCGGGGCCCGAAGCGTTCGGCCAGGGCCTGGTGACGGGCGAAGCCCTCCAGCGCCGCCCCGCCCCGCTGGCAATAGGCGGCGAACTGCCGGCCCCGCTCGGTATCGCCGCTCACATGGATTTCCTCGAACACGGCATGCAGGCGGCGGAACAGCGGCCACAACTGGGCGGCGGCGTGTTCGTAGGGCACCACGTCCATGGCCCGTAACCGGTGCAGGGCGTCCTCGTGCCCCGGGGTGTGGCGCCAGTCGTCCAGCACCTGCCGCGACTCGGGCACTTGCGCCGGGTCGATGTAGAGAGGGTTCAGCCACAGGCGACTGCTGGGGGAATAGGGGCTGCGGCGGCGGGGCTGATCGGGGAACAGGGCGTGCAGGGGATTCACCGCCACCGTGTCGGCGCCCAGCCGTGCCGCCTCCCGCATCAGGGTGGCCAGGTCGGTGAAGGTGCCCAGACCCCAGTTGTGCTGGCTGCGGGCGCCGTAAAGCTGCACTTGCAGGCCCCACAGCCGCCGCCCCTCGGCCACTGCTTCCGGCAGCCAGCAGCGGGCGGGCGCCACGATCAGGGTGGTATCGGCGGCGTCGGGATGGCCGTGGCGGCGCACCCGCAACCGGTGATACCCCAGGGGCAGCGCGCCCGGCAGGGCGGCCACGTACAGGGCGCGGCGTTCCATGGCCACGCCGTCCACGCTGGCGGTTTCCAGCACCGTGAGGTCGGCGACATTCATCTGCCACTGGTCGGTGGTGCCGTCTTCCCGGGTGAGGGTCAGGTCCAGGGTGTCGCCACTGGCGGCGGCGGGCAACATGACCGGCAGCGGCGCCGCCTCGGTCAGGGCGGCGGCGTCGGAGCCGTCATCGGGCCGCACCACCACGTGGGCGGCGGGCAGGCCCTGGTGCCAGTCCTCGGCGGTGAGGCGGGCCAGGCTGCGGGCCACGTCGTCGTCGGTGTCCACCGCATAGCCCTGGGCCGCCGCCAGCCGCAGGCGGACGGAATCGGGGGTCTCCACGGCCCAGCCGCCGGCGTGGGTATAGCCGGGCAGCACGCCCAGGCGCTCGAACAGCGTGGTGGTGGGCTCCACGGGGGTCATGACAGCACCTCTCCCTGGCTGCGATCTTGGCGGCCGGCCTCCGCCAACGGGTCAGTCGATGGCCGGCCCGGGATCATCCTTGTCCATTTCATGCCACAATGCGTTGAGCACCGCGAAACAGGAAACAAGGCCGATACCCAGAATCCACGCAAAGTACCACATGGGGTCGCCTCCGTCAGGTCACGGAAAGGGGCCGGTTCGCGCCGGCCCCCGTTCTCGGAATCACTTAATAATGCGAGTGGCTGTCGCGTTCGATGGCATCGGCCGAAACCTTGCCGCGCATGACCCGGAAGACGAAGCTGGTGTAGGCCAGGATGATGGGCATGAAGATGATGGCCGCCACCAGCATCAGGAACAGCGTCAGGTGAGAGGAGGTGGCGTCCCACACCGTCAGGCTGTCCACCGCTTCGATGCGCGAGGGCATGATGAAGGGGAACAGGCTCACCCCGGCGGTGGCGACGATGCTCGCCACCATGGTGCCGGTGGCCACCACCACGGGGTTTTCCGCCCCCAAACGCACCAGGACCAGGGCCGCCAGCGCCCCGCCCAGGCCCAAAATCGGCGCCAGCAGGAACACCGGCAGGCGGCCGTAGTTGGCCAGCCACGCCCCCGGCTCGGCCACCACTTGTTTCAACAGCGGATTGCTGGGGCCGGCGGGATCCACGGCGGAGGTGATGCGCAGCCCCTCCAGCCCGAAGGCCACCCACAGACCGCCCAGGGCGAACAGCCCCAGGGTGAGCAACGCCCCCAGGGTGACCACGGTCCGGGCCCGGGCCTGGAGGACCCCATCGGTCTTGGCCACCAGGAAGGCGCCGCCGTGGGTGGCCAGCATGGCCACCGCCACCACGCCACAGAACAGGGGGAAGGGCCGCAGCAGGGACAGAAGGCCGCCTTCGTGGCTGATGCGCAGGGTTTCATCCACGGTGAAGGGGGCCCCCACGAACAGGGTGCCCACGGCGATGCCGAACACCAGGGGCACCACCAGACCGCCGGAGAACAGGGCCCAGTCCCAGAAGCCGCGCCAGCGGGGGTCGTGCAGCTTGCTGCGATAGTCAAAGCCGCCCGGGCGCAGGATCAGGGTGGCCAGCGCCAACATCAGGGCCAGGTAGTAGGTGGAAAAGGCGGCGGCATAGATGGGGGGAAAGGCGGCGAACACCGCCCCGGCGCCCAGCACCAGCCACACCTGGTTGCCGTCCCAGGTGGGGCCGATGCAGTTGATCATCACCCGCCGTTCGCTGTCGCTGCGACCGATCACCCGCAGCAGAAAGGCCACCCCCAGGTCGATGCCGCCCATGACGGCGAAGCCCGAGAGCAGCACCCCCAACAGCAGCCACCAGATCACCCGCAGGGTGCCATAATCCAGAGGCAGTTCCATCACGCGGTCTCCTGTCTCGGGCTGCCGGGGTCGGCGACGTAGCCCAGGGCCCGGGGCGGCCCCATGCGCACGTAGCGCACCATCAGCGCCACATCCACCACCAGTAGGGCGCTATAGAACAGCACGAATCCGGTCAGGGAGGCGGCCACAGTGCCCACCCCCACGCTGGAGGCGGACAGGAAGGTGGGCAACACCCCCTCGATGGTCCAGGGCTGGCGGCCGTGCTCCGCCACCACCCAGCCGAATTCCGCCGCGAGATAGGGCAGCGGGATGGCGAAGGGGGCCACCCGCAGGAACCAGCGGGCCTGTTCCATCTTTTCCGTGGCCGACAGGTAAAAGGCGATCACGAAATACAACAGCAACAGCCCGCCGATGAACACCATGATGCGGAAGGAGAAGAACAGGGTAAAGACATCGGGCACGGTATCCAGGGCCGCCTTGTCGATCATCTCGGGGGTGGCGGTGGTGGGATCGTCGGTATACCGTTTCAGCAGCAGGGCATAGCCCAGCACCTTGTCGTTGGCGGCCAGGATCTCGCGGGCCTCGGCGTTGTCGGGGTCCTCGCGCAGGGTCTGCAAGGCCTCATAGGCCACCAGCCCCTCCCGGATGCGGTCGCGGTTTCTTTCCACCAGATCGTGGATGCCCGGGATCACCGTATCCAGCGAGCGGGTGGCAATCAGCCCGCCCACCCATGGAATCTCGATGCGGTAGTGGGTGGTTTCCGCCGCGCGGTCGGGAATGCCGAACAGGGTCCAGGGCGCGGGGGCGGGGGCCGTTTCCCAATCGGCCTCCATGGCCGCCAGCTTCATTTTCTGGTGCTCGGTGGTGATGTAGCCGCTTTCATCGCCCAGCAGCAGGGTGGCGCAGATGGCCGCCAGGCCAAAGGCCGCC
This sequence comes from uncultured Rhodobacterales bacterium, assembly GCA_964535075.1. Classification (GTDB taxonomy): domain Bacteria; phylum Pseudomonadota; class Alphaproteobacteria; order Rhodospirillales; family CAJXLG01; genus CAZHRQ01. The sequence continues at coordinate 215 of CAZHRQ010000082.1, read as the reverse complement.
CCCACGGTGAAGGACCGACGGGCGAATTCCACATGGCGCCGGCGCAGCAGATACAGGCTGGAAATGCCCACCACGAACACAGCCCCCACGGTGTACCCGGCGGAAACGGTGTGCACGAACTTGGCCTGGGCGATGGGGTTGAAGATCACCGCCGCCAGATCGGTCATCTCCATGCGCATGGTCTCGAAATTGAATTCGCTGCCCACGGGATGCTG
>CAZHRQ010000081.1:2613-11817 GCA_964535075.1 uncultured Rhodobacterales bacterium | reverse complement strand
CACGATCTCAGGATCTTACGCTACACCCGCCAATCCCGGTGAATAATCCGGGTTAATGCCCGCTGGTGCTTTCCTCCACCTCCACCATGCCCTCGGGCTTGGGGGTGGCAGCGGTGCGGGGCGGCAACAAGGGCAGCTCCACCGCCGGCTGTTCCCCCGTAAGGGTGTGCAGGAAGGCGGTGATGGCGGAGGCTTCGGCATCGGTGAGGGTCTCACCCAACTGGGAGGAGCCCATGATAGCCACCGCCTGCTTCAGATCCCACACCTTGCCGGAGTGGAAATAGGGCGCCGTCAGCGCGATATTGCGCAGCGGCGCCGCCCGGAACACATACTCCTCGGCGGCCGTCTTGGTGACGTTGAAGCGCCCCTTGTCTTCCGGCGGCAGGATGTCGGCCCCGGGCTTTTCCACCACGCCAAAGGCATAATACTCTTGGCCGCCAAAGTTCACGCCGCCGTGGCAGGCGGCGCAGCCCTTGTTGATGAAGAGCTTCAGGCCCTCCATCTCGGTTTCGGTCATGGCGCTGTCGTTGCCTTCCAGCCACTGGTCGAAGCGGCTGGCCGGGGTGATGAGGGTGACCTCGTAGGCCTCGATGGCCTTGGCCATGTTGTCGAAGGTCACCGGGTCGTCCTCGCCGGCGAAGGCACCCTCGAAAGCGGCGACGTAGGCGGGCAGGGACTTCAGGGTTTTTTCCACGCGCTCGGGGGTGCTGTTCATTTCCACGCCGGCCTGCACGGGACCCTTGGCCTGGGCCTTCAGGTCCTCGGCCCGGCCGTCCCAGAACTGCGCCACGTTGAACACGGCGTTCAACACGGTGGGAGCATTCCGCGGCCCCTTCTGCCAGCCATGGCCGATGGAGGTTTCCAGGTTGTCATCCCCGCCCATGCTCAGGTTGTGGCAGGTGTTGCAGGAGATGAGACCGGAGCGGCTGAGGCGGGGCTCGAAGAACAACATTTTGCCCAGTTCCACCCGGGCATGGGTCACAGCGTTGTCTTCCAGCGCCGGCACCACGGCGGGAATGGGCTCGAACAGGGCCTGGGCCTGTTCGCGCAGGGCCTCGTCGGCACTGGCCGGGGTGGCGAGAGCAACGGCGGCCAGGGCAGCGCTGGCCAGCAGGGGCAGACGGGTCATGGGCGTTCCCTCCTGAAGAATGAATACCGAGAGCCGAGCGCGGTCAATGGGACCCATATTCAAGCCCCATTGTCGCGTGACTCAGTTCTGGAATTTTTTTAATAAAAAAGGTGTTCCGTGTCCAGAGGGGGTAAGACAGGGCTTCGGCCGCCGCCCGTGTGGAGGGGGCCCCCCATGTGGTTGAGGCCCCGTGTGGTTGCGGCCCCGTGTCGTGGCCCAAGGGCGCGTTCATTCCCCCGCCGCCGGGCAGGTGGTGGGGGGCACGAACGGCGCGGCACAGCGTCCCTCCGCGCAGGCGTGGGCGTCTTCCCAGGCCGGGCGGGCGTCGGGCGGGCACAGGCGCAACACCGCCGGGTCCAGGCCCTCCGGCACACGGTCGGCCCAGGCCCAGGCGCCGGCCAGCGCCGCCGGGTCCAGGTTGCGGACCACCAGCGATCCGCCCAGGTCCAGGCGGCTCACGTGGGCATCCCGCAGCACCACCCCCGCCAGGTCGGCCCCGGTGGCATCGGCCCCGGCCAGATCCGCCGCCGAGAGATCGGCGCCGGCCAACCGTGTGCCCCACAGCCGTGCCGCCCGCAGACGGGTCCCACGCAGGGAACGGTCCTCCAGGTCCAGGCGGGACAGGTCGGCCCCGCTCAGATCCAGCCCGGCCAGCGACCCACCGGTATGGAGAAGGCGCGCCACCGCCGCCCGTTGGGCCGCCGGGTCGCCCGCCTGGGCCAGGGTCTGGTGCGCCTGCTGTCGGGTCAGAAACAGCCCCGCCGCCGCAACCGCCAACACCAAAGCCGTGCCCGCCGCCAGCACCGGCAGGCGCCGTTGCCGCATCATGGCATGGCCGCCGGCAAGCGCACCAGGCGCAGGGTCAGGGGATCGCCGTTGGTGTAGTCAAAGCCGCTGATTTCCGCCAGCACCGGCGGCGTCCGCCCCAGCGCCGCCACGAAGGCCGGCCACGACCCCGTATCCACCAGCGCCAGCGACACCGTGCCCTCCGCCAGCAGCCGCGCGGCCTGGGGCCCGGTCACCAGTCGGGTGGGCGTGCCCAGGGCCTCCACCATGCTGGGCTCGTGAAAGCCGGTGACGGCCACCACCGGTGGCGGCGCGTTCGCCGGGGTGGCCGCCGCCACCGCCGCCGCCGACCGCTGCGCCAGCCACATGTCGTCCACATGGGGCAAGGCCACGCTGATGGTGGTCATGGGCACCAACCCGCCCAGCACCACCGCCGCCGCCCAGGCCGCCACCACCCGACGCCGCCACCACAGGGTCCCCGCCACGGCGGTGGTCGCCAGGGCCAAGGTGGCGGGCAGCAGCAACCAAGGGGTCCAGGTAAGATCCACCGGCACCGTGACCAGCGTCAGGACCGCCGCCAACACCACGCCCAGCAGCATCCACACCCCTGGCCAGAGCCGCCCGGCCGGGGCCGCCCGCCCCTCGACCAGGGCCGCCAGCCACGCCCCCGCCGCCAGCGCCAGGGCCGGATAGGTGGGCAGGGGATAGTGGGGCAACTTGGTGGGAATCAGCTCGAACATGATCCAGGCCGGCAGGGCCCACCACACCAACACCCGCAGGGCGGCGTTCTCCCGCCGATGCCGCCAGGCATGCCAGGCGCCGCCCACGACGAACAGGGAGCCGGCCCAGAACATCACCGGCAGTTGCAACAGGTATGTGCCCGGCGGCGCACCGTGACTCTCCACGCTGGAGAGCAGCTTGGGCAGCAGCGCCTTGCCCACCGAATCCTCCAGAAAGCCGCTCTTGGTGGCGGAGATGGCCACGAACCACGGCACCGCCACCGCCAGCGTGACCAGGACCCCTGGCAGCGGATTGAGCGCCAGCAGCCAGCGGGCGTCGCGGCCGCCGATCCCCAGGGCCAGCAGGGTCAGGGCGGCCACCATGGGCACCACCGGCCCCTTGATCATGATGCCCACGCCGAGGGCGAACCAGAACAACAACGGCAATCCCACGCCAGCCCACCGCCCCAGCGCCGGGGCTCCGGGCCGGGTGGCGCAATAAACCCGGGCCAGCGCCCCCTGGGCCGCCACCGTGGCCAGCAGCAAGGTGGCATCGGTCTTGGCCTGATGGGCCTCGACCCCCAGCAATAATGTACCGCCGAGAATCCCCGCCCCCATCAGGGCCGCCCGGGGCGAGAACAGATCGCGGCCGAAGCGGAAGACCAGCAAGACCACCAGCCACGCCGCCCCCGCCGAGGGCAGACGATACGCCCACACCGCCCGGGTGTCGCCGCCCGCGAAGAGCTGCACGCTGGCCACCTGCAACCAGTGGATGCCGGCGGGTTTTTTATTGCGGGCCTTGTCCTGGAAGCGGATGCGCACGAAGTCACCCGTTTCCATCATCTGGCGGCTGGCCTGGATGAAGCGCGATTCGTCACGGTCCATGGATGGCAGGGACGTCTGCCCCGGCACAAAAAACAGGGCGCACAGCAGGGTCAGCAGCAGATAAGGCCGCCAGCCGGCGGACAGTCGGTCGAGCAGGGCGGTCACGGCATGGCTCTTTCCATCTTGGGGGGCCATCTTGGGGGGCCATCTTGGGGGGCCATCTTGGGAGACGGGTTCTCAATACGGCACACGACCACGGCGGGCAACCATGGGGGTGGTTCCGGCGGCCCGAATGGCCCACACTCCGAAAGGCGGCCCCGGGTGCGGGCCCGGCGCCTGGCACGCAACCACAATCAGGAGAACGGGGAATGACGGAGATCGTGATAGCCGACGCCCTGCGGACCCCCGTGGGCACCTTCAACGGCGCGCTGGCCACCCAGCCGGCGGCCAGCCTCGGCACCCGGGTCCTGGAGGCGGTGCTGACCCGCACCGGCGTGGCCCCGGAAGAGGTTTCAGAAGTCATCCTGGGCCAAGTGCTCACCGGCGGCTGTGGTCAGAACCCGGCCCGTCAGGCGGCGCTGGCGGCGGGGCTGCCCCACAGCGTGCCGGCATGGCTGGTGAATCAGGTGTGTGGCTCTGGCCTGCGCAGCGTGGCCTTGGCCGCCCAGGCCATCCGCGGCGGCGACGCCCGGGTGGTGCTGTGCGGCGGTCAGGAAAGCATGAGTCAGGCACCGCACGCCGCCCATCTGCGCAACGGCGTGAAAATGGGGCCGTTGGAGATGACCGACACCATGATCACCGACGGCCTGTGGTGCGCGCTGCAAAATTCCCACATGGGCAACACCGCCGAAACCGTCGCCGAACGCTGGGGGCTGAGCCGCGAGGCGCAGGACGCCTTCGCCGCCGACTCCCAGGCCAAGGCGGAAGCCGCACAGAACGCGGGACGATTTGCCGAGGAAATCGTGCCCGTCACCATCAAGACCCGCAAGGGTGACGTGGTGGTGGACACAGACGAGCACCCCCGCCACGGCACCACGGTGGAGGGGCTGGCCAAGCTGCGGCCAGCGTTCGCGCCGCAGGGCACGGTGACGGCGGGCAGTGCCTCGGGCATCAACGACGGCGCCGCCGCCCTGCTGCTGATGACGGCGGAGGACGCCCGACAGCGGGGCATCCCCCCGCTCGCGCGCATTGTTTCCTGGGCCACGGCGGGGGTGGACCCGGCCATCATGGGCACGGGCCCCATCCCGGCCTCCCGCGCCGCCCTGGATAAGGCGGGCTGGACCGTGGACGACCTGGACCTGATCGAGGCCAACGAAGCCTTCGCCGCCCAGGCGCTGGCGGTGAACCGGGACATGGGGTGGGATCCGGCGCGGGTGAACGTGAATGGCGGCGCCATCGCCCTGGGGCACCCCATCGGTGCGTCCGGCGCCCGGGTGCTGGTGACGCTGCTGCATGCCCTGCGCCAACGGGATGGCCGGCGTGGCCTTGCCACCCTGTGCATCGGCGGCGGCATGGGCATCGCCATGGCCGTGGAACGGGTGTAAAAAGCGCCTTGAGCCGTCGTGGCGTCACATGCGGCGAAACTAGAGCCTATCGCGGTCAATGGGACCCAGTTCTCGGGTCCCATTGACTGCGTGAATCGGCTCTATCTATTTGAATTAGAGCGGATCGTTTCGATCCGCTTTAAAGGGCGGCGGCGGCATTCGGGGGGGCGGCCGCCGCCCTTGTTTCCAGTTCCTGAAGGTTGGTCAGAGAACCGGGCGTTTTACGCGTTCTTCAGCGCGTCGGCCACGAAGTCCCAGTTCACCAGGTGATCCAGGAAGGTCTGGATGAAGTCGGGACGGCGGTTCTGATAGTCCAGGTAGTAGGCGTGTTCCCACACGTCCACGGTCAGCAGCGGCGTCTGGCCGTGCACCAGCGGGTTTTCCGCGTTGGCGGTCTTGGTGCACTTCAGGGTGCCGTTGTCCAGCACCAGCCAGCCCCAGCCGCTGCCGAATTGACCGGTGGCGGTGTTGCGGAAGGTCTCGATGAATTTGTGAATGTCGCCAAAATCGGCATCCAGACGGCTCAGCAGCTCGCCTTCCGGCCGGCCGCCGCCGCCCGGCTTCATGCAGCTGAAAAAGAAGGTGTGGTTCCACACCTGTGCGGCATTGTTGAACACCGCCACCTTGTCGGCGTTGCCGTGAGATTCCTTGATCAGGGTCACCAGGTCCTTGCTGGCGTCGGCCGTCCCCTCCACCGCCGCGTTCAGGTTCTTCACGTAGGTGGCATGGTGCTTGTCGTGGTGAAATTCCAGCGTCCGGGCCGACATGTGCGGCTCCAGGGCGGCGTGATCATAGGGAAGAGCGGGAAGTTCAAACGCCATGGGGAAACCTCGCTTGGGTTATGGACCAAAGGCAGGAATGGCCGCGCGCTCCATGGGTACCCCAGCATGCGCCCCTTGTGAAGAGGCCACCGCACGCACCCCAGAGCGCACCGCTGCCTCCAAGGTGGTGGGCAGGTCCCGTGCCGTCCAGTCTCCCGCCAGATAAAGATTGGTGACACCGGCCACCGGTCCCGCCGCCGGCCGGGTTTTCCGGAACCACGGGGTCTGCGCCGGGGTGGCATGGGCGTCCCGCACCACCCGACAGGGCGGCACCGCGGCGGGCAGCGGCATCACCCGGCCCAACTCCGCCCACAGGTGGGCCGCCACCGCCGTCGCCGGCCAGTCGGCCAGGGCCTCCGCCGCCGAAACGGTCACCGTGCCCAGGCCATCGCGGCGCTGCCACCACTGGCCGGTGCCGCCCACCAACCCCAAAAAGCGCGGCAGGGCCGCCGCCGATCCCGTGAGCCGGAAATGCACGTTGAGAATGGGGTGGCTGTCGAAAACCGGCAGGCCCGGCCAGAGACGGGCCGCCGCCCGGGGCGCCGTGGCCAGCAGCACCACATCCCGGGGCGCCACCGGCACCGCCGGGCCCCGTCCGGGCACCATCTCCACCACCGCCCCGCCCGAGTCCCGCAAGGCGCGGATGGGCGTGGCGCAGCGCACCCGCGCCCCGTGACGGCGCAACCAAGCCACCGCCGGCGCCACCAGAGCGGCCTCCAGCCCGCGGGGGGCCAGCAGCGGCGTGCAGGCCTCGGCGCCTCGGGCCAGCGTCCGCCCCAGCACCGCCCCCAGCAGCCGGCGGGACGCGGTTTCCGGCGGCGTGTTAAGCACCGCCATGGTCAGCGGCGCCCACAGGCGATGGTAGAGGGGCTGGGTGGCCAGGGCCTCCGCCACCGTGCCGTCGGCCCCCGGCACCAGCACCCGCGCCAGCCCCGCCAGCAGGGGCCCCGGGTGCCACGCCCAGGGCCGCCCCGGCCGCAGGGTCCAGGCGGCGCCGCTGGCAGGCGCGGCAAAGGGAAAGACGGGGGCGGCCGGCACCAGGCTGCCGCCGCTCTCCGCCGCGAAACGCCGCAAGGCGGTGTTGGCCCCCAGCATCAGGTGGGTGCCGTTGTCCACGGTGCGTCCCACCACCGGGTCCCACCACGAGCGACAGCGGCCGCCACACCGGGGCGCCGCCTCGTACACGGTCACCGGCCCCGTGCCGGCCCGTACCCAGGCCACCGCCGCCGCCAGACCGGCCAGCCCCCCGCCGATCACATGCAGGGTCGGGCCCGTCACCCCGTTTCGCCGTCGGCCGGAGGCGTGATGCGGAGCTGGGTGATCTGGTGACGGTGGCGCTTCACCACCTCGAACCGGAAGCCGTGGAAGGTGTATTGCTGCCCGGGCAGGGGAATCTCCCGGGCTTCGTGCAGCACCAGCCCGGCGATGGTGGTGGCGTGCTCGTCGGGCAGGTCCCAGTCGTGATCGCGGTTGAGATCGCGGATGGTGACGCTGCCGTCCACCAGCAGGCTGCCCCCCTCTTCCGCACGCACGCCGTGCACCGGCAGGTCGTGCTCGTCGGCGATATCGCCCACGATTTCCTCCAGGATGTCCTCCAGGGTCACCACGCCCTGCAAGGCCCCGTATTCATCCACCACCAGGGCGAAATGCTCCCGCCGTTCCCGAAACGCCTGCAACTGGGCCAACAGGCTGGTGGTGTCGGGCACGAACCACGGCCGGCTGGCCAGGGCCACCATGTCCAGGTCGTCCAGCTCCTCGCAGCGCCGGGCCACGGCATGCAGCAGGTCGCGGGCATGCAGCACCCCCACCACATTATCGGGTTCGCCCTGCCACAAGGGCACACGGCTGTAGGGGCTTTGCAGCACGCGTTCGATAATCTCGCGCGGGGGCAGGTCCGCATCCACCTGGGCGATTTTTTTGCGGTGCGTCATGACCTCGCAGACTTCCACGTTGGCCAGATCCAGCACGGACCGCAGCATGGCCCGTTCCTGCCGCACCGATTCGTCGCGGTTCATCTCGATCAGGCCGCGCAGCTCCGCCAGGCGCACGGTCATGGTCTCGCCGCTGTCGGGCTGGGCGCCCAGCAGCCGCAGCACCGCCCGCACCAGCATGTCGATGGCGTGGGTGATGGGCGCCAGCACCACCACCAACACCCGCACGATGGGCGCCACCGCCCGCGCCATGCGGTCGGGATTGTTGATGGCGTAGGTCTTGGGCAGGATTTCGGCAAAAATGAGAATCAGCAGCGTCATCACCAGGGTGGCGTAGGCCACCCCCGCATCGCCAAACACCTGGATCAACACACTGGCGGCCATGGTGGAGGCCAGGATGTTCACCAGATTGTTGCCCAGCAGGATGGCGCCGATGAGGCGATCCCGCTTGGACAACAGGGCGTTCACCAGCCCGGCGCGGCGGTCGCCCTGGCGTTCGCGGTCGTGCATGGCCGCCCGGGAGGCCGCGGTGAGCGCCGTCTCCGAACCAGAGAAAAAGCCGCTGAGCAGCAGCAGCACGAGAATACCCAGGGAGGGAAGGAGAAGATTGGTGTCTCCGGCGGCGTCGGCGGCCATGGCGGTTCCGGCGTTTGCGGTGGATCAGGGCAGGCGGTGGTCCCGCCGGCGCAGCACCATGGCACAGCCACGGCGCGGCGGCCAGGGGGGACATACCCGTGGGAAGATCAGGGCGCGGGGGGCGCGACACTCTCGGCCAGCACCGCCCGCACCTCGGCCAGGGGCACGTCGCGCACCAGCCGCGCCGCGCCCAGGCCATCGGCCAGGACGAAGGTCACCTGGCCGTCGCGCACCTTCTTATCGTGGGCCATGTGCCCCAGCAGGCGGTCGGGATCGAAATCGGACCGGATGTCCGCCGCCCGCACCGGCAGGCCGCTGGCCGCCAGGTGGGCGCGGACCCGCGCCAGATCCGCCTCCGAACACCGCCCCAGCCGGACCGACAGGGCGAAGGCCATCACCATGCCGATGGCCACCGCTTCGCCGTGCAGCAGGGTGTCGCCATAGCCGCACTCGGCCTCCAGGGCGTGGCCAAAGGTGTGCCCCAGGTTGAGCAGGGCCCGTTGGTGGCCTTCCCGTTCGTCGGCGGCGACGATGGCGGCCTTGGCGGTGCAGGAGACCCGCACGGCCTCCGCCCGGGTGGCCCGATCCCCGGCCAGCAGGTCGGGGCCGTGGGTTTCCAGCCAGGCGAAAAAGTCCGGACGGTCGATGAGGCCGTACTTCACCACTTCCGCATAGCCGGCCCGCACCTCGCGGGCGGAGAGGGTTTCCAGTACCGCCATGTCCGCCAGCACCAGCCGGGGCTGATGGAAGGTGCCGATGAGATTCTTGCCGTGGCGGCTGTTGATGCCGGTCTTGCCGCCGACCGAGCTGTCG
>CAZHRQ010000081.1:0-2603 GCA_964535075.1 uncultured Rhodobacterales bacterium | reverse complement strand
CGCTGCTGTCCACCTGGGCGAGCAGGGTGGTGGGCACCTGCAGGAAGGCCACGCCACGCAGCAGCACGCTGGCGGCGACTCCGCACAGGTCGCCCACCACGCCGCCGCCCAGGGCCACCAGGGTATCGCCCCGTTCCACCCGCAGCGCCAGCAGTTCCTCCAGCAGCGCCTCCAGACGCGCAAAGCTCTTGCTGGCCTCCCCGGGGGGGATGCGCAGGGTGTGATGGTCGATCCCGGCGGTGCTCAGGGCGTGGCGCAGGGTCTCGCCGTGCAGGGCGTCCACGGTGGCGTCGGCCACCACGAACACCCGGGGACGCGACAGCAACGGCGCCATGAAGTCGCCGGCCCGGCGCAGCAGGTCGGTCCCGATGTGGATATTGTAGGACCGGTCCCCCAGGGCCACGGGAACGGTGAGCGGATCAGCGGTCATGTGAGTCTCCGGCACGGTGGGGAACGCCTTAGAGCGGATCGCACCCAATCGGGTTCACGCTGTGAACCGGATTGGGGGCGTGAATCCGCTCTAAATCAAATAGATAGAGCCGATTCACGCGGTCAATGGGAACCCATTTTAGGGTCCCATTGACCGCGATCCGCTCTAAAACAAATGGATAGAGCCTGCGGAGTCATGCGATGGACGTCAGGGGTCATGGGCCACATGGCGGGCCAGGGCGGCCAGGGCCCGCTGGGCGGTGCGGTCCAGAGGCTCCTGGCCCGTGTCCACCACCACGTCGGCCTCGGCATAGACGGGATCGCGCGCCGCCAGCAACGCGTCCAGGCGGACGCGCGGATCGCCCTCGTTGAGCAGCGGGCGGTGGGTGCGCCCGGCGGTACGCTGCACCAGCACGTCCAGATCGGCCCGCAGCCACAGGGACCAGGCGTGCTCCCGGATCAGGGCCCGGGTTTCGGGGGCCATGAAGGCGCCGCCGCCGGTGGCCAATACCAGCGGCCCCTGTTCGGTGAGCAGCCGGCGGATCACCCGCCGTTCGCCTTCGCGGAATTCGGGTTCGCCGAAACGGGCGAAGATTTCGGGAATGGGGCAGCCGGCGGCGGCCTCGATTTCCGCGTCGGCATCGCGGAAAGGCAGGTCCAGGCGGTGGGCCAAACGCCGACCCACGGAGGTCTTGCCCGCCCCCATCATGCCCACCAGCACCAGGGAACGGTCGTGCGCCCGCAGATGGCGGGCCACGGCCTGAGCGGCGGGCCCGGGGGACGATTGCGCCGGGGCGGTGGACTCGGTAGACTTCGCGGCATCCTTCATGTGCCGGAGCCTACCACTCCGGCCCGGGAATCCCAAGACCCGGCCAGCCGCTCCGGAGAGACCGTTGATGCGCGTTCTTGTCCATCTGATCCTGGTGCTGGCGGTGCTGGCGGTGATCGCCGGTGCCGTGTTCTTTTCCCTGTGGGACATGCCGCCCCCCACACAGGCGGTGGAACAGACCATCCCCCATCCGCACCTGCACGGGACCCCGGCGGAGTCGTCCGCCGCGGGCACCACAGCCCATAGCCCCCCCGCGTCGGCCACCCCCTGAGCCCCCTCATGACGCCACGGCTGGAGGCCTTTCTGGAGATGATGGCGGTGGAGCGCAATGCCTCGCCCCATACCCTGGCGGCCTATCGCGGCGATCTCACCGGGCTGTTCCGCTTCCTGGCGGACTCCCTCGGCGAGACGGACACCACCTGCGGGCCGGCGGACCTGCGGGCCTGGCTGGCGGACCTGCGCGGTCAGGATCTGGCGCCGCGCACGGTGGCCCGGCGGCTGTCGGCGGCGCGGTCTTATTTCGCGTTTCTTCATGGCAACGGCTGGCGTGCCCAGGATCCGGCACGCATGTTGGACGGGCCGCGCACCGGCCGGGTATTGCCCCGCTTCCTGACCCTGGAAGAGGTGGAACGCCTGCTGGCCGCCGCCCGCGCCACCCCGGGCGCCCGGGGGCTGCGGCTGACGGCGCAACTGGAACTGCTGTACGCCACGGGCTTACGGGTGTCCGAACTGGTGAGCCTGCCGCTGGCCAGCATGGCCCGGGGTCAGGACATGGTGCGGGTGCGGGGCAAAGGCGGCAAGGAACGCCTGGTGCCGGTGGGGGCGGTGGCCCGGGCGGCGGTGGCGGCGTGGCTGCCGGCGCGGGAGGGGGGGCTGCCCGAGGCCGACCCGGACCGGCGGCGCTGTCTCAAGTGGCTGTTTCCCGCCCCCCGGGCCCGCGCGGGCCATGTGACCCGCACGGCCTTCACCGACGACATCAAGGCCCTGGGGGAGACGGTGGGCATTGCCCGGGGGCGGCTGTCGCCCCACGTGCTGCGCCATTCCTTTGCCAGCCACCTGCTGGCCCACGATGCGGACCTGCGCAGCATCCAGCAGATGCTGGGCCATGCGGACATCCGCACCACCGAGATCTACACCCACCTTCAGGACAGCAAGCTGATCCAGGCGGTCAAGCGCCACCATCCCCTGGCCCGGACGGAAAAGGACTAGGGCGGATTCACGCGGTCAAGGGGACCCGAAAATGGGTCCCATTGACCACGATCCGCTCCATCTATTTGATTTAGAGCGGAGTCACGCACCCAATCCGGTTCACAGAGTGAACCCGATTGGGGGCGATCCGCTCTAG
>CAZHRQ010000080.1:7640-11924 GCA_964535075.1 uncultured Rhodobacterales bacterium | reverse complement strand
CGGGGGCGCCGTCCTCGCCGGGGCGCACTTCACGGGGGGCGGCGTGGCTGTCGTCGCCGTCCAGGGTCAGGCGCACGTCGTCGCGGCGCCACAGCCCCAGCCGGTTCACCACCACGTTATCCAGGTGATTGGCGGCGGCGTTGGCGGCCAAACGGTCCGCCTGCACGGGGTTGAGCTCGAAACAGTGCACCCGGCCGCCCTCGGGCTTGAGCCGCTGGCCCACCAGCAGCGCCTGATCGCCAAAATAGGCGCCGCCGATCACCACCTCGCCCCGGGACAGGTGCAGCAGCAGCCGGGTGGTCTGGGGCTCCCACACGTGATCGGGGGTTTCCTCGGCGCTCATGACAAAGTCGCGCACGATCTTGGAGTGGTAGCCGCAGGTGAGGGTGAGGCCCTGGACCAGGGTCCGGGTCAGGGTTTCCTCGCCGGCGAACAGGGCGTCCACCACGGGGCCGGTGATGTCCTCACGCACGTTGCAGGGCCAGGGACGAGGCTGGCGGGCTTCGTAGGCGCGCAGGGCGGCCAGGATGGCGGCGCGGGCCTCGGGGTCCTGGCCCAACTGGTGCAGGGCCTGTTGCAGGTCTCCCGGTGACAGGGCGCTCATGGTCCCTCCATGGGTTGGGTGGGGATCACGCAGGATAGCCCAGCATGTCCACGATGGCACGGTAATCGGCATTCTCGGCCAAGCGCTGGCGCACGGCGGGGTCGGCCTGGCTGCCGGGGGCCCGTGGCTTCAGGGTCAGGGCCGCCCGTTGTTCGTCGGTCAGGTTCCCGGCGCCGGTAATGTGGCTGAACTGGCGCCAGCGGTCGGCGTAGCCGGGATCGAAGGGCATGTCCAGGGCATCGCACAAGCGCTGCAATTCCCGGTCCGGGTCCTGGAGGAAATCCTCGATGCGGAGCAGGGGCATGCCCTGGATGGCCTCCACGTAGCGGCGATAACCTTCCAGGAAGCGGGGCAGGGGGATGCGGTCGCCGGGCAGGTGGTGGTTCAGGGCCCGCCAATGGTCGGCGGGATGGCGCACCACGGCCGCCGGCAGCAGGTCGAAATTACGGCGCAACGCTTCGTCGGCCATGAGACGGAAGGAGGGGAAGGGCATATAGGGCTCGCCCAGGAAATCCAGGTGGGTCCAGTCCCGCAACAGCATGGTTTGGCCCCGGGCCTGGGCATGGCGGTAGAAGCGCACCATCAGGTCGCGGTAGTGCAGCTTTTTGCGCTGGATCTCGGCCGTCTCCGCGTCGTCCAGCAGGTCGTACCACTCCCGGGCCTGCTGGACGGGGTCGAACACGTCGCCGCCCAGGGGGTGCACCTCGCTGAACAGCATCACGTTGTCCATGCTGCCCAGGCAGCGGAACAGGGACTGATCGTCGGCAAAGCCCAGGACGTGAATGATGCGCATGCGTGGCCGGGGCGGCGGCGGGCTGGCGCGGCGCTGGTCGCACCAGGTGCGCCACATGCCACGCAGGGCGTCTTCCACTTCCCGGGCGTGGGTGGATCCATCGCACAGGGGAGAGGCGGTCATGCGTTCCCGCATGTCCTGGCGCCAGGCGGCGCGACGGGGTTCGTCGGCGGCCAGGGCCACCGCCCGCGCCACATAGTCCTCGGGCGACGTGGCCACCAGGTCGTCCAGACCCAGCCGGCCCACCAGGGAAGTCCCCACCCGCGCGGCGTGACGGTCGCCCAGCAGGGTGAGCACCGGCACCCCCATGTACATGGCTTCGCAGGTGGTGGTGGTGCCGTTGTAGGGGAAGGGATCCAGGCCGATGTCCACCCGGCCATAGGCGCGCAGGTGTTCCTCGAACGGCATCTGGCCGATGAGTTCCAGGCGGTCCGTGTCCACGCCATGGGTGGCGAAGCGCTCATACATGAGGGTCCGAGGCGACTCGGCGGCCAGGGCCTTGGACTTGAGAATCAGTCGGGAGTCGGGCACCTGCTTCAGGATTTCCGCCCACACGGCGATGGTTTCGTGGGAGACCTTGGACAGGTTGTTGAAGGACGCGAACGTGACATGCCCCGCTTCGGCCGAGGGCGGGGTGCGTTTGGGCGCCACCGCCACCAGGGTGTGGTAGCAGTTGAAGCCGGACGGGAGGCGCCACAGGCGTTCGGTATGAATGGCCTCGTCGCCCTCGGGATCGGTGATGGCGTCCACCAGCCGCCAGTCCACCGTGGTGAGGCCGGTGGTGTTGGGATAACCGATCCAGGTGGCCTGCACTGGCGCCGGCCGGCGGCTCATGAGCTTCAGATGATTGCCGGCGGTGTGGCCGGCCAGGTCGATGAGGATGTCGATGCCGTCCTGCTGGATCAGGTCGAACACCTCGTCGTCCTTCAGGCCGTTGATCCAGTGCCACCGTTCCGGCCGGATGTAGGTGCGCTGGCGGTCGGTGACGCCATCGGGCTTGGGCACGTTGGCATAGACATAGAGGTGCAGGGTGTCGCGGTTGTGATGGATGAGCAGGGGTTCGGTGAAGTAGCTCACCGCATGGCCACAGAAATCGGGGGAGATCAGCCCCACCCGCAGGGGGCGTTCCGAATCGGGGGGGTTGGCGTGCACGATCGCGCCGGGCAGCAGCGGCTCGGTCTGGTCATGCTCGAAGGTGCGGTGCTCCTGGAACAGTTCCTCCCGGGAAATGCCGGAAAGGTAGTTGAGCCCGAACAGCATGTTGGAATGGGCGGAGGTGTAGGTGGGATCGCAATCCCGGGCCGCCCGGTACTCGGCCACGCTTTCCTCCGGCCGGGCGGATTCCATGAACACTACGGCCAGGTTGTTGTGGGTGACCGCGTTGTTCGGGTTCCTTTCCAGGGTCTTGCGGTACCAGGTGACGGTCTGGTCGTACTGCTCCAGGTCGTGACAGACCAGGGCCATGTTGTGCATGGCCGAAGGGTCCTCGGGGCAGCGGTCCAGGTAGTGACGCAGCACCTCCTCGGCCCGGGACAGGGCTTTGAGATTCCGCAGCACCATGGCGGTGCCATAGAGGATGTTGGTTTTTTTATCGTTGTTGACGGTCAGGGCCTTTTCCGCCGCTTCCCGCGCGCCGGTGGTGTCGCGAGCGGCCTCCCGGGCGCGGGCCAGTTTCAGCCACACGTCGGCGTTGTCCGGGTCCTCGGCCGCCACCGCCTCCAGCAGCGGCACCGCCTCGGCGGGTCGGCGCAGGGCCTGGAGCACCGCCGCCATTTCCTGGCGCGTGGCCATATCGGTGGGCTCAAGGCGCAGGGCGGTTTCGGCGAAGGGCAGGGCGCGGTCGGCCTGGTCCTTGGTCCGCAACACCTGGGACAGCAGCCGGTGCAGGGGCCCGTGGTCGGCAAAGCGGGGCAGGTGACGGCGCAGGGCCCGTTCGGCGTCGTGGCCCTGGCCCCTGTTGATCAGGGCCCGCGCCATTCCCGTCACCACCGAGCCGTCGCCGCCCGGCAGTTCCAACAGCCGTTGATAGCGTTTGAGGGCGTCCGCCCAATCCTTTTGCTGTTCCGCCGCCCGGGCGTCCAGATGCAGGGCTTCCGTATCGTCGGCATTGGCCTGGAGTAGGACGGCGGTATGGGCCCGGGCCTTGTCGGGGGTGTCGGTTTCCAGGGCTAGGGCAATGGCCAGGAGACGCAACGCGCGGCGATCGGGGGCGGCGGCCACCGCCTTTTCCGCCCAGGTCAGGGCGGCGCGGGCCCGCCCGGCCCGGTGGAAGGTCAGGGCCTTGCGATAGGCGTTTTCGGCAGCGGGGGTCATCAGGGAAACAGCCTCGTCAGCCAGGGGGTGCCGTCGGGACAACGGTCGGGTTCTCCCCGGGAAATGGGTCTATCCAAGACATAAAGTATAGCGAAGGTTTTATCAGGGCTCACGTTTCTTTTTGCCCGGTCGGTCCGGGATCAATGGTCCATGAACACGGGGATGGGGGTTTCGTTCAGCACTTGTCCTGTGTCGCTGCCCAGAATCATCTCTTGCAGACGGGACTGGCCCCAGGCGCCCATCACCAGCAGGTCCGCCCCTTCCTCGGCACACAGGCCCAGGATCAGGTCGGCGCGGGAGCGACCAAAGCGCTCGCTCAGCAGGCGTTCCTCCACCGTCACGCCGTGGCGGGCCAGATGCTCGCGCACGGCGTCCAGGGGGCTGTCGGCGGGCATGTGGGGGACCACGTGCCCCAGGATCACCTGATCGGCGGTGGCGAGGACGGGCAGGGCTTCGCGCACGGTGCGGGCGCAGTTGCGACTGTACTGCCACGCCACCACCACCCGCCGGCCCACGGCCATGTCCTCGGCGGCGCCGTCGGGCAGGATCAGGGTGGGGCACCCGGCCTTCAACG
>CAZHRQ010000080.1:0-7630 GCA_964535075.1 uncultured Rhodobacterales bacterium | reverse complement strand
CTTCAACGGCAGGAACTGCGGCGTTTCCTGCTTCACCCGCGCTTCCAGGGTGCGGGGGGGGGCCCGGGAGACCAGCACCAGATCGGCGCAATGGGACTGGGCGGTCAAGACCTCCTGCATGGGGCCCTCGTCGGCCGACCAGTTGAGGGGGATGCCGTGATCCTCGCACGCCCGGAGGATTTCCGCCTTGATCTCGCTCTGGTGCGCCTCGGCCATCTCGGCCATTTCGTTCAGGAACTCGATGGAGGCGCCCCGGCCCTCCACCGGTGCCCCCTCCATCCACAGGGGCAGGTTGGTATAGACGCAGCGCAACTGGGCATGAAAGCGGCGGGCCAACTGAAAGGCCACGGTCATGCGCGCGCGGTGATCCTTATCGTGGGTGAGATGCAGCAGGATGGAACGGATGGCCATGGCCGGGGCTCCCTGGTGGCGGTCCGGCCTCACGCTAGAGCCTATCGCGGTCAATGGGAACCCATTTTTGGGTCCCATTGACCGCGTGAATCGGCTCTATCTATTTTGTTTTAGAGCGGATTCACGCACCCAATCCGGGTCACGGCGTGAACCCGATTGGGTGCGACCCGCTCTAGCGCAGAACGGGGCGGATCGGAACCATCAAGTGTCCGCCGCGTGTCCGTGGCTTTCCCGGTGCCGTCAGGTCGGGGGAGCCTGGGTCGGTCCCCTCTCTCCCGTTCCCATTGACCGCGATAGGCGCTGGAGGTCAGCAGCCCCGGTGTTCCACCTGAACGGTGGCATGGTGGATGGCCATGTCCCGGGCCAGGGCTGCCTGGACGGCGGCCACCACCGTGTCGTTATCGGCCTCGGGCGGCACCACCGCGTGCAGGGTCACCAGCACCTTTTCCGGTGTCAGCGACCAGGCATGCACGTGATGGACCTCCGTCACCTCAGGCACGGCGCCGGTGACCACGGTGGCCACGGCCTCGGGGGTGACGCCCGCCGGCGCGCCCTCCATCAGGATGTGGCCGGAGGCCCGGATCAATCCCACCGCCGTATAGAGTTGGATGCCCGCCACCAGCAGCGACAGCAGGGGGTCGAGTCGCATCCAGCCGGCCAGGAGAATGCCCACGGCGGCCACCACCGCCGCCACCGAGCCCAGCAGATCCCCCAGCACGTGCAGGCTGGCGCCGCGCAGGTTCAGGTTTTCCTTATGGCCGCCGTGGAGGATGCGAAAGCCCACCACGTTCACCACCAGGCCCATCAGGGCAATCACCAGCATCACCTCGGCCTTCACCACCGCCGGTGTGGCCAGTCGGGTGAGGGCCTCCACGGTGATCCAGGCGCTCAGGGCCAGCAGCGCCAGGGCGTTGACGAAGGCGGCCAGGATCTGCGCCCGGTCATACCCATAGGAACGCTGGGGATCGGAGGGGCGCCGCGCCAGATGGAAGGCCACCAGCGCCAGCCCCAAAGAGGCGGAATCCGTGAGCATGTGGGCCGCGTCGGACAACAGCGCCAGGGAGTGCGCGAAAAAGCCGCCCGCCGCCTCCACCAGCATGAAGATGACGGTGAGCCCCAGCACCACCCGTACCCGCCGGGCACTGTCGGCGTCGGCGGGAACCGCCGCATGACCATGGTGCCCATGCTCATGCCCATGCCCATGCTCATGCTGATGAGGGGGAGGCGCGGGTGTGTGAGAATCGTGGGGCATGGCCTGCTCCTGACGAGGGGGGGACCGGGGGACCGGGAGGCGGGTGACGCGGCCGGGCCGCCCATGGTATAGCAGGCGGGGATGGCAAAGGATACGTGGCCATGACACGCATTGAATGGGGCCCGGACCTGGAAACCGGGATCCGGCCCATCGACACGGACCACCACATGCTGGTGGACATCCTCAACACGCTGCACCAGGAGATCGCCCGCGGCGAGGGGGAGCGGCAGGTGGGGGCGACCCTGAAGGCGTTGGCCCAGTACACCGACGAGCATTTTGCCCGCGAGGAACACTTCATGCGTCAGGCCGGGTATCCCGATCTGGGCGAGCACATGATCAAGCACCAGCGCCTGCAAGAAGGATTGGAGCAGGCGCGGCAGTCGTGGGAAGCCCATCCGGAAAAGGTGGCGCCGGAGCGGTTGCTGACGTTTTTGCGCGAATGGCTCACCCGGCACATCCAGCAGTCGGACATGGATTACGTGCCCTATGTGACCGGAGAGAAAAAGGGGCTCTCCCCCCAGCAGATGGCGGCACTGCGTACCGTGGAGATGCAGATTCCCGCCAACCGCCTGGACCTGGCCGAGCGGCTGGCCCGGGCGCTGCGGCACGACGACCCGCGCCTGGACCAGATCGACGCCCTGTTGAAATAAGGGTTACCGCGGCGTTTGCGCCCGCCGGCGTTTCAGGTTGCGTCGTCGGGCCAGGTTGAGGGCTTCCACCGCCACGCCAAAAGCCACGCTGCTGTAGACGATGGCCTTGGGAATGTCGTGGTGCAGGCCCTCGGCGATCAGCACGAAGCCGATCATCACCAGGAAGGACAGGGCCAGCATTTTCACCGAGGGGTTGGCGTTCACGAATCGTGCCACCGGGCCGCTGGCCACCATCATGGCCACCACCGACACGGCCAGGGCCACGATCATGATCCACAGCTCATGCACCATGCCGAAGGCGGTGAAGATGGAATCCAGGCTGAAGATCACGTTCAACACCGCGATCTGGGCCAGCACCAGGGCAAAGGCGGCGCGGGGCGGGGGCGCGGCGCCGGGGCCTTCGCCCTCGGCCGTTACCTCCGCGTTGATCTCGCCGATGGACTTGACCATCAAGAAGGCGCCGGCCCCCATCAGCAGCAGGTCGCTCCAGGAAACGGCGAAGCTGCCCACATGGAACACGGCGCTGTTCAACCCCATCAGATAGCTCAAGCCCAGCAACATCAGCACCCGCAGCACAAAGGCCAGGGCCAGGCCGATCAGCCGGGCCGGCGGGCGTTGCCGTTCCGGCAAGCGCTCGGCGGCGATGGAGAGAAAAATTACGTTGTCGATGCTGAGCACCAGCTCCAGCAGCGTCAGCGTGGCCAGGGCGGTGAGGGCGTGGACGATTTCCAAGGGCGGCTCCCTGCCTTGAGGACGCTCTCTTCCCCGCAGGAGCGGTGCGGAAGGTATACCACACCGCTCCCTTTGCTGTCGCTGGGCCACAGGGGAGGGGGGCCACAGGGGAGGGGGGGCACTGGGGAGAAGGCCCACAGGGGGCCCCTCTGGAATGAACTGGGGCAGGGTGGGGCCGGTCAGAGCGTGGCGGGAACGTCGTCGTGGGCCAGGGCCCGGGCGAGCTGGCTCAGCGCCTCCTGGTGACGCTGGTTTTCGATCTGGGAGAAGTTACGGGCCAGTTCGAGACACATGCGTTGGCGGGGGCTCATTTCCCGGGGCTGGGCATCTTCCAGGTCCTCGAAGAAATAGGCCACCGGCACCGCCAGTACCCGGGCGATTTCGTACAGGCGGCCGGCGGAGATGCGGTTGATGCCGCGTTCGTACTTGTGGGCCTGCTGGTAGGTGACCCCGATCATGTCCGCCATCTGTTGTTGACTCAGTCCGAGCATGATCCGCCGTTCGCGGATGCGGTTGCCCACGTGGCGGTCGGTGTCGGTGGCCCGATTTTGCGGCTTGGCGGCCGGTTCCTTTTGCGTCGTCATGGGGATTGTCCTCTTTCCCTGCCTGGGTCGCGGAACGCGCAGCTCGGGAACGCATTGGGCAACACGCTTACCGGCCGCGTGGTGCCGCGGCGCCAGGATATTTGTTCGAGCCTGTGGAGGTGACATTCTTATTGTTTTTTTATTGAACAAGAATGATCTCGAAATAGCAAGCCAAAGCGCAAAGTTTTTCGCCCTGGGGTTGCCTAGCTCAAGACTCCACAGTTTTTCAGGGAGCAGGGTATCTGCGGACCTCGTGCCGCCCCCGGCGCTACATCGCCCCGCAACGCTTCGGTGGTCTCGGGATACGTCCTCCCGCGACTCCGTGCCGTCACCCATATGATCCGCTCCCCGTTTCATCATGCAATTTGCGGTTTCGATGTCAAGAACCGGGGAAGGGAAGAAGAAAGAAATGCTGAGTACGGTAATTTTATTTCAATCAGACGTTGGTGGGCAGGGCGTGTTGTTGGGCCCCAGGCGCACCAGTCGGGCGCGGCGGGCCACCACTGCCGCCAGGGCCGGCACCGGGGGCCGGTTGCTGGTGGGGGTGCGGTGTCGGGGGGCCGGCAGAACCACCGCCAGCCGGGCCGCCTGGGCCGCCGTGAGTTGGCGGGGCGGCACGCCGAAATAATACTGGCTGGCGGCACCGATGCCGTAGACGCCCGGCCCCCACTCCACGATGTTGAGATAGACCTCCACGATGCGGCGCTTGGGCCAGGCCAGTTCCAGCCATGGGGTCAGCCACGCTTCCAGGCCCTTGCGGATCCACTGTCGTCCCGGCCACAGGAACAGGTTCTTCACCGTTTGCTGGCTGAGGGTGGAGGCGCCGCGCAGGCCCTCGCCGGCCCGCCACGCCGCCAGCGCCCGGCGCAGTTCCACCGTGTCGAAGCCCCGGTGACCGCAGAAGCGGGCGTCTTCGCTGGCGATGACGCTGCGCACCACCCACGGTGACATGGTGTCCAGCGGGGTCCAGGTGTGGTGCCAGGATTCGCCCTCCACGCTGCGGATCACCATCAGCGGTGTGGCCGGGACCGGGAACCAGCGATAGGCCAGCAGCCCCGCCGCCGGCAGCCCCACCAGAAGGACCAGCAGCATCAGGCCGACAAAACGCAGGAGACGCCGCAACGGGCGGCGCCTCCCCTGGGAAGCGGAGGCCATGGATCAGGGGCGCTCCTCGGCCGGGTCGATGCCGGTGGGCTGATCCTGGGTCACCTCCCGCCACACGGTATCCGTCATGGGGCGAACGTTGGGATCCCGGCCCCACAGATAGCTCTGTTCCCGCACGATGGTGCGATAGGCCTTGTTGAGGGTCCGGGCCCGCTCGGCGGTGGGCAGCAGCAGCATGCCGATATCCTGGTGCAGTCGTTCCACCATGGCCGGCTTCAGGGTGCCGTCGGCGGTGAAGAAGGTGCGTTTTACTTCCTCGTTGGCGCGGAACTCATTGCCGGCGTGGTTGCGTTGCAGATAGGTGGTGTATTCCCAGCCGCCGTTGGGGCCCTTGGGCTCGGGCAGGCCAGCCAGGCCCTTGTCCCGCCAGTGATACCAGCCGCGCTGGAAGCTGTCGGCGGCGTCCAGCTTGCGCGGCAGGGCGAAGGTGCCGTCGGTGATCACCCCCAGGCCCGTGTGGCACCCCAGGCAAAACTTGGTTTCCTCGCGGCTCTGGGGCCGCAGGGCGCCTTCGGCGTTCTCGATGAAGCCCTGGAACACCCAGCCCCGGCCGTTGTAGAGCCCTTGTTCCGCGTCGCCGGCATAAAGTTCGATACGGTCGGGAAAGGCGATGGCTTCGCTTTCCGCCCGCTGTTCAATCATGGCCAGATTGGCGTAGTCGTGCCAGCCCACCTTGCGGCCATACCGTAATTCCTTCATCCGCAGGGGCATGACCACCTGTTCGTTCTCGTCCAGGCCCAGGTAACGCACGCTGTGCAGGAATTCGGTGTCCACGGGATAGAGCCCGGCCGCCAGATGCACCTTGCCCGCGCCCTGCAACGCGCCGGCTTCGCCCACCCATTCCATGACCGGGGGCGCCCCGGCTTCGGGCGGCCAGACGAAGGCCACCCGGTCGGCGGTGCCCAGTTGGCCGTCCCGGTTCAGGTCCACCCCCCAGCGGGTTTCATCCACCGGCGCCATCGGCACGTCCTTGCGGGTGATCAGGGCCTCCAGGATGGCAAGATTCACCGCGTAGGTGTCGGCGTCTTCCGCGCCGTCGCGGGTACGCCGAAACCATGCAGGCAGGCGGATCAGCACGTCGTCGGTGGCGCCGTTGGTGGGCATGAAGCCCCCCGGCAGCGGATAGTACGCAAAGGCCCGCCAGCCGGTGAGGCTGCCATCGGCGCGACGGTCGAATCCGCGGTTGTCGAAGCGGTATTCACAGTCGGGCAAGAAGCCGTCCCAGCGCCCGTTGTCGTTGGCGTCGTAGTCGGCCCACGCCGCCGGGAAATCGCGCAGAGCGTGCCGGAGGGCCGGGTAGTTGTCTTGGGCCACATAGGCGTCCATGTCGGCGTCGCCCTGGGCGGCCACCGCGTCGCGCCGATCCACGAACAGGTTGGCCCAGTGGTTTTCCAGCGCCGGGCCGGGCAGGGCGTAATCCAGTTGCGTCACCGCGTCCTGTACAAAGTTGGGCGCTTCCCCGTCCACGTGGCAGACATAACAGGGATTGTAAACGTTGCCTTGCTTGTCCTCGGTACGGGTATAGCATTGGGGCGGAATGTTGGGCGAGGCCGGTGTTTTCCGGGTGCTGGTCGTTTCGGAGGTGGAGTCGGCGGCCGCCGGCATGGCGACTCCCCCCGCCAGCCCCGCCAGTCCCAGCGCCAGCAGCGCGTGGGCGCGAAGGCGAGCAGTCATGATCTCTTCCCCTGAGTCGTGTGATGAACGGTTCCCCAGGGGCCCCTTGCCCCCTTCCGGCAATGGAGTCAATATGGCGATAAAGATGTTAAGTTTTGTAACCCCGGATCGCGCAAGGGCGTGGCCCGGGCAAGCCCATGGGGAGACACCAGGATGACAGGGGAGAAGGAGGGTCTTGCAACCACGGTGCACAATCCCTTCCAAGGCTTGTGGCAGGCCGCCATGGGGGAGTGTCCGCCGGCCGGGGCCCGGCCCGGGGGCGAATTTCGCGGGGCTCTGACCGCCCTGCGGCTGAGGGATCGGGACCTTTATGGCGTGCTGGTGCGGGCGGCAGCGGCCCAGGAGCAGGACTGGCCCGAGGAACTGGCCCGGCTGACGCCGGTGCTGGCCGACCATC
Organism: uncultured Rhodobacterales bacterium; assembly: GCA_964535075.1. Taxonomy (GTDB): domain Bacteria; phylum Pseudomonadota; class Alphaproteobacteria; order Rhodospirillales; family CAJXLG01; genus CAZHRQ01. The sequence goes on along the minus strand of CAZHRQ010000080.1, from coordinate 766 downwards.
CGTGGCTGGTAACCCAGGACCTGATCGACGACGACGGCACGCCTCGGGCCACCGCGCACATCCTGGCTTTCGACAGCATCTATCCCTAGAGCCTATCGCGGTCAATGGGACCCAATTCTCGGGTCCCATTGACCGCGTGAATCGGCTCTATCTATTTGTTTGAGAGCCGATCGCCCCTCCTGCATAAAAAAACGCCGCACCCCTCGCGGGGGTCGCGGCGTCTTGTGTGCAGCGCGGACTGGGGAAGGTCTGTTTAGAAGCCTTCGCGTTCCAGACGCTTGCGCTCCAGCTTGCGCGCGCGTCGCACCGCTTCCGCCTTTTCCCGCGCCTTGCGCTCGGACGGCTTTTCAAAGTTGCGGCGCAGCTTCATTTCGCGGAACACGCCCTCGCGCTGCATTTTCTTTTTCAGCGCCTTTAGAGCCTGATCGACATTGTTGTCGCGTACGAGAACGGAAACGATGGGTCCTACTCCCTTGGCAAGAATTGATCCCGGATTGACTGATGCGGCGCCGGCCCCTCCCACGACCCGCGCGCCGCGGCGGCGAACCCGCGCGGCGGGGGCTAAGGCAGTCAGGGCCCGGAAGCTGCTCCGGGCGCCGTCTCCCGATCCCCGGTGTTCAGGGACCTCTCCGGGAACCGATGTTCGCCCACGAGCGGAAAGCCTGCGTAGCACATCCCATCCGTCCTGCCAAGGCTTTCCTGCGTCCAGAACTCAGCATGAGTCAGTTTGCCATGCAGACCAGAGGGGCGGAGGGCTGGTCGCCCT
>CAZHRQ010000079.1:8898-12054 GCA_964535075.1 uncultured Rhodobacterales bacterium | reverse complement strand
GCGCCCAATCCGGTTCACAGCGTGAACCCGATTGGGGGCGATCCGCTCTAGGGCGGTCCGGCCGCCGCCGATTTCCATTTGGGGGCGCCCCCCCGCCCCGCCAAGCCCCCGACGGAAAAGTGCCTGCCGATGGTTGACTAAAATCGTCTGGATTCATATATGCGGGAGAGCTCATATACACTGGGGCCGGTGCGCCCCCTGACCCAAAAAGGAGACTCTCCCATGTCCCAACTCATCCCTGGCTTTCCCGGCGACGGCGTGGTGACCATCAACCGGGTGCTGCTGCGCCCCGAATACACCGTGGAAGACCTGGAGGAACGGGTGGCGGTGTTGTGCGAGAACGTGAAGACCTACCACTCGGAAACGGGCTTCGTGGGGGGCTTTGTGTGCCTGAACAGTGGTCAGGTCTCCAACGAGGGCAGCACCACCGGCCAGGCCGTGGACTCGCCGCTGAAGGGCCGGGAAGCGCTGATCATCACCTTCTGGAACACCTTCGCCGACCACGAGGAATCGCACAAGAGCGAGACCTTCCAGCCCCTGTTCCAAGAGGTGCTGGCCCTGTGCGAGAACGGCAACGAGGAAATCGCCTACGAAATGCTGTGGGCGGGCAAGGGCTATTCCGCCGAGGACGCCGCCGCCGCCCGCGCCGCCAAGCAGCACCACGCGGCGTGATCCCTCTTGGGGTGGGCGGCGGCCCCTGCCGCGCCCGCCCTGTCTCTCCTCGGGCCCTATTCGTCCTCGGGCCCTATTCGTCCTCGGGAACCGTGCCGGCGCGCACCACCTCGCCGTGGGTCTGGGAGTCGGCCCGGGCCAGGGCCACGAAGGCGTCGGTCACGGCGTCGGGCTCGGGCAGGCGGGCGCGATCCTCGGCCGGATAGGCCGCCTGGCGCAGCCGCGTGGCCACGGGGCCCGGGTCCAGCAGGTTGACCTTCACCGGGGTGCGCCGCAGTTCCCCGGCATAGGTGAGCACCAGCGTCTCCAGCGCCGCCTTGGACGCCGCATAGGCGCCCCAATAGGCCCGGGGCTCCCGGGTAATGCCGCAGGTGGTGAACAGGGCCCGCCCCGCCTCGGACTGGCGCAACAAGGGGTCCAGGGAGCGGATCAGGCGCCAGTTGGCGGTGACATTCAGCCCCAGCACCCGCGCCACCAACTCGGGATCCTGGTGCCCCATGGGGCTGAGGGTACCGAGAATGCCGGCATTGCCCACCAGCACGTCCAGCCGCCCGAAACGTTCGTAGATGGCGGCCCCCATCTGGTCGATGCGTTCGTATTCCATCAGGTTGAGCGGCAGCAGGGTGGCGCCCTTGTCGTCGCCCCGTTCGGCGCGGATGGCGTCGTCCACTTCCTCCAGCCCCGCCTGGGTGCGGGCCACCAGGATCACGTGGGCGCCCTCGCGCGCGAACCGCCGTGCCACCGCCGCCCCGATCCCCCGAGAGGCCCCGGTCACCAGGGCAATACGTCCGTCCAGTTCTCCGGCCATGATTTATCCTGTCTTGGTGGGGTCTGCCGGGGCGCTCACTCGGGCTCCTCGTCCAGCATGGTGAGCTGGATGGGCAGGGTGCCCGCCTCGTGGTCCGTGAGGTGGGTGGGATAGTCCCCGGTGAAACAGGCATCGCAGAATTGCGGGTATTCGGCATTGCGTTCGCTCATGCCGCAGGCCCGGTACAAGCCGTTGAGGGAAATGTAGGCCAGGCTGTCGGCGCCGATTTCCGCCCGCACCCCTTCCAGATCAAAGCGGGCCGCCAGCAGCTTTTCCCGCTCCGGGGTGTCGATGCCATAGAAACAACTGTGGGTGGTGGGGGGGCTGCTGATGCGCATGTGCACCTCCGCCGCGCCGGCGGCCCGCACCATCTCCACGATCTTGCGCGAGGTGGTGCCGCGCACGATGGAATCGTCCACCAGCACCACCCGCTTGCCTTCCAGTTGTCCCTTGTTGATGTTGTGCTTCAGTCGCACGCCCAGATTGCGGGTGGAATCGCTGGGTTGGATGAAGGTGCGGCCCATGTAGTGGCTGCGGATAATGCCCAGTTCGAAGGGCAGGCCCGACTCGTTGGCGAAGCCCAGGGCCGCCGGCACGCCGGAATCGGGCACCGGCACCACCACATCGGCGTCCACCATGCTTTCCCGGGCCAGCTCGGCGCCGATGTTCTTGCGCACGTCATAGACCGACCGGCTCTCCATCTGGCTGTCGGGCCGGGCGAAATAGATCAGCTCGAACACGCAGAAGCGTTTGTGCTGGCGGGGGAAGGGATGGAGGCTGTGCAGGGCCCCGTCGCTGTTGATCACCACCAGTTCGCCGGGCTCCACCTCCCGCTCGAAGGTGGCGCCCATGATGTCCAGGGCGCAGGTTTCCGAGGCCAGCACCGGCACCTCGTCCAGCCGCCCCAGCACCAGCGGCCGCACCCCCAGGGGGTCGCGCATGCCGAAGATGGTGTCCCGGGTCATGGCCAGGATGGAATAGGCGCCCTCCACCCGCCGCAGGGCGTCGATCATGCGATGCTCCACGGTGGAATAGGGGCTGTTGGCGATAAGGTGCACCAGCACCTCGGTATCGGTGGTGGACTGGAACAGGCAGCCCCGCCGCACCAGTTGATGGCGCAGGGTGCGGGCGTTGGTGAGGTTGCCGTTGTGGCAGATGGCCAGCCCGCCGAACTCGAAATCGGCGAACAGGGGCTGCACGTTGCGGATCAGGGTATCGCCGGTAGTGGAGTAGCGCACGTGGCCGATGGCCGCCCGCCCCCGCAAGCGCCGCATGACGCTTTCGGTGCTGAGGGTGTCGCGCACGTGTCCCAGATCGCGGTGGCTCTGGAATTGGTTCTCCTGGGCATCGAAGGTAACGATGCCGGCGGATTCCTGGCCCCGGTGCTGGAGGGCGTGCAGGCCGAGGGCGGTCAGCGCCGCCGCGTCGGGATGGTTGGCGATGCCAAAGACACCGCATTCTTCTTTCAGGTGATCATCGTCGAAGGGGTGGCACGCCAACAAGACCGGACCTCGCATGGTGAACGGCGGAACACCGTCGTGCCCCACCGGGCACGACCGCACAGAGATGGGGTGCCGGCCGGCCCGCGCCAACCGGAAACAGGCGGATCATGGCGTCGGCTTGTGCCGGGGCGCGGGCACGCCGATGGTGGATTCCAGCAGCGCATCCAGGCCGCC
>CAZHRQ010000079.1:0-8888 GCA_964535075.1 uncultured Rhodobacterales bacterium | reverse complement strand
AGGCCGCCGGTTTCCTCGTCGGTATAGCCGGTGGGATCGTCGGCGTCATCGGCGCCCTCTTCGGGCGCGGGCGCGGGATCGGCCAATTGGTCGAAGGTATCCCCCACCTCGTCGCCGGCGGTCACGGCCGCCACGCCGGCCGCCACCCCGGCCTCCCGGGCGGTATTGGCCACGTCCTTGGCCTCGCCGGGGGTCAGGCTCAGATCCTCGGGCAGCAGGCTGGTGATCATCTCGGCGCCATCGGCCATCAGCGGCCGGGTGCGGGCCTGCGTCAACAGATCGGGATGATCCTGGGGCGGCAGAATCCAGCTCACCACCATGTAGACCAGGCTCACCACCACCATGCCCCGCACCACGCCGAACAGCACCCCGATCACCCGGTCCAGGGGCCCGAAGACGGAGCCGCGCACGCTTTTGGTCACCCAGCGGGTGATCACCGACAGCACCACCAGGGCGATGAGGAACAGGGCGAAGCCGGCCACCGCGTCGGCCAGCCAGTCCGGCTGGAGATACTGGCTGGCGAACGGCCGCACCTGGGGCAGGCCGAACACCACCGCCGCCGCCGCGCCCACCCAGGCCACGATCGAGAACAATTCGTGAATGAACCCGCGAAAGAAGGCGAGTCCCACCGAGATCAGCAGGACGAACGCCACCCCCACGTCAATGGGATTGATGGGAAAGGAAGTCATGGCCTAGCCGCGTCCTCCAGTCGCTTGGGGGAACAGGTCCACGAGGTCCGTCAAATGTCCGATCTCCCGTTTTTGCAGGGGGCTTTCCTCGGCCCCGCGCCGGCGTCGCCCGGCCCGATGCCGGGGCGCCAGAGCGGCGGCGAACCCCAACTTGCCCGCTTCCTTCAGCCGGATGTCGGCATGGGATACCGGACGAATCTCTCCTGACAGGCCGATCTCGCCAAAGACCACCGTATCGGCGTTCATGGCCGTGTCCGTGGCGGACGACACCAGCGCCGCCGCCACCGCGAGATCTGCCGCCGGTTCGGTAATACGCAACCCTCCGGCGACGTTCAAGTATATGTCGCGTCCCGTGAGCGCCACGCCGCAGCGCGCCTCCAGTACCGCCAGCACCATGGCCAGCCGGTTGCCGTCCCAGCCCACCACCGCGCGGCGGGGCGTGGCCAAGGACGACGGCGCCACCAGGGCCTGGATTTCCACCAGCACCGGCCGCGATCCCTCCACGCCGGCGAACACGCAGGCGCCGGAGATATTGCCGTGCCGCTCCGCCAGGAACAAGGCGGAAGGATTCGCCACCTCCGAAAGTCCCGCCTCGGTCATCTCGAACACCCCGATTTCGTCGGTGGCGCCGAAGCGGTTCTTCACCGCCCGCAGGATGCGGTAGGCATAGCCGCGCTCGCCCTCGAAATAGAGTACCGTGTCCACCATGTGCTCCAGCACCCGGGGGCCGGCGATCTGGCCTTCCTTGGTCACGTGGCCCACCAGGAACAGGGCGAAGCCGCGCTGCTTGGCCAGCCGGATCAGGGCCTGGGCGCTGGCCCGCACCTGACTGACCGTGCCAGGGGCCGAATCCAGGGTGTCCAGAAACATGGTCTGGATGGAGTCGATCACCACCAGCCGGGGGCCATCGGCCCCCTCCAGGGTGGCCAGCAGGTCGCCCACGTTGGTGGCGGCGGCCAGCGCCAGCGGGGCGCGGCTCAACCCCAACCGCCGCGCCCGCAGCCGCACCTGGTCCACCGCCTCCTCCCCCGTCACGTAGGCGCACGGCACGCCGGCGCCGGCCAGGGCGCTCGTGGCCTGCAACAACAGGGTGGACTTGCCGATACCCGGGTCACCGCCCACCAGAATGGCCGAGCCCGGCACGATGCCGCCGCCGCACACCCGGTCCAGTTCCGCCACCCCGGTGACCAGCCGGGGCGGGGGCGTGGTCTCGCCCTCCAGGGAGGTAAAGGTCACGCCGCCCCGGCGCCGACCGCCGCCCGTGCCGCCGCCCCGGGCGCCGGGCAGGGGGGCGGGCGCGGCCTCCTCCACCACCGTGTCCCAGGCGCCGCAGCCCTCGCACCGGCCCTGCCAGCGGGGGTAGACCGCCCCGCAGTCCTGGCAGACGTATCGGGTACTGGCACGGGCCATGGGCAGGGGACGCCTTTATGCGCGGGAACGAAACTCAGACATGGCTGGCCTGGGTGATGGGCCCCTCGGCCCGACCGTGAATGAACTGATCCACATAGGGGTTGGCCACCGTTTCCATCTCGGCCACCGTGCCGGTCCAGATGATGCGGCCCTGGTGCAGCATGGCGATGCGGTTGGCGATCTTGCGGGCCGAGGCGATGTCGTGGGTGATGGTCAGCGCCGTGGCCCCCAGGTCGCGGGTGGCCTCCACGATCAGTTCGTTGATCACGTCGGCCATGATGGGGTCGAGACCGGTGGTGGGCTCGTCGAAAAACATAATTTCCGGCCGGGTGGCGATGGCCCGGGCCAGTCCCACCCGTTTTTGCATGCCGCCGGAAAGCTCCGCCGGATAGCGGTTGGCCACGTCGCCGTCCAGCCCCACCTGCCGCAGGCACTCCAGGGCGACCCCCCGGGCCTCGGGCCGTTTCACCCGGTGCTCCGCCAGCAGACCAAAGGCCACGTTCTCCCACACCGGCAGGCTGTCGAACAACGCGCCGCCCTGAAACAGCATGCCGATCTTATGACTGACCCACAGGCGGGTGCGGGCATCGGGCCGGGTGACATCCCGATCATCCACGGTGATGGTGCCGGCATCGGGGTGCAGCAACCCCAGGATGCATTTCAGGGTCACCGACTTGCCGGTGCCCGAACCGCCCAGGATCACCACCGATTCCCCCCGCCCCACGGTCAGATCCACGCCGTCCAGCACCGCGGTGGCGCCAAACTGCTTCACCAGCCCCTGGAGGCGGATCATGGGGGAGGCGGCGGAATCAGCGGCGGCGGCCATGGCGGTCCTCAGTTGCCGGAGAAGAAGAAGGCGGTCAGCAGATAGTTGAAGGTCAGAATGAGGATCGAGGCGCTCACCACGGCATTGGTGGTGGCCGCACCCACGCCCTGGGCCCCGCCCCGGGCGTGATAGCCGTGATAGCAGCCCATCAGCGCCACCAGGAACCCATAGACCGCCGCCTTCACCAGACCGGAAATCACGTCCATGGGTTCCAGGTATTCCCAGGTATTGGCCAGATAGCTATGGGGATTGAAGCCCAGCTTGTAGACACCAATGATGTAGCCACCGAACACCCCCACGGCATCGGCCACCAGCACCAGCAACGGCAGGCTGATCACGCCCGCCACCAGCCGGGGCACCACCAGATATTTGTAGGGCTCCGTGGAAAGGGTGGACAGGGCGTCGATCTGCTCCGTCACCCGCATGGTGCCGATTTCCGCCGCCATGGCGGCACTGATGCGCCCGGCCACCATCAGGCCGGCCAGCACCGGCCCCAGTTCCCGGGTCACCGACAACACCACCACCGTGGCCACGGCGCTTTCCGCCTCGAACCGGGCGAAACCGGTGTGGCTTTGCAGGGCCAACACCATGCCGGTGAAAATGGCGGTCAGGCCCACCACCGGCAGGGAGAAATAGCCGATTTCCACCAGTTGCCGCAGCAGCAACCGGCCGTAGAAGGGCGGCCGCACGCAGTGACTGACCGCCACGCCGGTGAACAGACTGAGGCGCCCCACCGTGGCCAAAAAGGCCAGCAGCACCGCCCCCACGGGGCGCAGGGGAGTCATGACGCGCCCCCCCCCACATAATGGCGGGCATAGCGCGGACCCAGGCTGGTGAGAATTTCATAACCGATGGTGCCGGCGGCCTCGGCCACCGTGTCGATGGGCATGTCCGGGCTCAACAGCGGCAGGGTATCGCCGGGCTGCACACGGGGCAGGTCGGTCACATCCAGCACGGTCAGATCCATGGACACACGCCCCACCAGCGGAAGACGCAGCCCCTCCACCACGGCGGCGCCCCGGTTGCCCAGACACCGAAACCAGCCATCGGCATAGCCCACGGCAACCGTGGCCAGCCGGCGCGGCCCCGGCGCCTGCCAGGACGCACCGTAGCCAACGGTGCCAGGGGTGTCAACGTCACGCACTTGCAGCACGCGGGCCTCCAGCCGCACCACCGGGCGCATAAGATTGGCGTCCCCAGGGGTGGGGTTGCCACCATAAAGGGCGATGCCCGGCCGGGCCACGGCCTCCGGCGCTAGCCCCGGCAGGAACAGCCCGGAGGAATTGCACAGGCTCGTGGACCAGGGGCGGCAGACCTCGGGCCGCGCGGCAAAGCGCGCCAGTTGCTGCCCGTTCAGGGGATGATCCGGTTCGTCGGCACAGGCGAAGTGCGTGAGCAACAGCCGCACCTCCAGGCCGGCGGGGTCGCGGGCCACCGCTGCCGCCTGGGCCGGATCCAGTCCCAGGCGGTTCATGCCCGTATCCAGGTGCAGCGCGCAGGGCAGCGTCGCCCCGGTGTCCCGGGCCAGGGCCTGCCATACCGTCACCTGCTCGGGGGCATTGAGCACCGGGATCAGGGCGTGATCCCGGAACAGGGCGGCATGGGCCGGCGTCACCGGCACCAGCGGACCGTGCAGCACATAGATCACCGCCTCGGGCCCCAGCAGGGCCCGCAGCCGTTCCCCTTCGAACCCGTGGGCCACGAAAAAGGTGCGCGCCCCGGCCCGCCACAGGGCCGGCGCCACCGCCGCGATGCCCAGGCCATAGGCATCGGCCTTCACCACGGCGCCGCATTCGGTCCCGCGGGGGGCACACCGATGGTCGCGCAGCCAGCGCCAGTTGTGGACCAGGGCATCCAGGTCCACCACCAGCCGGGTGCCGGCCTGCTCGGCGGCGGGGGGCAGGGCGTGGGGAGCCATCAGCCGGGGGTCTCCTCCTCCAAGAGGTCGCCGAAGCGGGTGAAGGTGCCGTCGAAGTACAGCTTCACGGTGCCGATGGGGCCGTGGCGCTGCTTGGCGATCATCACTTCGGCCTTGTGGGCCACGTCCTTCAGGCGCTCCGCCCAGCGGTCGTAGCGGTCGTTGAACTTGTCCTCGGCCTCGTCGGCGCGGCGGCCGGGCTCGGCGCGCTCCAGATAGTACTGTTCACGGAACACGAACGCCACCACGTCGGCATCCTGTTCGATGGAGCCGCTTTCCCGCAGGTCCGAAAGCTGGGGCCGTTTGTCCTCGCGCTGTTCCACCGCCCGGCTGAGCTGGGACAGGGCCAGCACCGGCACGTTCAGTTCCTTGGCCAGGGCTTTCAGGCCACGGGTGATTTCGGAAATTTCCTGCACCCGGTTGTCGCTGGTGGCGTTGGGGCCGCGAAGCAACTGGAGATAGTCCACCACCACCAGCCCCAGGCCGTGTTGCTGCATCAGGCGCCGGGCCCGGGTGCGCACGGCGGCGATGCTCAGGGCCGGGGTGTCGTCGATGTGCAGGGGGATGCGCTCCAGGTCCTGGCTCACGGTCACCAGGCGATTGAAGGCTTCCTGGTCCATCTCGCCCCGCCGGATGCGCTCGGAGGGGATTTCCGCCCGCTCGGACAGAATGCGGGTGGCGAGCTGCTCGGCGGACATTTCCAGCGAGAAAAAGCCCACCACGGCGCCGCTTTCCTGGCCCTCGGCATGGGCCAGGGCGGTGTTGAAGGCGATGTTGGTGGCCAGGGCGGTTTTGCCCATGGAGGGCCGCCCGGCCAGGATCAGCAAGTCCGAGCGATGCAGGCCCCCCAGCCGGCGGTCCAGGTCGTGAAAGCCGGTGGTGATGCCGGCCAGCCCCCCGGCCCGGCGGTGAGCCACCTCCGCCTGATCCACCGCCAGCTTCAGGGCGCGGCGGAAATCCTGGAAGCCGCCCTCGATCTGCCCCCGGGTGGCCAGGGTGAACAAGCGCTGTTCCGCTTCCTCGATCTGCTGGGTGGCGGGGCGTTCCACGGTAACGGCGAAGGCGTCGTTCACCACCTCCTCGCCCAGGGAGATGAGCTGGCGGCGCAGGAAGAGATCGTGAATCAGGCGGCCGTAGTCGGCGGCATTGATGATGGAAACGGCGGCGGCGGCCAGATCGGCCAGATAGCGCGGCCCCCCCACATCGGCCAGGGCCTCGTCCGTGGTGAACATGGGGGCCAGGGTGGTGGGGTCGGCCACGTGCCCGCGCTCGATCAGGCGGCGGGCGGCTTCGTACAGGCGGCCGTGCACCGCCAAGGCAAAATGGTCCGGGTCCAGGAACTCGGACACCCGGCGATAGGCTTCGTTATTGAGAAGAATAGCTCCCAGCAGCGCCTGTTCCGCTTCCTCGTTCCAGGGCGGGGTGCGCGCCAGGGGGTCGGCGCTCGCGCTCATTCAGGGCCTGCGATGCGAGAGGAATCGGCCGGGGGCGGGGCAGCCCCCGACCGACGGAGGGGTCAGGAGAGGGGGTCGTCCGCCGCGTTGGCGGTGTCCTCTTCGGCTTCTTCGGCCTCGGCGGCCATTTCGGCGGCCTCGGCCACCTCGGCTTCCCATTCGGCTTCCTGTTCCGCCGCGGTGGCGGCCAGGTTTTCCAGGTCGGCCATGCTGCGGATCACCTGCACGGTGACGGTCACCGGCACCTCCGCATGCAGGGCCAGCTTCACCGGATAGGTGCCCAGGTCCTTGATGGGCTGGTTCAAGGCCACCTGGCCCCGCTGCACGGTGTAGCCCTGATCACGGATGGCGTCGGCGATGTCGCGGGCGGTCACGGAGCCGTAGAGCTGCCCCTTTTCCCCCGCCTGACGCACCATGGGCACGCTCAGGCCTTCCATCTTCTGGGCCACGACCTCCGCTTCCTGACGGCGCTGGAGGTTGAGGGCCTCAAGCTGGACGCGCTGGCTTTCGAAGTAGGTGCGGTTGGTCTGATTGGCCCGCAGGGCCTTGCCCTGGGGCAGCAGATAGTTACGGGCGTAGCCCGGGCGCACCATCACCTCGTCGCCCATCTGGCCGAGGCTTTCGATACGCTCCAACAGAATTACTTGCATGGTCAGTCATCTCCCTGGGGGCCGTTGACGCCGACGGCGCGGTGGCGCAACCGGGCCCAGATCTCCACACAGCCCAGACCCGCCACGGCCAAGGCCGCCGGTCCGGCGAACAAAAAAAGAGTCACGTAAAAGGTCACCAACAGAACGCGGGGCCGGGGCCAGCGGTCCGCCATCGTGTGCACCACCGCCAGCCCCTGGAAGAAGTAGGGCATGAGCAACGCCACGGTGAGGTTGGCGGCGACATAGGCCACGGTTCCGGCCGGCGCCACCAGGGCTCCCCCGGCCATCACCGCCAGCGGCCACTCGTACCAGCGCGGCACCGTGATCTGGCGCCACGGCGGCGAGGGCCGCAGGGCGGTCCCCCGCACCACCGCCAGCCGCTGGGCCAGCACCCCGTTCAGCACCACCATCACCATCCAGGAGGTGAGAGTCAGGGCCGGAAACAGCGGCGCCTGCATCCGCACCAGGGTGTGGCGGTCGGCCGCCGGCAGGGTGGGCGCCATGGCCATCACCCCCTTGTCCAGAAAGCCGTGCACGGCCGTCTGCACATCGCCCCCCACGGAGAAGGCCCACAGCACAAACACGACCGAGACCAGCAGGGCCAGACTCACCGCCAGGGTGCCCGCCGGCCGCCACTGCCCATTGCCAGCCGGCGTAAGCACCGGCATCAGGAACAGCCGCGTCAGGGCCACCGCCGGCACGCCCACCACCACCGCATAGGTCACGGCCATGAGACCGCTGCCCAGCAGCAGGGTGGCCAGCACCCCCAGGGCGGCCGCCAGCGTTACCGCCTGCGGTCCCCGCGTCACCCCCACATAGAACAGAGGCAGCGGGGCGCCGTAGGCCAGCAGCAACGCCCCCGGCATCCCTGCGAACAGGGAGGCGAACAGGGCGATGCTGGCCAGCCCTGCGGCCACGGCGCTCAAGAGACGGCGGGACATGCCCGGGCTCCCCTACCAGCCTGTGGTGATCCTTCCGGATCGCGACTCCCGCCTACTGCTGGGACACGTAGGGCAGCAGCCCCAGGTAGCGGGCCCGCTTAATGGCCCGCGCCAGTTCCCGCTGCTTGGGCGCCGAAACCGCGGTGATGCGGCTGGGCACGATCTTGCCGCGTTCGGAAATGAAGCGGCCGAGCAGCTTGGTGTCCTTGTAGTCGATTTTCGGCGCATTGGCCCCGGAGAAGGGGCAGGTCTTGCGCCGGCGGAAAAAGGGCCGACGGGCGGCGGGACGGGTGCTCATTCGGAACCTCCCTCGGTCTGGGGTCCACGGTCACGGGGGCCGCGATCACCGCCGCGTTCTCCCCGGTCGCCACGATCGCCGCGATCACGCCGGTCGCCGCGATCCCCGCGATCCCCGCGATCCCCGCGATCTCCCCGGTCGCCGCGTTCACGCCGGCCACCGCGTTCCTCGCGGCCCCGGTTTTGCATCTGGGCCGAGGGACCTTCCTCCAGTTCCTCCACCCGCACCGTCAGGGCCCGGATCACGTCCTCGTTGAGGTTGAGCCGCCGCTCCAGTTCCTGCACCGCGCCCGCCGGGGCGTCGATGTTCAGCAGGGTGTAGTGGCCCTTGCGATTCTTTTTCATGCGGTAGCTCAGGGGCCGCAGGCCCCAGTATTCCCGCTTGCTCACCTTGCCGCCGCCTTCCTCGATCACCGAGGCCAGTTCGTTGGTCAAGGCTTCCACCTGCGCCGCGGACACGTCCTGGCGCGCGATGAAAACGTTCTCGTAGTATGGCATGCGCTTACCTGCACTCCTTGTGGCTTTTCTCGTCCCGATAACACGGGCATAGCCGACCGGGGATCCCGACCGGCAAGGAGCCAAACCTGTTTTCGGAAGAGGGCGACTATACCCCAGTGAAACCACAACGCAAGCCCTGTTAGCCCTGTTGCCTCAGCATGAGTCAGTTTGCCATGCAGACCAGAGGGGCGGAGGGCTGGTCGCC
>CAZHRQ010000078.1:0-12058 GCA_964535075.1 uncultured Rhodobacterales bacterium | reverse complement strand
ATCTATTCTGTAAACAACATCATAACTTGCAACCAGAATATCACCGTTAGCGGCATTAGCGCACCCTTTTGCTGCAACAGGAAGGCGCCGAATATTCACTTCTACTGTCATTTTTCTCTCCAAAAGAGCTGCGTTACCTTCACCGACATTATGCCTCTGTGAAGGCGATTGGATAGACCTTTGATGAGGTGTTTCTTCAGAAAGCAACTATAGCACCATACCTCCCTCCAGCAACAGTCATAGCACCGCACCCCCGTTTGTGGTTATCCTTTTATGAACGGCATGGGATACGAGGCACTGCTCGACAAGAACCGGTTTAGAGTTTCATGCTAAAGAGCCGAGTGTCTACTATCAAGGCTGTCGCTTTCAGCACTGCCCCATGTCGCCTAAGATAGCGCATGCGACGTGATTGGGTCAGCCGGCTTGCTTGCGCTTTCGGCGGCTTGATAGGCGGGAGCAACTACGTTCCCCCCAACTCTATAAGGTGAATGAACAATTGGCCACCGGCTTCGTGCGTGGCCCTTGATCCGGCCCGAGGCTTTGGCTATCCTCGCGGCCATGAGCCACCGACGTCCGTTTCGTGCTGCCCTGTCCGTGTCCCGCCGGGTTTCTCTCGTCGGGCAGGTGGGGTTGTTTGCGCTGGTGCTCAATCTCGTCCTGCCGTTGATGTTGCCCACCCAGGCCCTGGCCCTTTCCGCCAGCCTGGAAAACCAGCTCAACGTTCTCTGCACGCCTTTGGGACTCACCGTCCTCGACGGCGACGGCGCGCAGGAGGGGGGTGAGGCCCTCCCCACGGGTCACGACTTTTGCGCCTTCTGCCTGCCCCTGGTGGGCGGCGGCGGGGCGCTCTGCGCCGGCGGCCTGGTCGTGCCCGCGCCTCCCCTGCTCCTCACCGCGGCCGTGGTTCAGCCCGGTGCCCTCGCGCCCCGTTCGCCGCATCCCAATGCCGGTGATCCCGCCCGCGCCCCACCCCGCGTCTGAGGCGTCCGCCGGCGCAACGGCCGGCCGTTTTTTCCCTACGCTCATTTCCCTTTTGTGATTGGACTTCGGGCCCATGCGCTTCCTCCGCCTGATGGCGCGCGGCAGCGGCGACGGGCGCGTGGATGCGGTGCTGTTGGCCTGGGCCGTGGGGCTGGGGCTGACCCTCGCCACGCTGCTCCTTCCGCCCGCGCCGCCCGCCCCGGTGCCGCCCGTGGTGCAGGCCGCCGGTCCCACCGGCCTGGCGCTGTTCGGGGCCGCCCGCTATACCCGCCACCCGGCCGAGGCCGACCGCTTCGCCGCCTTTCAGAGCTTCCCGGGCGCGGTGGATCATTTCCCCGCCGGCTCGGTGCTGCCGCCGCCGGGAGTCACGCCATGACCGTCGCCTTCCATCGTCATCTCAACGTGTTGCGTCACGCCCTGGCCGGGCTGGCCCGCCGCCCCGGTCGCATGGGGGCCCTGCTGGTGGTCTATGCCACGGTGGTGGCCGCCCTGGCCTCGGTGCTGTTGTTCGGCCACGCCCTGCGGGCCGAGGCCGACCGGCTGCTGGCCCAGGCCCCCGATGTGCTGGTGCAGCAGATCAGCGCCGGCCGCCATGCCCTGATGCCCGCCGAAGCCGTGACCGCCCTGGCGGACATTCGCGGCGCCCGCAACGCCCGCCCCCGCCTGTGGGGCTATTACAACGATGCGGCCAATGGCGCCAATTATACGGTGCGGGCGCGGATCCAGGCGCCGCCACCGCCGGAGCACGCGGTGATCGGCGCCGGCGTGGCCCGGGCCCGCGCGGTGGCCGTGGGCGACTACCTGTTCCTGCAAACCCCCGACGGCGCCCCCTTTCGCCTGCGCGTGGCCGACATTCTGCCCGACCACACGGAGCTGGCCACCGCCGACTGGATCCTGTTGGGCGAGGCCGACGTGCGGCGGCTGTTCGCCTTGCCGGACGGGGTCTATACCGATCTGGCCCTGACCGTGCGCAATCCGGCGGAGATCCCCACCGTGGCGACCAAGATCGCCGAGGCCCTGCCCGGCAGCCGGGTGCTCACCCGCGACGATCTGGCCCGCAGCTATCAATCGGTGTTCGACTGGCGCGAGGGCGTGGGCCTGGTGCTGATGGCCGGCGCGGTCTTGGCCTTCCTGCTGCTGGCCGCCGAGCATGCCGCCGGCCTTTCCCACGAGGAACGGCGGGAGATCGGCCTGCTGAAGGCCGTGGGCTGGGAGACGGCCGACGTGCTGCGGTTGAAGCTGTGGGAAGGCGCGCTGGTGTCCGTCACCGCCTTCCTGGTCGGCTATCTGCTGGCCTGGGCCCATGTGTTCCTTTTCGGCGCCCCGCTGTTGCGGCCGCTGTTGCGGGGGTGGGCGGTGCTCTATCCGCGGGTGGACCTCCCGGCGGTGGTGGACCCGCTTCAGGTATCGCTGCTGTTGCTGCTGACGGTGGTGCCCTACACGGCGGCCACCCTCATTCCCGCGTGGCGCGCCGCCACCCTCGACCCCGACAGCGCCATGCGCGGCGCCTGAGCCAGGGACCCGGCCCATGATCACCCTCGCCCACGTCACCAAGTGCTTCAACGAGGAACGGCCCAACGCCTTCACCGCCGTGGACGACGTGTCCCTGACCCTGGCCAGCGGTGCCGTGACGGTGTTGCGCGGCCCCAGCGGCTCCGGCAAGACCACGCTGCTCACCCTGATCGGGGCCCTCACCCGGCCCACCCGGGGCCGCATCCTATGCGACGGCGCCCTGCTGTCCGACCTGCCCGAACGCTTCCTGGCCGCCGAGCGCCGCCGCACCTTTGGCTTTGTGTTTCAGCGTTTCAACCTCATCGAGGGCCTGTCGGTGCTGGACAACGTCATGGTGCCGGGGGTGCCCACGGGGCGGCCGTTGCGTCGGTTGCGTACCCGGGCGCAGGCGTTGCTGGCCCGCTTCCACCTGGAACGCCACGCCCACGGCCCCGTGGACGTGCTGTCGGGCGGCGAAGCCCAGCGGGTGGCCCTGGCCCGGGCCCTGCTCAACGATCCGCCGGTGCTCATCGCCGACGAGCCCACCGCCAGCCTGGATTCCACCCTGGCGCGGGAGGTGATGACCCTGTTCGCCGACCTGAAGGCGGAGGGCCGCACCCTGGTCATTGCCAGCCACGATCCCCTGGTGTGCGACCATCCCCTGGTGGACCGGCGGATCACCCTGGCCGACGGCCGCGTGCAAGCCGACAGCGCCGGGGAGGCGGCCTGATGCTGTTCCAGCCCGGCATCCTGGCGCTGACCCTGGCCTCCCTGCTGTCCACGGGCTTTTTGTTGCTGGCGGCGGTGTTCGCCGTGCGCGTGGTGCGGTTCTGGGACCTGGAAAGCGGCAGTGCCCGGCAGATGCGGCTGGAAAAACAGACCTATCTGGTCTCCACCATCGTTGGCCTGGTGATGATGGTGGAGATCCTGTCCCTGGTGCTGTTCGTCTATAACGCCGACCGCATGGCGGTGATGTTCGTGGGCGCCATGTGCCCGGTGGGCACCCTGAACGTGAATCCCTTCGGCTTTCCCACCCTGCTGCTGAGGATCGGCCTGTTCTTCCTGGCCACCACGTGGCTGTTCCTCAATCATCTGGATGCCCAGGGCCGGGATTATCCCCTGATCCGCCCCAAGCACGCCCTGCTGCTGGGGCTCGTGCCCTGGGCCGTGCTCACCACCGGCGTGCAGACGATTTATTTCCTCAACCTGGATGCCCACGTGATCACGTCGTGTTGTTCGCGCATGTTCAACCCGGAGGTGGAAGGGGTGGCCGGAGAGCTGTCGGGCCTGCCGCCCTTGCCCACGTTGGTGGCCTTCTACGTGGGCAGCGGGGTGACGGCCGCGGTGCTGCTGCGGCATGGCGCCCGCCCCCGGGGGTGGAGCGGCGTGCTGGCGGGCGCGGTCTCGGGGGGCCAGTTCGCTTTGGCGCTGACGGCCATTATCTCGGCGGTGGCCTCCTACATCTACGATCACCCCCGGCACCACAGTCCTTTCACCATGCTCACCGCCGACTACCAATACGTGGGCTATGCCCTGTATCTGCCTTTGTTCGCGGCCACGGCCCTGGGGCTGGCGGCGGCGGTGCTGACCCCCGCATTGCGCCATGGCTCCCTGGCCACGGCGGCGCCCCGGTTGCTGCGCCGGCTCTCCTGGACAGCGGCCGGCTTGTTTCTCGTGTTCGGCGTGATGGTGACTGTGGCCATCCTCACGTCGCGGCTCATTCTCATCGGCGGTCTGTTCTGACCGCCGCGGGAGGGCGCCACCCCCGTGCCACACTGCTGCTTCAAGGAGACATCAATGAATCGTCGTGACATGCTGAAGACCGGCCTGATGGCCACCGTGGCCACCGGCGCCCTGCCCCTGGCGGCCCGGGCCGCCGACAAGAGCTGCCCCACCGACGGCACCCCGGCCCAGTTCGTGCCCAAGAACCCGAAGGACGCCGACCCGGCCACCGACGACCTGAAAAAGTATCCCAAGTGTCCCTACTGCGGCATGGACCGCACCAAGTGGAACCACAGCCGTCATCTGGTGCAGTACAGCAACGATGTGGCCGATGGCACCTGCTCCATCCACTGCCTGGCCCTGAGCCTGGCCCTGAACATCGACGCCGAGCCGGTGATGATCTGGGCCGCCGACTTCGGCGCCGACTCCGAGATCAAGCCGCTGGTGGAGGTGAACGAGGCCACCTATCTGGTGGGCTCTTCCCTGCCCGGTACCATGACCGACAATTCCAAGATGGCTTTCGCCGACAAAGCCATCGCAGACAAGGTGATGGACGAGAAGGGAGGCAAGACCATGGGCTTCCACGACGCCCTGGAGGTCGCCTACAACGGCATGTGGAAGAACACCGTGCGCACCCGCAAGCGCCGGGCCGAACGCATGAAGCGCCAGGGCGACAAGGGCACGACCCACGGCAACTAATGATAATGTCGCCCCGGTTTTCCGGGGCGGCCGTCCCTTCGTTTTTGGAAGGAGTTTCTCATGTGCATGTCTCCGGTTCTGAACCGCCGTCAGGTGCTGGGCGGGCTGGCCGCCCTGGCGCTCACCTTGCCCGCGGCCCGGGCCCGGGCCGCCGCCGGCGCGGTCACCGTGCCCGATCCCACCCTCGACGATGCGTGTCCCGTATGCGGCATGCTGCCGGCCCGCTATCCCAATTGGATTGCCACCGTGCTGTACGACGATGGGTTCGCCCACCACTTCGACGGCGCCAAGGACATGTTCAAGTACCTGCTGGATCGGGCCAAATATGCGCCGGACCGGGTGGACCAGCCCATCGACACCATCGCCGTGACCGAGTATTACGACTTGCGCCGCATCAACGCGCGGGAGGCCCTGTACGTTACCGGCTCCGATGTGCTGGGCCCCATGGGGCACGAGCTGATTCCCCTGGCCACCCAAGCGGATGCCACGGACTATACCCGCGACCACCAGGGCCGGCACACCCTGGGGTTCCAGGCCGTCACCCTGCCGCTGCTGGTGGGGCTGGACGAAGGCATCTTCCTGCCCGGAGGCTAACCCATGGTGCGTATTGCCGTGATCGTGGCGCTGGCGGTGGTGGTGGGGCTGGGCGGTCGGCTGTGGCTGCTGGCCAACCATGACGGCCCCACCCGCGACAGCCTGGGCGGTCCCTTCGCCCTCACCGACGAAACCGGCACACCGGTCACCGAGGCCGACTACGCCGGCCAATACCTGCTGGTCTATTTCGGCTATACCCACTGCCCCACCATCTGCCCCCTCAGCCTGCAACACATGGCCGATGCCCTGGCGCGGCTCACGCCCGGGCAGCGGGCCCGCCTCCAGCCGTTGTTCATTTCCGTGGACTGGCAGCGGGACACGCCGGAACGAGTGGCCGAGTACACCGATTACTTCCATCCCGCCATCGTGGGGCTGACCGGCACCCGCGCCCAGGTGGAAGCCGCCAGCGCCGCCTATGGTGTGCGTTACGGTCCTGGCGTGGAAGAGGATATCGACCACACGGCGCTGATTTTCCTCATGGGGCCTGACGGCGGCTTTCGGCGCGGCTTTGCCATGGACGCCACGGGCGAGACCATCGCCGAGGGCATCCGGGCCACCCTGGCCCGGGACTCATGATCGTTCAGGCGGCGGCGCGGGTGCAGGCGGCGCGGCGGCTGGCGGCGGCGGGGATCGAAGGCGCGGCCGGGGAAGCGGCGCTGTTGCTGGGGCACGTGCTGGGCTGCGACCGCGCCGCCCTGTTGCGGGATCGCGACCGCCTGTTGCCCCCGGCGCAACAGGCCCGGTTCGCGGCGCTGGTGGCGCGGCGGGCGGCGCGGGAACCGCTGGCCCATCTGCTGGGCATGCGGGAATTCTGGAGCCTGCCCTTTCAGGTGTCGCCGGCGGTGCTGATCCCCCGGCCCGACAGCGAAACGGTGGTGGCGGCCGCGCTGGCGCTGGCGCCCGAGGCCACCCGGCTGCTGGATCTGGGCACGGGCAGCGGCTGCCTGCTGCTGAGCCTGCTGCATGAACGACGGGCGCTGACCGGGGTGGGGGTGGACCTGTCGCCGGCGGCGGCGGTGGTGGCGGCGGGCAATGCCCGGGCCCTGGGGCTGGCGGACCGGGCCGCGGTGGTGGTCTCGTCGTGGGATGCGGCGCTGGCGCCCACGGCCACCTTTGATCTCATTGTCTCCAATCCGCCCTACATCGCCGCGCCCGAATGGCCCGCCCTGGCGCCGGAGGTGGCCGACCATGATCCGACCCTGGCCCTGGCCGGCGGCGGCGATGGTCTCGCGGCCTATCGCGCCCTGGCGCCGGTGCTGGCGCGCCGGCTGCGAGCCGGCGGTGTGGCCCTGCTGGAGCACGGCGCCACCCAGGGACCGGCGGTGGCGGCCCTGATCACCGGGGCCGGGCTGCGGTACGACGGCGCCCGCACCGATCTGGCCGGCCATGAACGGGTGCAGGTGTTCCGGGCGTGTTGACGGCGATCCGCTCTAAAACAAATAGATAGAGCCGATTCACGCGGTCATTGGGACCCGGAAATGGGTGCGATTGACCGCGATAGGCTCTCGCTCCTGGATCACGGCGGGGGTTGTCGCCATGCCCTCGCATATCACATTGTGCTCATACAGACCGTGCGCGGACACGGATACCCGATCCTTTCACCCGATGCCGCGTCCGTGGGGGCGCGGGAATCGTCACCCCCGAGGTCTCTCATGAGCGTTACTCGCCTGGATGACCGCCTGTCGGTCAGCCCGCAGATCACCCCCGAGGACGTGCCAACCCTGGCGGCGGCCGGCTTTCGCACCCTCCTGTGCCACCGTCCCGACGGCGAGGCCAATGACCAGCCGCTGTTCGAGGAAATCGCCCGCACCGCCCGCGCGGCCGGCCTGGCGGTGGTGCAACAGCCGCTGGCCCGGGGGCGGATCACCGACGACGACGTGGCCACCTTCCGCACCCTGATGCAGGAAAATCCGGGACCGGTGGTGGCCTACTGCCGCAGCGGCACCCGTACCGTTACCTTGTGGGCCCTGTCGGAGGCGGCACACCGGGCCCCCGAGGACATCCTGGCCGTGGCCAAGGCCGCCGGTTTCGACATGAGCGGGGTGGTGCGCCGCATCGCCAACGGCGGCCGCACCCCCATCGAGACCGCCGAGGCCGAACACGACGTGGTGATCATCGGCGGCGGCGCGGCGGGCATCGCCGTGGCCTCCAGCCTGCTGGCCCAGCATCGGGGGCTGGACGTGGCGGTGATTGATCCGGCGGATATTCACTACTACCAGGCCGGCTGGACCCTGGTGGGCGGCGGCGTGTTCGCGCCGGAAAAGACCGTGCGCACCATGGCCTCGGTGATGCCGCGCGAGGTGACGTGGTACAAGGGCGCCGTGGCCGCCTTCGAGCCCGAGGCCAACGTGGTGCTCATGGATGGCTGCCGGGTGATCCGCTATCGCCATCTGGTGGTGTGCCCAGGGTTGAAGGTGAACTGGCACGGGATCGAGGGGCTGGTGGAGACGCTGGGCCGCAACGGCGTCACCAGCAACTATCGCTATGATCTGGCGCCCTATACCTGGGAGCTGGTGTCCCGGTTCCAGGGCGGACGCGCCGTGTTCACCCAGCCGCCCATGCCCATCAAGTGTGCCGGGGCGCCGCAAAAGGCCATGTACCTGTCCGCCGACCACTGGCGACGCACCGGCGTGCTGGACAAGGTGGACCTGCACTTCTTTTCCGCCGGCGCGGTCCTGTTCGGCAAGAGCGAGTTCGTGCCGGCCCTCATGCGCTATGTGGAACGCTACGGCGCGCATCTCAACTTCCGCCACGATCTGGTGACGGTGGACGGGCCCAACCGCCGGGCCTGGTTCCGCCGCACCGCCGAGGACGGCAGCGTGGATACGGTGGAAGCCGGGTTCGATCTGCTGCACGTGGTGCCGCCGCAGCAGGCTCCCGATTTTGTGCGCGCCAGCCCCCTGGCCGATGCCAGCGGCTGGGTGGACGTGGAGGCCCGCACCCTGCGCCACACCCGCTTCGCCAACGTCCACGCCCTGGGGGATGTCAGCAACGCCCCCAACGCCAAGACGGCGGCGGCGGCGCGCAAGCAGGCGCCGGTGGTGGCCCGCAACCTGCTGGCCGACATGGGCCTGAAGAAGGGCCATGCCACCTATGACGGCTATGGCTCCTGCCCACTGACGGTGGAACGGGGCAAGGTGATCCTGGCCGAGTTCGGCTATGACGGCAAACTGTTGCCCAGCCTGCCGTCATGGATCATCGACGGCCAGAACCCCAGCCGGCTGGCCTGGCTGCTCAAGGAACGCATCCTGCCCCCCATGTACTGGCAGGCCATGCTCAAGGGCCGGGAGTGGGGGGCCAAGCCGCACATCATGCGCTAACGGTCTCGCCCCGCAGGGTGTGGGCCACCCGCTTGGCGGAGGTATAGATGCGGCGCAAGCCCTCCACACACTCCATCTCGCGGTTGTAGGCCGCCACCCGCGCCGAAGGCCCCTGCAACAGATGGCCGGAGGCCAACGTCACCACGGCCTCCGCCTGTTGCCGCACCCGGGGTTTCATGGCCACCACGGCCCGGGCGGCCACGGCGTCGTTGTCCAGCACCGCGTGCACCGTCATGCGCACGGCGTCGGCCACCTGCCGTTGCAGCGCCAGCAGGCGGTCGCTGGTGGCGGGGGTGACGGTGAAGCCCTCGGCCAGGCGCTTTTCCCCCACGCTGACAAAATCGCTGATCACCACGTCGCCGATGCTTTCCAGGGTCAGGCTCACCTGAATCAGCGTCAGCAGGGTGCGGCTGTCGGCGGAGGCCAGGCTGTGGCCGCCCAGGGTTTGCAGGTAGCGCAGCAGGTGGGCGTGTTCGGCGTTGATGGTCTCCTCGGCCTGGGTCAGGGCGGTCAGGGCGTCGCGGTCGGCGTGCAGGGCGGCGTACACCGCCTGGTCCACCGTGGCCGTCACCCGCACCCCCAGATCCCCCACCTGCTGACGGGCGGCATCCAGGGCCAGGGCGGCGGTGGACTGCAATTCCGGCCGCAGATGGTCGGGAAAGCGCACCGCCGGGGCCGTGGCGGGGGACTCGGGCACCAGGGCCTGCACCAGCCGGGCCATGGCGCCGGCAAAGCCCAGAAACAGCGCCGTGTTGACCACGTTGAACAGGGTATGGGCGTTGGCGATCATGCGCGGCACGTCCGGCCCCAGTACCGGCCCCGCCACCAGGCCGGAGACATGGCTGCCATCGCCAAAGGCCAGGAAGCGGGCGACCTGTGCCAGCTCGGGCACAAAGGGCAGCCACAGGACCACCCCCAGCACATTGAAAATCACGTGGACCAGGGCCGCCTGAACCGCCGGGCGGGGCTTGCCGATGGCGGCCAGCAGGGCGGTGACGCAGGTGCCCACGTTGGCGCCCAGGACCAGCACGATGCCCGCTTGCAGGCTGATGAGGTCCTGCCCCGCCAGCACGATCACCAGCCCGGTGGTGGCCGAGGAAGACTGCACCAAGGCGGTGAAGGCCGCGCCCACCAGCAGGGCGGCCACGGGGCTGTCCATGCGCACCATCAGGTCGATGAAGGGGGGGTAGTCGCGCAGGGGCGCCATGGCGTCGCTCATGACCACCATGCCGTAGAACACCAGCCCCAGCCCCAGAATCATGCCGCCCCACTGGCGCAGGCGTTCGTTGCGGCCGAAGAACTGGGCGCCAAAGCCCAGGGCCACCAGGGGCAGGGCAATGGCGGTGACCTTGAAGGCAATGATCTGCGCGGTGATGGTGGTGCCGATGTTGGCGCCCATGATCACCCCCACCGATTGGGGCAGGGTCATCACGCTGGCGCTGATCAGGCTCACCACCAGGACGGTGGTGACGGAAGAGGACTGGATCACGGCGGTCACCCCGGCCCCGGTGAGGGCGCCCAGCACGGGACGCCCCGCCACCCGGGCCAGGATGGCCTTCATGCGGTGGCCGGTGAGCGTGCGCAGGCCCGTGGAGAGCAGATCCATCCCCAACAGGAACAGCGCCAGCCCCCCCACCAACCCGGCCACGATGGGAAACAGAGCGATGCCGTCCATGAACCCCTCCCCTGTTTGCGGATGGTCTCTGAAATCATGACAGTTTCATGACAGTTCAGCGTACACCCGATAGGGGGAGGGGGATAGCGCATGGAGGATGTTTAATGTGGAGCCCTACAGCCAGCGCATGGCCACCAGGTACAGCAGCAGCCCCCCGAACAGGCTGCCCATTAGCAGGAACATGGGCATGCCATCCATGACACTCTCCTCTCGTCCGTTGGTTGCCCCGGCGCTGGCCCGTGCCGCGCCGTGGGAGGGCACCCCCCCCGGCCTTGGTGGCTAGAGTGGTTACCGTTTTATGACGAGGAGTATACACGAATTTCGCTGAAACTACAGGGCATGACACCGAATTCATCGACCATCTATTGAGGCCTCAGGCCTAAGTATAAGCCGGAGGAATGGCACGATATCTTAGAGCGGATCGCACCCAATCGGGTTCACGCTGTGAACCGGATTGGGTGCGATCCGCTCTAGAGGTTCTGAAACTATTGGAGCCCTTGTCGGGACGGAAAGGTAAGGACGACCGGCTGGACAAGATCCTCAGAAACCGGCGGGGAGGCCGTGCCTCACCCCCGCTGCCCATAGGTCTTGAATTTCTCCAGCACCCGGGCCATTTCGGCCGCGTCGATCAGCGGGGGCGGCCCCAGGTGTACGGCGCGCCAGTAGACCTCCGCCAACCCCTCAAGTTCCAGCGCCAGATGGTGGGCGTGGTCCAGGTCCCGGCCCGCCACCAACATGCCGTGATGGGACAGCAGACAGCCCAGACGCTCCCGCAGCGCCTCGGCGGCGGCGCGGGCCAGGGCCGGGGTGCCAAAGGTGGCATAGGGCGCGCACGGCACATCCGTCCCGCCAAACAAGGCAATCATATAGTGAAAGGCCGGAATGCCCCGGTCATGACAGGCCAAGGTGGTGCAGAAGGGCGCGTGGGTATGAATCACCCCGTTGAGATCCGGCCGCGCCGCCAGCACCGCCTGATGCAATTCCCATTCGGAGCTGGGCTTGGCACCCCGGCCGTCCCAGCCCTCCGGCCCCACCCAGGCCAGGGTGTCCGGCGTCATGGCTTCCGGCACCAGCCCGGAGGGGGTGATCCAGAACCCATCCCCCACCCGCAGGCTCACGTTACCGGCGGCCCCCGTGTTGAGACCGGCGGCGCTCATGGCCCGCGCCGCCGCCACCACCGCGTCCCGAGGGTCGCTCATGCCCCGCCCCCGTGCGCCGGATAAAGGCCCGCCAGCCCCTCCCGCGAGGCGGCACACACCCCGCGCTCGGTGATCAGCCCCGTCACCAGCCGCGCCGGGGTGACATCGAAGGCGGGATTGCCGGCGGGGCTTTCCGGCGGCGTCAGGGCCACCGTGCGTACGCTGCCGTCCAGCACATCGCGGCCGGTGAGGGTGGTCACCTCCGCCCCGTCCCGTTCCTCGATGGGAATGCGGTCGCCGTCGTCCAGAGTCCAGTCGATGGTGGGCCCGGGCAGGCACACATAAAAGGGAACCTCATTGTCCCGCGCCGCCAGGGCTTTCAGGTAGGTGCCGATCTTGTTGGCCACATCGCCGTTGGCGGTGGTGCGGTCGGTGCC
>CAZHRQ010000077.1:0-12228 GCA_964535075.1 uncultured Rhodobacterales bacterium | reverse complement strand
AGGCCTACACCACGCGGGTGGGCAGCGGGCCGTTCCCCACGGAACTGGACGACGCGGTGGGGCAGCGCCTGGGCGAGCGTGGCCGGGAGTTCGGTACCGTCACCGGCCGGCGTCGGCGCTGCGGCTGGTTCGATGCCGTGCTGGTGCGTCAGAGCCTCAAGGTGTCCGGGGTCAACGGCATCGCGCTGACCAAGCTGGACGTGCTGGACGGCTTTTCCGAGATCAAGGTGTGCGTGGGCTATCGTCTGGGGACCCGTACCCTGGACTATCTGCCCGCGTCCATGGCCGAGCAGGAAGGGGTGGAGCCCGTGTACGAAACCCTGGAAGGCTGGGAGGAAAGCACCCAGGGCGGGCGCTCGTGGGCGGACCTGCCGGCCAAGGCCATTAAGTACATTCGCCGCATCGAGGAGTTGATCGAGGCCCCGGTGGCCCTGTTGTCCACCAGCCCGGAACGGGATGATACCATCCTGGTGCAGGATCCCTTCGCCGATTAAACCCCCCGGCGAGTGTGGTCTTCCGGTCACAGCCGGGGGGGGGACCTCAGGGTACGGTTTATGCCCCTTCCAGGGGAAGGCGGGTCAAGGGTATCTGTAGTGTCCACCCTGTTGTTTTTGTGGACCGAGGATACGCCGATGAAGACCCGTCTCGCCATTCTGGCTTCCGCTTCCGCGCTGGCGGTGGCTCGGCCCACGCAGGCCGCCTGCACCCACGAGGATGGGGGATGGTCTGTCGGGCTCTCTGCGGGAGATGCGGGCGCACCCTGGCGGCGGTTGTTCTGATCGTCGCCGGGTGTGCTGATGTCGCAGGTGCTTCGATGCCTTATGGGACGGGGTGTCTTGCGGCGGCGTTGAGAAGGGGGTGCATTATGTTTAGTTTTCTAGAGCCTATCGCGGTCAATGGGACCCGATTCTTGGGTCCCATTGGCCGCGTGAAACGGCTCTATCCATTTGTTTTAGAGCGGACTCACGCACCCAATAGGGTTCACGAGGTGAACCCTATTGGGTGCGACTCGCTCTAGGCAACGGCTCTACCCTCCAGTCGGTGATCGGGACTTCTTCTCGACAGGCTTGTCCTTTCCGCCACTGCCAGAAGGATGCTGTTTCATGACCCGTGCTCTTTTGCTCGCTACTGTTTCTGGGCTGGTTGTTCTGGGGGCAGGGCCCTTGGAGGCGGCATCCTGTTCCAAGGTGAATGAAAGCTACGTCTGCACGGGCACCTGGACGCGCAAGGTCACCCTTGATGACGATCCCTCCAATCTCCTGAACTTCGGCACCATTGGCAGTAAGGACGATTCCTCCCGGGTGGAGGGGGACGACAACGGGCAATGGGTGCTCAACGGCGCGCAGTCTTCCGCCTTGACGCCCCTGGTCACCAGCGGGGATACGCTGTCAGCGGCGGAGGCGGCCAATGTCCTGGTGGTGCGCGAGTCCGATGCCAGCCGGGCTTCCCTGTTCGCCCGCACGACCCTCTCTGGGGGTGATGATACTTTCCTGAACATGGGGACCGTGCGGGGGCAGACCCGCCTTGGGGACGGTGACGATGTGCTGGCCATCGGCGCCCGGGCCGGCCAGACCAGTGACGTTTCCACCGGGGCGGGCGACGACATGGTCAGCATCCTCGGTACTTTGGCGGGTGATGTATCCCTGGGGGATGGAGATACGAGCGAGGTGGTGCTGGTCGGCGCCAACGCTCCCGATACGGCCACAGAGGACGCCCTGGTGCAGGTCCTGACCTATACCCTGGGGGGCGGTACGCCAGCGGGCAACACGGTGGCAGTGGCCGACGAATTAAGCACGTGGTTCGCGACTCTGCCGGTTCTGGATGCCGACAATCAGGGGCGGATTCGCGGTTCCATTACCGGCGGTAGCGCCAGCGAAAGCATCTTTAATTTTGGCGCTGTGACCGAAGGGGTGGATTTTGCCACGGGAAACGAGGCGTTGCTGGCCAACGGCCGGGGCGCCGGCATCGGCGGGACCGTAACCCTGAGCGGCGTGACCGGAGACAGCACCTTGCTCAACCTGGGCACCGTGGTGGGGAGCATTGCGTCGGGGAGCGGCTCCACCTTCATCGGCAACTTGGGCGACCGGGAGGGCCTGGACGACGCGCTTGCCGCCGGTGACTTCCCGATGGCAGACACGACTCAATGGGATCTTCTGTTCGCCGATCCCAGCGATGCCGCCTTCGCCGGCACCCTGCGGGGTGGGGTGGCCGGTGGTTCTGGGGATGAAACAGTGTTCAACCTGGGGTCTATCGGAGGCGGCGTGGATTTTGGCAGTGGCGGGCAGGCCACGCTGCGCAACGGTCGTGATGCCACTGTCGGTGGTGGCGTGGACCTGAGCGGTACGGACGGGGAAGGAACCCTCCTTAACCTGGGCACCGTGGCCGGTGGTGTTACTCTGGGGGCGGGCGCCACGTTCATCGGGAACGTCGGCGCCCGGGACGGTTTGCAAGACGCCGTGACCGCCGGCGATTTCTCGACAGCTGAGACGACTCAGCGGAGCTTGCTGTTCGCCGATCCCACCGACGCGGCATTTAGTGCCACCCTGAACGGTGGCGTGACCGGTGGCTCTGGCGACGAAACGGTGTTCAACCTGGGGTCCCTCGGTGGCGGGGTGGACTTTGGCAGCGGTGGGCAGGCCACGCTGCGCAATGGCCGGGGGGCCACCGTTTCCGGTGGCGTGGACATGAGCGGCACGGACGGGGACGGAACCATCCTCAATCTGGGCACCGTGGCCGGCGGCGTGACCCTGGGGGCGGGCAGCACCGTGCTGCTCAACCCGGTCGGCGTGACCGGATTGCAGTCTGCGGTTGAGGGTGGCATCGAATCTCCCCTGGACAACAGCGCCCTGATGACCGCCCTGTTCGTGGATCCGGCCGGACCAGCCTATGCCGCCCTGGTGGGAAACCGTACCACGCCCGACTATTACGGCGTGGTGAGTGGGGATGTGACCCTGGGCACCGGCGACGCCAGTGTGTTCAACACCGGAGTGATCACCGGCAGCGTTGTGGGGTCAGCTTCTGACAGCGCCACCGATGGCGACATTCTGGTGTTCAACGGGGGGCAGTTGCGTGGTGGGGTGTCCACCCCGGCCGATGCAGCCCGAGTGCTGGTGGTCAATGTGGGCACCTTGGGGACGGCCGACGCGGGCAATACCCTGGTGCCACGCGGCGAGGTCAATTTCTTCCTGAATGGCAACCGGCGCGAGGCGTTCCAGGAGGCTTTCCTTTCCCTGGCTCAGGACCAGGACGTGGCGCCGGTAAAGGCCCTGTTGGATGATGGCTACCCGGCGGGTGGTGGTGGAGAAGTGAATGCCGATTATCAGGGCGGCGAAAATCCAGACACAGTGATCAATCTGGGTGTCATCAACGGCGATGTGGTGACTGGATCCGGGGATGACACCGTGGGCAACAGCGGTCAGATCAACGGCACCGTGACCCTGGGGGCGGGGGATGACCGTCTGCTGGTCGGTCTGGCCTCGGAAGTGACCCGGGCCGAAGGCGGCGACGGCACCGATACCCTCGCTGTTCAAGGGACCTCTCGGTTCGAGGTGCTGTTGGACGAGGATGTTTATACGGGCTTTGAAACGGTTACCGGCGGGACACTGACCTCTCTGTCGCAGTTCACAAGTGGTGATAACGTCACCATTAACCGGCCCCTGCTGGGGAATCTGGTTTATGGGGATGGGGACAATCGGGTCACTCTCACCGAGGGAGGGTCCGTGGGAGGTACCCTGAATGGTGGTGAGGGCACGAATACCCTGGTGCTTGAGGGGCAAGGTATTCTCGGGGCCAAGGTGACCAACTTCGAAACCCTGACCGTACAGGACACGCGCACGGGCCGGCAGACCGCAGATACCGCGCCCAGCCGCCGCTGGCGTCTGGAAGACAACGTGACCGTTCAGCAGGTCGCGGTGCGTTCTGGTGACCTGGCGGTGAATGAGATGCTGCGGGGACCTGACCAAGGGGCGGCCAATGTGGCGGTGGCGGCCAACGCCTCTCTGTCGGGCATCGGGACCATTATCGGTCGGGTTACCCTGGCGGAGGGCAGTTTTCTGCGGCCCGGTAATTCCATTGGCACCCAGACCGTGCGCGGTAATATGACCCAGGAAGGCACCTACGTGGTGGAAATCAACCCCACCGCCGCCGCCGACAGCCAGAACGATCTGCTGGTAATTGATGGCGATGGTAAAAGCCTGACCATTGAGTCCACGGCCAGTGTCCATGCCACCCCCGAAGACGGTATGACCCTGACGGCAAGCGACTTTGATGACAGCAACAGCTATACCATCGTAGAAGCCATCAATGGCGCCACCATCTCGGGCGAATATGGTTCGGTCTCTGATGATTTCGCCTTCCTGTATCCCGAGCTCAGCTATACTAGCACGGCGGTGACACTGACCCTGGCCCGGAACCTCGATGTGCCGGGTATGTCGGTGGCGGAACTGGCGGCCGTGAATGAGGTGCTGGAATCGGAAAACACTTCAAATACCCTGCGTACCGGCATGGTGAACGCCAGCACCACCGACACGGAAACGTGGTCGGGGGACCTGGGCACGGTGGCGCTGTCGGGCACCGGCACGGTGCAGCGGATGATGGGGGATGGTCTGTCGGTCTCCCTGCGGGGGATGCGGGCGGCGCTGGCGGCGCCCACCGGGGTCAATACCGGTGACGCCATGGCAGAGCGCACCACGGGCGGTGTGCTGCGCCGGGGCGGCGTGTGGCTGGCGCCGGAAGGCTACATGGGCAGCACCAAGGCCAAAGGCGGCGTGCCCGGTTTCGACACCACGGCCTGGGGTCTTGCCGGCGGAGTGGACATGGCGGTGGGGACCCGCGGGGCCGTGGGTCTGGCGCTGGGCTTTGCCGATACCCGTCTGGACTCCGACCGGGCGGGAGACCGCCTGGATCTGAAGAGCTATCAGGTGGGGATCTACGGGACGGTTCTGCACAACGGAAGCTGGCTGGAAGGGGCGGTGACCTATACCCGGCACCACTTCGACAGCGCCCGCACGGTGACGGCCGGGGCGGCGGTGGGTTCGGCCACCACCGACTATGATGGCGACGAGTATGGTCTGCATCTCGCCGGTGGTCATGACATCCAGGCCGGGGCATGGACGGTGACGCCGGAACTGGGCGTGGATCTGTCCAGCCTCAACCGAGGGGCCTTTACGGAAAGCGTATCCGGCGGCCTGGGTGGCCTGGCGCTCACCGCGAACAGCACGACCTACAACAGCGGCCAGGCCCGGCTGGAGGCGGCGGTGTCCCGCTCCTTCCAGGGCGGCGGCTGGACGGTGACGCCCACGGCACGGCTGGGGGTGGCGCAGGGCTTTGGCGACACGGAAGGCACCTATCAGGCCCGCTTCGTCAATGCCACCACCCCCTTCACCGTCCAGGGGGCGGACTACGCCAACACCACGGCGCTGGCGGGGCTGGGGCTGGAGATGGAGCGGGGCAGCATGGCCCTGTTCGCCGATTACAACGGTTCCTACAACCGGGATCAAACCGGCCACCAGCTCACCCTGGGGGTCAAGGTCCACTGGTGATCGGGCGCACCCTGGCGGCGGTTGTTCTGATCGTCGCCGGGTGTGCGGCGCCGTCGGAGGATGGCGCGCGTCGTACCCGGGCCCTGGTCGCCCTGGCCCGGGGCGGCGGATTCCAGGGGCACCTCCTGGCCACCCCGGCCCTGAACCTCGCGGCCTGGACCCGGGTGCGGCCCGGCGCCCGGGTGCTGCATGTCTATGTGGAGGGCGACGGTGCCGCGTGGCGCGACCGCCATCACTTGAACCACGATCCCACCCCGGCCCAGCCCCTGGCCTTACGTCTGGCCCTGCAGGATCCGGCGCCGGGGGTGGCGTGGCTGGGACGCCCTTGCCAAACCACGCTGGCCACCGGGCAGGGCCGGGGCTGTACCCCCGCCCTGTGGTCCACCGCCCGCTATGGTGAAACGGTGATCGCCGCCACCGATGGCGCCCTGGATCAGCTAAAGGCCCGTACCGGTGCCGATGACCTGATGCTGGTGGGGGTTTCGGGGGGGGCGGCGGTGGCGGCCCTGGTGGCGGCCCGCCGGCCCGATGTGATCGCGCTGCGCACCGTGGCCGGCACCCTGGATCCCCAGGCCGTTACCCGTCATCACGGCGTTACCCCCCTGCGGGACTCGCTCACGCCCCTGGCGGTCGCGCCCCGGCTGCGGGCGCTGCCCCAGATTCATTACCAGGGCGGGCGGGACGCGGTGGTGCCCGCCGTGGTCGCGCGAACCTTCGTGGCGGCCCAGGGGCCCGGCGCCTGTGCCCGGGTGCGAACGGTGCCCGGGGCCGATCATCATCGGGGCTGGGTGACCGCCTGGCCCCGGCTGCTGGCCGGACCCCTTCCGTGCCATACCGCCCCTTCGGCGCCATGAGGCCAGCCTTTTCCGGCTTGTGCCCCATTCCCGCGCTTGTTTCCGGGGCGTCCTGTCCGTATCCTCACCCCAACGACAGGCGCACGGACCTTTTTCCGGGGGGAAAGAGGCGAGGGCGAGCGGCCGGCGCCCCGAAACAGACAACATCCGGCGGGATCGGACGGTATCATGGCGGAGGGCGGTCAAGGCGGACAGGTGGTATTGCGTGACCGCTTTACCCTCGTGCACGATCATCCGCTGCCCGAACTCAATACTCCCAGTGCCCTGGCCTTCGCGGCCGAGGATCGCCGCGATCCTGCACGTTCCCTCTTCGTTCTGATTGCTGACCCCGAATTGCCCCTGCGCATCAACATTCTGCGCAATCTTAAGGGGTTGCAAGCGGCCGGGCTCATGACCTGCGTGGAGTTCGGCGTGGTGCCCTGGCCGCCGCTGGGGCGCAACTGCATGGCGGTGGTGTACCAACGGCCCGGGGGCCCCCGGGTCATGACCCACGCCAACGAGCAGTTCCCCCGTCTCGACGAGCGGGCGGCGCCGAAAATGCTGTTGCAGCCCGCCATGCAGGCCCTGAGCGAGCTGGCCCTCAACGGCATCACCCACCGTGCCATCCGCCCGGACAACCTGTTCTATCTGGATGCGGAACGGACCACGGTGGTGCTGGGCGATTGCGCCACGGCGCCGCCGGCCATGGAACAGCCCATCGAGTTCGAGACCATCGAATCGGCCATGGCCCACCCCAGCGGGCGGGGCAGCGGGTCGCCGGCCAACGACATGTATTCCCTGGGTGCCACCCTGATGGTGATGCTGCTGGGCTACAATCCGCTGGCCGGCGTGGCGCCGCAGGAGATTCTGGACAACAAGATTGCCCGCGGCAGCTATGCCTACATGGTGGGGGACGAACGCCTGCCCCTGCCCATGATCGAGGTGCTGCGCGGTCTCATGACCGACACGCCCCAGGACCGCTGGAACCTGGGGCGGCTGGAAATGTGGCTCAACGGGCGCCGTCAGAGCCCCATCCAGCCCCGGCCGCCACGCCGCGCCTCCCGCGCCTTTCACTTCAAGGACCAGGAATTTTACAGCCTGCGCATCCTGGCCCACGCCATGGCCAAGGATCCGAAAGCGGCGGTGCAGGTGATCCAGGGCGGACGGCTGGAAATCTGGCTGCGTCGCGCCATGGAGCACCCCGAATACGCCGATGCCGTGGGGCAAGCGGCCCGTCAGGCGGAAAGCCAGCTGGAAAACGACGGCCAAACCGCCCTGGACATCATGGTGGCCAAGGTGTGCACGGTCCTGGATCCGCCGTCGCCCATCCGCTATCAGCATTTCGCCGTGGCGCCGGACGGCTTCGGCAGCGCCCTGGCCGTGGCCATGGTGAAAAAGAACGGCAATGAAAAGTTGCTGGTGGACATGCTGATGCAGGAAATTCCCTCTTACTGGATCTCCAGTCAGGAGGAATACGATCCCGAGCATGCCATGCTCCTCAGCAACTACAAGGAGCTAAAGACGGTGCTGCGCAGCGCCGCCTGGGGCTATGGCGTGGAGCGAGCCCTGTATGAGTTGAACGAGGGGCTGCCCTGCCAGAGCTCCCTGCTGGTGTCACGGTTCGTGCTCCATGCCAACGAGCTGCTGGAGGCGCTGGACCTGGCGGCGGTCAACGCCGACACCGGCAAGTGGCCCATGGATCGCCACATCGCCGCCTTTCTGGCCGCGCGGTTCAACGTGGATCTGGATCCGCAACTGTCGGCCCTCAACGATCCCGATGTCACCACCGCCACCCTGGGCATGGTCAGCCTGTTGGCGTTGGTTCAGTGGCGGCGGGGGCCGGACCAGGTCCACAACCTTACCAACTGGGTGGGGCAGGTGCTGGGCCCGGTGATCGAGGCCTATCACAGCCAGGACCGCCGCCGAACCCTGGAACAGGAAATCCCTCGTGTGATCAAGGGGGGGAGTCTCACGGAACTCTATAATCTGGTGGACAACCAGGATGAACGGACCCGGGACGAAGAAGGATTCCGGGGAGCCATCGACGAATACGCGGCGGCGGAATACGAGATCCGGCAATTCCGCGCCGAGGACGAGGACCGCAACAAACAGGCGGAGGCCCTGGGACAGCAGACGGCCGCCACCATTTCCGTGTTGTTGGCCCTGGTGGCGCTCACCATCACCCTGCTGTTCAAGGTCTGGTAGGAGGCACGGCGATCCATGGGGCGCATGGCGCAAATCTGGCTGCTGGTGATGCTGGTCCCGCTGGGGGTGTTTTTCCTGCCGGCGGTGGTGGTGCTGGTCATGGGCATGCTGCCCACCCTGGTGGCGGTGATCATCGACCGCAGCGCCACACGGCACGCTGGCACCACCGTGGGCGCGCTCAATTTCGCCGGGACCTTTCCCTTCATCTGGGATCAGGTGGCCATGGAGAGCACGGTCTACACGGGCTTCGATTCGGCCACCAATGCCTTCCATGTGTTCGTGATGTACGGCGCGGCGGCCTCGGGGTGGATGTTATACATGGCGGTGCCGCCGGTGGTGGTGTCCATGAGCGAGGTGTTCCGCCGCAATCACATCCGCCGTCTGGAGAGCCGCCAGTCGGACCTGCTGGAGGAATGGGGGCAGGAAATCGTGGACCAGAGTATGGCCATGGTGCCGGAAGGCGGGGATGACGACGACGAGGGCGATCGGGCCCCTCTTGGGTGACGACGCGGGCTACAACCACCCCCGGTAACGGCAATAGAGATAGGGGGCGATGGCGCTGGCCACCATGCCCAGCAAGGCCAGCGGATAGCCCCAATGGAATTTCAGCTCGGGCATCCATTCGAAATTCATGCCGTAGATGCTGCCGATCAGGGTGGGCGGCAGGAAGACCAACGCCACCACCGAAAAAATCTTGTTGATGTTGCTTTGCTCCATATTGATAAAGCCCATGGTGGTATCCAGAATAAACCGGTTCTTTTCCTGAGTCACCGTGGAGTGTTCCAGTAGGGAGTCCACATCCCGGCTCAGGGCCTTAATTTCGTTGCGTTGTTGTTTGTCCCAGGCGGTATCGGCCAGGGCGTTGAGGAAACCCACCAGCCGCCGCTGGGCGGAGAGGCACTCGTTGACCTTGGCGATGAGGTCATTAATCCGTCCCACGGCGATGAGGGTGCGTTCGTGTTCCCGCTGATGGGGGGTGGTGGTGGTCTGGGAATAGCGGAAGATCTGGTGGGACAGGTTGTCGATGGCGTCATCCACCGTTTCCAGAATGTCGGCCAGTCGGGCCACCACCGCGTCCAGCAGCCCCAGCAGGCAGCCGGCGGGGGTGTGCAGGCTGTTGTCGTCCTGGCGCAGGCGTTCGGCGAACACCTCGAAGGCCCGGGGGCGTTCGTAGCGCACGGTGATCAGGGTCTGGTCGGTGAGGATAAAGGACACATCGGTGGGGGTGGGGTCGTCGTATTGCACCCGGCTCATCACCGGCGCCGTGAGAAACAGCCCCGTGGGGCGGCGTACCAGGCGGCTGGAGGGCTCGATTTCGCTCATCTGTTCGCGGGAGGGGAGGGCGATGTCGTAGGTGAGTTCCACCCGCGCCCGTTCCGCCTCCGACGGGTCCACCATGTCCACCCACAGGCTTTCGGCGGGCAGGGGGTCGGTGGGGGAGACGGGCCGCTCCTGCACCAGCCCGTCCTCCACGGTATAGACCTGGATCATGTGGTTCGCGTCCCCTGAAGTATCCTTGCCGAGGGTATACACCATGACCCCCCGGGGCGGAACGGGGCGTGGGCCGTTTTCACCGGGATTTGCCGCCCTTGCGGGGGGGCGAGGTTTCTGCAATCATCCCCAAGTCAGCCTCGACCTCAGGAGAGAGACAGCATGGGTATTACCGGGTTCTGGCAGTGGGTCGTCGTCCTCGCGATCGTGCTGCTGCTGTTTGGTGCCAATCGTATTCCCCGCCTCATGGGCGATGTGGCCAAGGGCGTGAACGCCTTCAAGAAGGGCCTGAAGGACGACGAAGGGGCCACCGACGGCAGTGCCGACGCCGAGTCCCGCAAGACCTTGGCCGACCAGTCCACCGCCGACCAGACAGACTCCACCACCACTCAGGATCAGGCTTCGGCCAACAAGAATAACGCCTGAGGGACGGTGCGCTCGTTCCTTTCCCCCATTCCGTGACCGGGAGGCCGCTGGCGGATGCTGGATATCGGCTGGGCCGAAATGATTCTCATCGGCACCATCGCCCTGCTGGTGGTGGGGCCCAAGGACCTGCCGCGCATGCTGCATACCCTGGGGCGCTGGACGCGCAAGCTCCAGGGTATGACCCATGAACTGCGCCGAGGCGTGGACGACATGGTGCGCGAAACCGAATTCGAGGACCTGAAAAAGGACCTGGACCGGGTGCGTCGCACCGATTGGCGTCGGGAGATGGGCTCCTATTTGGACCCGGACGGCCAAACCCGCGAGACGCTGGCCGAAATCCGGGAGAGCACCCAGCGCAGCCTGGATTTCGCCGAGGATGATCCCCTGAGCGATCCCGGTATTTCGGAGGCCGATGACGGCCGGCCCCGCAAGACGGCCGCCCTTAACGCCGATGATCGTGACGCCAATGATCGTGACGCCGCGAGGGGAGATTCGCGGGGGGGGGACAAGATCCCCGGTCACGGCCCCGCCCCCACCAGCGCGCCGCCCCAGGACTCCCACTATCCCATCGAAAGCGTGCATGACACCGCCCCTACGGACTCCGCCGGGACCGCCCCGTCCGGGGACACCGGGGCCCCGAACGGGCGGAGCTAAGCGGTGTCGGAAGAAATTAACGACAAGCCCATGTCGCTGATGGCGCACCTGGCGGAGTTACGCCGGCGTCTGTTCTATGTGGCGGTGGCCTTCGTGGTGGCCTTCATCCTGGGCTATTACCTGGCCCCTGGTCTGTACGATTTCCTGGTGGCGCCCCTGGCCGACCTCATCATCGCCCGGGGCGGCAATCAGCGTTTGATCTATACGGCCCTGCACGAGGCCTTTTTCACCTACATCAAGGTGGCGCTGTTCTTCGCCGCCTTTATCTCTTTTCCCCTGCTGGCCACCCAATTGTGGATGTTCGTGGCCCCCGGGTTGTACCGGCACGAGCGCCACGCCTTCCTGCCTTTCCTGGCCGCCACGCCGGTGCTGTTCCTGATGGGGGCGGCCCTGGCTTATTACGTGATCTTTCCCCTGGCCTGGAGCTTCTTCCTGGGCTTCCAGCAGGCGGGCGGCGACGGCACCCTGGCCATCGAATTGGAAGCCAAGGTGGGCGAGTACCTGGGGCTGGTGATGAAGCTGATTTTTGCCTTTGGCATCAGCTTCCAGTTACCGGTGTTGCTGACCCTGATGGCGCGGGTGGGGCTGGTGACCGCCGCTGGTCTGCGGGCCCGCCGCAAGTATGCGGTGGTGGCCGTGTTCGGGGCCGCCGCCGTGTTGACCCCGCCGGACGTGATCAGCCAGTTCGGGCTCGCGATTCCCATTCTGTTGTTGTACGAGGTGTCCATTCTGGCCGCGGGGATGGTGGAACGCCGCCGCGCCAAGGAAGCCGAGGCCGACGAGGACGAGGCCGGCCTGGAGGAAACCGACTTCAACGACACCTGATCCCAGACCCGGGATCAGGCGTCCAAGGGGGAAACGCATGTTCGACATTCGCTGGATTCGCGAGCATCCCGAGGCCTTTGATGCCGGGCTGGCGCGGCGGGGGCTGGCGCCCCGGGCCGCGGGCCTGCTGGCCCTGGACGAACGCCGGCGGGCCGCCCAGACCGAACTGCAAACCCTGCAACAGCGGCGCAACGTCCTCTCCAAGACCATCGGCCGTCTGAAGGGGCAGGGCGAAGAGGCGGCGGAAGAACTGG
>CAZHRQ010000076.1:0-12273 GCA_964535075.1 uncultured Rhodobacterales bacterium | reverse complement strand
AGATACCCAAGGAGATCCACTTAAGCCACTGTCCAGGATTCGGGGTCCAGCTCAACCTTCAGGAGTCCGCGCTTCTCCAAGGTCCTGATCGCTCGTCGCACGGAACGTACGTTGACACCAGCACGCTCCCCGATCCAATTCTGGCTTGTGGTCGCCGTGCCATGCCGAGCATCACGAAAAAGCACGAACCATACTTTGACTTCTGCTGCCGTACATGAAGACATGGAGGAGTCGACGAACGAGTTCAGATCCCTAAAACGGCTCTCGCTCTTCTTCTTCAGGTTTCCGTTCGGAGCACTTCTACGAGGCACCTCCTTAGTCCTCGGTCTATCGACACCTGTCACTTCTGACCGGCATACCGGGGGAAGGGATAGCAGGACATCTACGTTCGATCTATTCATTGGCTTCAATATCCTCCAAAGGAGTAAAGCGCTGCACGGCCCTGTCAAATTGCAGCAGAACATCACGGGGTCTTCCGTGGCGCCGTTTCTCACATGATAGGGTCACGACATCAGGACCCTCCTCAGAATCTCTGCTCGGGAGCAAGTACGCTGAATCTGCCGCGAACTCAAGTTCACTACTGCCTCGGAAACTTGCTAAGTTTCCTCCCTTGTACGTTGACCCTCGGCTACTACTCTGACGAGACATGGCGGAGAGAAGCAGAACTCCGGCACCTCTGTCAGCGAGTTGTCTGAGAGCGCCCATTGACGCTTCCAAAGATTCTCGCTGAGAAGAGTGCTCTCCGGGTGGGGCAATTCTCTGTATATAATCCAGCAGAACTGCCTTCGCCCCAAATGCATCTGCGGCCATGGCCAAATGCTCAATGGAAAAAGGCGGACGAAGAAATGCCACTCGTGGTAGGACTTTGTGCATTCTTTCGAGACCGAACCGTATCCTCTCCTTTTTTTCATCTGAAAGCGCACTAAGTGGGCGTTCTTGGACAAGATTGAGCGGTACGCCACTGAAACGAGAGAGTTGTCTGTCAAGTAGGCAATTGGCTGACATCTCCACGTTGACGACTACAGCGCGAAGTTCTTGGTTCGCCGTGAGAGCATCGAAAGTGCCGCTCATTCCGAGGGCAGTCTTCCCTGCACCCGGTGGCCCCCCGATCAGGGTGATAAGTCCGGGACCAAAGTCGACGTGGCGCGCGAGCGCGCCTGGGCCGAGCGGCCACCGCTCAGGAGGTTTTCCATTCCAAAGATCTTTCTCCCATGACGCGACTAGGTCGTCACCTGACAGATATCTCGGCTGAGCTAGCTCCTCAACCACGTCATTGTACCCCGTGCTTGATTCCCTCGGCGATCTGGCGCTCCACTTCCCATCGGGGCAAGCCAGTATCGAGCGCGACTGGAGACAAGATCTGCTCAACAAGCCGTCGTGGCGCGCCACATTCAGTGAGGTTGGCAGCACATTGCCAAAGCCGCACGGCCCGCTCCCCTTCTGAGCAGCCGAATCGGAGAAACTGAATTGAAGAAGGATTCATCTTTGCCTCGGTCGTCCTTTCGGAGTGACAGTGATGAGCCACATCTAAGTGCTCACGCTTCTCCAAGTAGAATATCGACTCTTTCCATAGTTCGGATAGAACTGGGGCCACTGGCGCGCCGAGGTCTAACGATACGGGCCTTGGCTTCTCAGCTTGTGCCCGGATATCAGTGATGCTCATATCAAGCATGTCCGTGTCCAATCTCAGTTTGTGGAGTCCGGACGCGGGATGACGCGAGTTTGGGGCGCGGAAAAGCCGGACGCGGTCGTAGATCTTGTCGTCCATGGTTTCAAGGGCGCCGGATTCGGTGGCAACCATCTGGGCGAATCTTCGCGCGCATGCATGAAAGTCAGTACGTGGAGAAGCGCTTAGAGCGGTTGTTGGAACGCCGACATGAAAACCCTTCAGACCACTGAAATAGACGACAACTTTCTCGCAATGAGACTCATTGACAACCCAGTTCGCGACTCTCCGCGCATCGCGTAATGCCTTCTCCGGAGTGGTCTCGTCGTCGAAATCAAACCATATGTAGCTACCGAAGGTGGGACCAGCGTAACCGCTGGTACCACGACTCTGCAGAAAATAGGATTCGAATTCCTTTCCGAAGGAGAACGCGGAAAGATACGCCTCCTCCATCAAATTCAGCGAATCGGCGCATTCGGAATACGCGCGAAAGGCGAGGCGCCAGTCACCCAATCGTCGAGGAGCGCGCGTACTGCCGGTGACGCGGAATCCAAATCGGAAAATGTCACTATCCATCGAGGGTGTCCGCCAACTCATGTGGGAATTCCTCATCGAGCAGGGACATGTCTGGAGGCGGTGGATTCAGGAACGGATCGGATTCCGCATCTGCGTCGGGTAGACGCTCAAAGTATAGTATGGCGTTGACTTGACGACCGTCATCCAGAGTGCGGGTTCCAACTCTGGCGCGGCAACGAATCACCGGCGGGACGGGTTTGGTCACGTCCGAGACTCCGAGCTTCGAGAGGTCTCTCTTTGCCATAGGCAGCGCACGCGGTGTTAAGAAGAACAGGTGATACAGACCGCGGCTTAAACCTTCATCGAGAAGCAGACGAAACTCGACTCTGTAGGCCGGTGTGCGCTTTCGGGGTGTGCGGTAGAACTCGCCTCCAGAGACAGCCGCAAAATACTCTCCAGCCGGAATCAACATTGGGTCTTCCGGAACTGTGTCTTCGAACTGCCTTTGGATCTCCTCCAAAGATTCCTCTGCTTGAGGATGGTGTCCGGCGTCACGTACACTTTCGAGGAAGGTGGTGCGCTCTCCGTTTGGGTTGGTAGGATCCTGCATGGTGGTGTTACCTCCTTTTTCGGGCCGGTGTTGCATCACCGGCCTCTTTTCTGTTTCTTATCGCTTGCGATTTCGACGGCGGCAGTCAGGGCAGCCATCGGCGATCCACTGTTCAAGTTCATGTTCACTCCACCGTAAGCAGCGGTTCAGGCGAACCGGCGCGGGGAGTTTCCCTGAGTCTTTGAGCCGATGAAGAGTACGGGGAGAAATCGAGAGTCTCTCCGCGACTTCATCGAATGCGAGTAGTCTCATGACTTTATTCCTTTCCGTTACTGGCGGTGTTCTGCCTGCCATGGTGAGACTTTACCACCTAGTTTCTCGG
This sequence comes from uncultured Rhodobacterales bacterium, assembly GCA_964535075.1. Classification (GTDB taxonomy): domain Bacteria; phylum Pseudomonadota; class Alphaproteobacteria; order Rhodospirillales; family CAJXLG01; genus CAZHRQ01. Next base: position 9,159 of record CAZHRQ010000076.1, on the reverse strand, counting down.
AATAATTCAGTTGCTCGGAAAGAATTTTTGTTCCTTCGAGTGAGACAAGAAAAGCCCCCTGTTGCCAGGGGGCTTCGCATTTGACCATTTTGCTCGGAATTAACTCAGGCGCTCGCTTCCTTATAGAAATCGTTCGCCCTATCGAGTACTTTCATTAATTCATTGAGCGACTCGCAGCCGTGCACTTCGCGTTCCTGCTCGAAAAAGTCCTTCTTGTACGCGCGCCCAGGCGATTGCTCTTTGAATGCTATCCACCCGTCCCATACTCTCTTCAGCTGCGCTAGCTTATGCTTTTTCTTACGCACCGGTTTGTTGCGCGGTTTCTCGGAGGGCGTAGGCTTTCCGCAGGTATTGGAAGTCTCTGCGCCGGGTACGAACAGAAGCGCATCAATGAATTTCGCAAACGCACGGTCTTCGTCCTGACGCCAAAGCCCCAAGTTATCGCGAAGCCCGGCAAGAGAATCATTGAGGTCAACAATATCGGGGGGACAGCCACGTGTTCGAGCGAGAAACTCGGTCGCCCTCAGTTCCGCATCTTTACGATCCGCCTCGGGGTCGACCAAGTAGCGGTCAAGCATCTGGCGCTTCTTGATTGGATTCATCTTGAACTGACTAGTCCCATGGTCGGGCCGTCCAATGCCGCGCGGGAACCCCAAGAGAGGGTATTTCCAGGAGGCTGAGTACCTGTGCCAGTTACAGAGTCGCGACTTGGATGACGAGTAAATCTAACGTGCCTGCTGGTGCCAGAATTGTACCCCGAACGTCTAGCGATGTCCAGAGACTTGTTCTGTAAGTGACTGATAATCAGGCATTTAGTTCATGAAGTAATTCAAGCGGCTCGTCGAACAAGGCTCCCGGTGAACGCAACACAGGGCGTTTGGGTCATGGGCACGGTGCGATACTTATTCAAGCGTCACGGGTCAAGAGTCTTCGCATGAGCATGGCGCGATTAACGTACGAGATCCTGAATCCCCAGTTTGCTCGCCAGTTCTCTGAGACCCTCGTCCATGCGTTCAGGCCAGATTTCGACGGGGCGGTAGCCCAGACTCTTCAGTCGGGTTTTCTTCGCCTCATCTCGTGTCTGTTCGTGCTCCATATGATGCGGACTACCTTGGACCCAGACCACAATCTTTCCCGGATAAAAGAGGTCGGCCTCGGTGATCGGTGCTTCCTCGGAGTCGCGAATGACCTTGTGCTGTGCAACAGGAAGAGGAAATCCCAACTGCTCCATCCGGCCGATGACTTCCGGTTCGGCTCCGACGGCGTTTTCGCGCAGCTCTTCCCAAGAGAGTGACGATTCATCTTGGATTGGCGCTAGAGTATCGGCGGCGTAAAAAGCCTGGAGCGTATAGACAACCAACGCACGATCAAGATGCTCGTGCACATGCTGGTTGAAGAAGGACAACAAGCAGTCATAGCACGCGCGCTCACAGGCGTCATCTTTTTCATCTCCGGAGTCGGGGTCGACGTGTACGATCTCCAGAGCACGCTCTGCGACTCGTTTCCACGCAGCTGCGCTTGTGAGATTTGAGATTAGACCAACCCCGCCCTCGTCTTTTTCGTACAGGAGAAGACGAACTCTGTTCCCATGCCCAGGCACTTGGAAGAGATAGCCGGCAACCTCAGATTCCTCCGCCGAAAAGGCGATCCCAAAGCCGTAGGACAAAGCGTGAAGCAGCGACCAGCCAAACGCCGTGTTATCCTGCCCTTCAGGGACTTCCACGTCGACTGTCACGAAATCGTGGCGTCCAGCGGTGTACAAGACCACTTGGCTGTGTACATCCTCGCGCGTACCTCCAGCGGGGCAGCGATTCCGGCCGTCTTCATCTGCGTGGTCTTCGGCGCCTTCTTCCGAGCTTATCCAAGTGCGGCACTTCTCACAATACGAGAAGCCGGTCTCTTCGGCGGAGCGGGCGCCACTATTCAGTAAGAGCAATTCACCATGGTGGCTATATCGGATCTCAGCCAATCGAGTCTCACCACGGTTTAAGCCGAGGGGGACACACGTCGCGGGGATCTTGAAGAACGGCTGGATCTCAAAGCCACGACGAGATCGATCATCCTCATCGGAGGTAATCCTTCCCGCTGGACGCGCAACCATATCTGGAAGCTCGAATGCGCGCGATAGCTCGTGCGTATTGGTCAGGGACTGTCCACAGACGTTGCATGCCGACGACGCGGCAATTTCTTCGTCCATGTAGAACCGGCCACAGTCGCATGCCTTGATCCGGTTCCACTGGTGCGCTTGCCCCCGACTCTTTGGCTGGGCCTTCACTACACGATAGCGCCGACCGCGGAAGTAGATGGAACTTAGCGGGGCAAATTCTCGAAGAGCTAAAGAGGGCGCTCGCTGTATGGCCTCCTTCCTATCGGTAAAGAAGGTGCTTGATGCCTTGCGCGGGAAAGCGTAATTTGGAAGAAAGCCCCGGTTCCCAAGATATCGGTAGGGATAGAAGTCGCCCTGACCATCCCGCATGTCAGACAGGCGGTCGCGTATGGCGCGCTGACGGATCTCCAGATCGCGCCGGGCCGGATCGGTACTCCGTACCTCAAAGTCGAGCTTGTGGGTGATAAGCCTCAGCTCCTCGTGGAGTAGCCCATGCTCATTTCGGAAGGCGTCATAGGCACGGTCGAAAGCTTCGGCGAAGTCGTCGACGAAACGATAAAGTTCGTCAGAATCGAGCCGGACTTGGGCAAACTCGGCCTCGAACGCCGCGCTCGCAGCCTGAACGATACGATGTCGATCTTGCTGGACCTTGTTGTGCAGGTCCTGCTTGTAGTCATCGATCATGGACATATTGGCTTGAATGTCTTCGTCCGTCCGCATCCGAATAAACTCGGATGGGCGTCGCAATAACCGGAAATCCGCGATCTGGAGGACCAATGCGTTTAGGTGCGCGAGTAGCAGATTGCGGTTGTCGAGAAGGAAGCGAGGGGCGGCGATCTTCCCGGATATCATGCGTTCAGGGAAGCGGAAGAAATACTGGTCGTGATTCGAGAAGCGGCCGAACGTCCCACAGAACGTGATTACCATGGCCGGTTGACCGTGACGGCCGGCGCGACCCTGACGCTGCGCATAGTTGGCGGGCGATGGCGGAACGTTTCGCAGGTAGACCCCAGAAAGCTTCGCCACGTCGATGCCCAGTTCCATCGTCGGAGTGCACACAAGGACGTTCAATTCTTCCGCGGCGTCATTGAACTGATGCTCGAACTGCATGCGTTCGTCCCCTTTAACTCGGGAAGAGTGTTCCCGAGCCAGAATCTGGAGGCGACCATCAAGCTCGTTGCGGAAGGCGCGCCGGAAATAGTCCATGGTCAGGGTTTCCTGGCGCACGTCCACCTTGATGCAATTTGGGCAGGGCATTATTTCGGAGACCACCCAATTCAATCGGCACCGGGGACACACATGAGCCGTGTCGCCTTGATTGGCATACACGCGTATGTCCAGCTCCGGTACTTGGTAATAGGTACCACCGCGTCCTTCGTTGCGCTCAAGGAGTCCCACCTCCTCTCGTGCCAGCACGTCTACCGTCTGCTGAAGCATCATTCGTGCTTCTACTTCGTCCACCTCCAGCGCCTTTTGAAGCCAGCGCAATAGGGGTGGACGGTAGTTTGTGTCCGGGCGCCCACAAAGCCGGCGCACCTGGTAATGGCGCGACTCGCTATCGATTTCGTCGCTGTATACCGTGGGGTATCGCGGGGGCATGCCGTCGGTGTGGAAATAGGCGTCCTCGGGTATCTTCACAAGCGTGCGTGCGATGAACTCTTCCCCGTTGACCAAGGGTTCTGAGTCGATGGCCCGCGCGCGCCGCATAACATCCAGGATGACCTGGACAACATCTTTGCGGCGCCCCGCCGCTAATGCCTGCATGGTAGCCACGTTTTGCCAGAACTCTTCATCTGCGGCGATATCGTCGATACCGTCGTACGTGACGTTCATCAGGCCGACCATTTCCAAGCTGGGCTGGACCCGGCGCGGACGGCCAATGATCTCGCAAACGACCCCGAAACCCAGATATTGCTTGTACGCGGCCACCACAGCACGGGCACCACGGCCGTGGCGCCGACGCGTTTGCGGCCCAAGGGACGGCAAACGGGCCGCGTCTTCCATCGCCTTGTAGGCGGCAGCACTGGCCTCGGCAAGCTCTATGGCGGAGTCCGGATCTATGGCCTGCTTCTGAATCAGTCCCTGGTAGAGGGCACCACGGAAATGGAGTCGCCGCTCCGTATCGTTGAGATGACCAGACTGGAAGGCAGCATCCTGGATATTGTCCGTGAACGCGATCACCCGAGCTTTCGGGTCGCGTGGCATCAACTCCAACTGATTCGCGATCAGTACATCGGTAGCTCCCGCACGACTCACGTGGCCGGCTGCGAAAAACTTATTGAACTCACGGGCACGGCGATCATAAATCACGCCACATGATGGGCACAGGAGCAACGGCGCGGGTACGATAGCGACTTCTTTTAAGAGGCTCTCATCGTGCTCGCAACCACCCTCAAGACAGCCGCATCGTCCACAGATTGAGACGTTCTGCGGCACGGCGCCCTCGTAGCCTCTGCGCGCGCGGCCATCCTGGCGAATCTTGCCTTCCTCGGGCGGTACGGTCATCGGATCCCACGGCTCTGGAAAGATATAGACCGTGTCGCCATCCGCCTCTGCAGACGCAAAATCCAACGGGTAAAGGCGTGAGCCATGCTCCTCCTCCCGCAGGTCCGCGGAATGGCATTCCTGACCGCATGCGCTGCAGAAGATCAGTGGATAGGCCACCGTATCGTGGTGTTCACACTCGCCACAGGTGACCTCGCCCGTGGCCGACAGGTGCAACGACGGAACGCAGGCCGTTACGGTCTGACCCTGGCCGAAGAACCCGTGTATTTTTGGGAGTAGCAGGGGCACTTCCTCCCCTTCCGGGGACAGCACCCGTGTCTTGGCGCCGACGATCAAAGCAGCGCCAAGCTCCCGCTCCGCGTCCGCCAGGCTTATATCGGGTCGGCACTGCTCCTGGTATGCCGCCAGGAGTTCGTCCCATTGTTCGGTGACTTGTCCACCTTCATCCTGGGGCGGGATCAGCCGCCACTCCAGGAAGTGGATCGTACCCTGGCGCCGGAGGTCTTCGGCGGTGGCGCCAGGTTTTCCGCAGAGCGCGTCACGCAGGGCCTGGATGGCGGACTCCTCGTCTTGATCAGCGCCCAAGAGCATTTCCGGGGTAACCGTGAGTCCAGCGGGGATGGGATGTGCCTCCGCAGCGGTCAAGTGCGCGGCGTAGGATTCTCCGACGACAGCATCCGCCTCGAAGGTCTCCCCAAAGAGATCAGAAGCGAACTGAGCAATGGTGGCCCGCGCCTCTTCTGGGGATCCGCTGTCGATGGTCGCGGAGGTGCCGATGCACCGCAGGTTGCCGTTGGTGCCCGTGTGTTCTTTCAGGCGCCGGACCAGGCACGCCACGTCGGCGCCCTGACGCCCACTGTGCGTGTGAATCTCATCAAGAATGAGATACTTCAAATCCGAGAGTTCATCGAACGGAAAGACCTTCCGGTCCTCGAAACGGGTCAAGACGTATTCCAGCATCACGTAGTTCGTGATGAGGATGTCTGCGCCCCGGCCCGTGCGTAGCTCTTCGCGGCTGATAATCTCAGAGTCCCAGGGTTGTTCCCGGCCGGTGTTCTCCTTGAATGCCTGTATCGCCGCGTCAGGCGAATCCCGAAGGTCGTGGGTGTAGTTACAGATGGTGAGACCACTGCCGTGAAGACGCTCGGCAAAGTCCTCATACTGGGAATTGGCGAGGGCGTTCATCGGATAGATGAGCACCGCCTTCACGCTGCGACGATCTTCCGGGCCGGTTCCCTGTTCCCGGTTGATGCGCAGGGCCGTGGCGATCACGGGCAAACCGAAACAAAATGATTTACCCGAGCCGGTACCGGTCGTGACCACGACATTCTTCTCGCGCCCGAGTGCCGTTTCCCAGGCATCCACCTGATGCTTGTAGGGCTTGATCGAGGGGCTGTCGCTCTGCTCAGGCATTGCCCGGAAAATGCGGAGCAGCCGCTCGTCAAACAAACCGGCGCTGACCAGGTCCTGCATGGACGCCCCAGGCTGAAAGCGACGCTGCAGGGTGATCAGCGGAGGACGCCAAAGAAAGCTCCCCTCCTCAATACGCTCCTGCATCCATGCCCGAATATCCGGATTTCGGATGTCCTGGAAGGTTTCCACGTATTCTTTGTACGTCCGCTGAATGTCCGTCAAGGCTTGTAATGGATTCATCATGGCTCCCTAGCCGTTATCGAATGTTCGTCGGTTCAGGAATTGGACTTTATGATGGGACGCCGCATGTATTGGTCGTACCCGTATTCTTCGGCGCGGCGATGCCATGCTTTCTCGCTTGTGGCGAAGAACATGTCGTCTTTCACGTGGATGAAGTACTCAAGGTCCTCCAAGTCATTCGGTTCAACGGGCAGTCCTTTTACGGCGTCCACTGCAATGGATTGCAGCGCGCGGAGGTAAATGTCCAATCGCCCGTTGGCATTCATAGTCTGATGCTCTGTTGGGAATCCATTGATCTTCGTGTGATCGCAATAGGCCGAAATGCAGGCACGGATGTAGGTGCTCACGAGATTGTTGAACCGAAACACCGGCATTGCCAGTGCCTTGGCGCGCTTCTCGGCTTCCGCTTTCTTGGGCTGTTGCGTGTTGTTGTTCAGGGCCTCCCGGTAGCCGGGAAAGAACTTTTCCAACTCCTGCAGCCACCGCTCCACATAGTCAGCTTCATGGTGGTCGACGTGCAGTTTGAAGTAGTCCGCGTTGATTGGAACCTTCTTGCCAGACTCACCGCCCATCGTGCTAATGATTGCAGACTCGAAGTTCTCTCCTTCCTTGGCAGCTGACGCACGATATTGCTCGCAGCTTTTCGAGTCCGCCAGCAGGGCCAGAAACTTGGCATGTATACACTCTCCGCCGCTGCCATCCTGGATCTCCCAAGCCTCAGCAAGTTCGTATTCCGGAGTTGGAAGCATATCTCCGTGTTGCAGCGCGGCCACGGCAGCATGTTGACGATACTGAAAGTTGTTTTCGTTTACGTTGGACAGAATCTCCAACGCGACGATAGGGCTAACAACGGGTGTGTCGGCGCCCATATTCGTAAGATGGTCATAGTCCAGGTCGATATCGGGGTTGCCCAGATTGTAGAAGACGTTTGCGTCACACAGCACGTAAGACATTCATTGATCTCCATTTTTGATCTGGGCATCCACTAGCCCACTTTTCGGTAAGCGTTTAGGCAGTCCTCTTTGTACTTGAAGCGACCGTGTTCGCGGGTTTCGAGGCGAGCAAGCACTTCGAACGAATTGAATACGGTTTCGTACTGAGCGTAGGTAAGTCCGTAGGCATGGGCCACACGGGCGTCAAGCTCGGTGTCCATTGCATAGCGTTCTTCGGGGTTCCAGCGATGCACGGGCAGGTCGAACTGTGCAGCTACGGAACTGCTGGTGAGCGAGAGCTTTCGGGAAAGCTCGGTGATCTCAGGGTGCTTCCCGTACTCGGGCATCGGAACCTGTGCCAGCATCCACAAGTTTTTTACGTGATTGCTCGGCATATGTCCACGAACGAGAAAGTCGAACGTGATTGAATTGAAGTAGCCGAGGTATTCAAGTGCACGCTCTTTGGGCAAAGCGAAGATAGGGACTGTATCGGTGGCGGGATATCTTGGAAGAATTGCACCCTTTGCGCAGCGGGAGTCCGCAAAAGATACGGCCACGTCCCGAAAGCCAAGAATGATTCGCTTCTTGATCTTCTCATCCAACCGTGGCTTTGCATTGGACTTCAGCATCCAGTAACGAGGTTCAATTTCGAATTCAGGCCAAGCCTTTTCGTCCGCTGAAGTTTCGGGGATTCCAGGTTTTTTCCCGTACTTCTTACTCAGGTCCGTGAACCCAGCGTACGTTCTCGGTCTGTGATCATAACGGGTGACCAATTGTCCTTCATATATAGGCCAGGCATCCTCGGAATCCTGTTGCCCAAAGTCTAACTCGACTTGGTCGCCATGGGTACTATCTTCGTCGCGGGCCTCCCTCCGAAAGATCACATCGTCGCCTAGTATCCATCCATCGTCTTCGAGTTCTTCTCGGCGTAGAAACAACTTCGACGCCGTCGATGAATTGAATAAAGTCAGGTATTCGAGCTGCCAAGGATTCTCGCCACCTTCGTCGCAATCAAGCAACTGATGAGCACTGTGCAAGGATCGGGCGATCTCATACTCATCACCCATTCTATAGCTCAAGAGCGTCTTACTAGTTGGATTACAGGTGGAAAGATCGTCAGGATTTATGTGGACGCGAGGTCGAACAATTGCCTCATCGACGGTCCAATTTAGGCTTGTGTAGTCGAAGTGATTGCTCTCCCTAGAATTGGACAAGCCAACGACACAGAATCGAACGTGCTCGTTCGGTTCCTGGAAGATTTTGGGACCATATATTCCCCCACCATTCACAAAATCGTGGAATTCTTCCAACTGGCGTCTCTCGATGAGCTTCTGAAACAGTGGGGTTGCACTCTTTTCCAGTCCTAGTGCGCTTTTTACGATGATACCTGCACGCCCCCGTTCCTCCATGCTGTCTGCTGACAATTCCGTAAACAGAAGGTAGGTATTCGGCTTTCCCCCAGTGCGCGTGTATCGTCCGGAACCACGACTGAATTCGGCAATTCTTTGGTTGGCTCGCTCGTAGAGACGCCATCGGTGTCCAACCTCGGGTTTGTCTTCATCAAGTTTGCTGATAGCAACCTTCCTGCGCTCACCGCGAAGCATGCCAATCTCGGGTGCGTAAGCCGCGAAGAATTCTTCTTCTCGATTTTCGAACTGTTCCCACGGCGGGTTTCCGATCATGCAGTCGAATCCGCCTCGGGCGCGAATCTCCGGAAAGCGAAGCGGCCAATGGAAGGCTGGGAACGCCCCTAGTATCTGCTCCGCCGCATCGGCCATTCCCTCGTTGATGTCACCTTGAAGTGTGGCCTGATAGTCCGCCGTCGTTGGCGCCGGAGCGTTGGCATCGGGACTCCAGAAGAAGGCTGCGGTCCATATGTTCGCAGCCGCATGAAACCGCTCATAGGCATCCGAGTGCAGAAAACCGGCGTAGGCCGCGTTCTTCTTTTGCACGTCCGCGGGC
>CAZHRQ010000075.1:0-12925 GCA_964535075.1 uncultured Rhodobacterales bacterium | reverse complement strand
GCCCCCGCCGACACCCCCCGACCCGGTCAAACAGCCGGTTATTCGAGGTGCCCATAAACCGGAGTATCTTTTTTCAAAGGAATGTGTGGAAAAGCATGATCAGGGCCTGAAAAAGGTGGAGAAGGTTGTCACGGCCTACCGATTGAGGGAGGGAAAGCCATGAGTGGTGAATCGGCCACCTTTGACCAAATCCTCCCGATTCTAGAGGAAGAATTCCAACGCTTTGCGGCCGAGGTGACCCACCTCAAGCCTCTCCTGATTAATCGCGACCTCAATGGGCGTGTGAGCCTTGTTGTGGAAGAGCGACCCGAAAACGAGGATCCGGCAGGGCAGGATCGCGCCGCGCCTTTGACGGAATCGCTGGCAGAACGGTTGGGGCCCCACGCTTTTCCATCAGAGACCTTCGTGCGCTACGAGAGCACCATCGCGGATGCCTCTTGGCGGGCGCGTCCCTTCCGGCTTTTCCCGGAAGATCCGGGGATCCTGGTGGTGGATCGGACTCTGGAGGAAAGCGAGTGGGGGCACATTGAAGCCGCCTCGGACTGCCCGCGGATTGTGTTCTATTCCATCAAGGGCGGCGTGGGGCGTTCCACCGCCGTGGCCGTTACCGCCTGGCATCTGGCCGAACAGGGGCATCGGGTCCTGGTGATGGATCTGGACCTGGAATCGCCGGGTCTCTCCTCCACCCTGCTGCCGCAGGAGCGTATGCCGCGTCACGGTGTCACCGACTGGTTGGTGGAAGACCTTGTGGATAATGGCGACGCGCTCATCCCCCATATGTGGGGGCGCAGCCCGTTGTCGGACCGCGAGGAAGTGCTGGTGGTTCCGGCCCATGGGAAGGACCCGGGGGAGTACGTGGCCAAGCTGGGGCGGGTATGGATGCCCCGTGGTGGCTCGCCGCGCCAGCCTTGGCCGCGCCGTCTGCACAGGCTGTTAACCAAGCTCGAAGCCGAACACCAGCCGGATGTAATCCTGCTGGACGCGCGCTCCGGCATCGACGAAACCGCTTCCGGCGTTGTCACCGATCTGGGGGCCCATACCATCCTGTTGTTCGGTAATGACCACCCGCAGACATGGACGGGGTACGGCGCCCTGTTCCAGCACTGGAAGCGGCGAGAAGTGGTGAGATACATCCGGGAGCGATTGCAGATGGTAGGCTCTCTTGCGCCCGATACCGGCCGGGAGGAGTGGTTCCGGCAGGTCCGGGAAAAGGCTTGGGAACTGTTTCAAGACCATCTGTACGACGCGTTGGACCCGGGAGATCAAGAGGGCTGGAATTTCGATCTCACCGACATAGAAGCCCCCCACACCCCCTGGACGTTCCAGCGTCATCCCGTTTTTGAACGCATGAACTGCTTTTTCGAGCACCACGGGCCTGGGACGGAACCGGACCTAACCCGGGCCGTGTTCAAACCCCTCCTGGAAGGCATAGCCGGGCTTGTTGCGGAGTCCAAGTCATGACCGATCCGCACCGGATCCGCGAGGCTCTGCTGATGAGTGTCCCGGAGGACACTTCCCTGCACGGCTAGGCACCACAATCAAAACATGTGTTTCTCCCATCGGCCCATCTTCAGGCTTTGAACCCAAACGCCAGTCTGGTGATCGGCGGCCGGGGGGTCGGCAAGAGTTTCTGGTCGGCGGCCCTGGAGGAGGACGAGGTGAGGCGCATGGTCGCCGACCGTGTGCGCGTGCCTTATCTGCCGGGCATGCGCGTACATACCGGTTATGGCGAAAAACCCCGCCCGGAGTGGTATCCGAATGCGGACACCTTCCAGTCTCTGTTGCAAACGTATGATTCCCCCGCCTTGATCTGGAAGGCCATCATCACACGGGCTCTGCTGTCCTGGCAGGAGGACAACCCGCTGGCCGCGAACCAACCATGGCCGCTGTGGATTGATTACTGCCGCGATAATCCCGAAGACCGGGCCGGAAAAATCCAGAACGCCGTAGAACACTTTGCCCGGAACAACACGCATAGCCTGATCCTCTTTGATGCCCTTGATCGCATCACCGCTGACTGGTCCACCATGGACATCATTATTCGGGATCTGTTGCAGGAAATTTTGTCACTAACGCCCTACCGTAACCTCCATTTTAAGGTCTTCCTGAGAGAAGATCAGTATAAAGGCCGAAAGGTGACGAATTTTCCAGATGCCTCCAAACTTACTGCCGGGCGGGCCGAGCTGTTCTGGAAGCGCACCGACCTCCATGGGTTATTGTGGCAGTACCTGTGCAACGGCCCTGACGAACACGGCCAGCTATTTCGTGATCTCCACAGGCAGAGTCTTGGGGAGCCGCCGGTTGAAATTCTGTCTGGCGTTTGGTCCCTTCCGGAGGCAGTAAAACGAGATGAAAACGCTTTACGAGAGCTGTTTTCCGCCCTGGCCGGCAAATGGATGGGACGAGACCATCGCCGGGGCATTACCTACAACTGGATCGTGGGCCATCTTGCCGATGGCTATGGGCACACGTCACCGCGTTCTTTTCTTCTAGCCCTGCACAAAGCTGCGCGTTATGCGGGAGAAAATCACCCTGATCATGATTTTGCTCTCCACTATGAGGATATCAAGCTCAGCGTCCAAGATGCCTCCGCCAATCGTGTGGATGAATTGGCGGAGGACTACCCATGGGTGACCAGGTTGATGAACCCCCTGGAAGGCCTCGCCGTCCCCTGTGCCTTCAATGAGATTGAGCGCCTTTGGGTAGAGGACTTTGGGGTCACGCCTCCCGAGGATCTTGGAGGTGAGCGCCTGCCTCCGGAACACCTGAGCCAAGGATGGCCGGGCCTCCGCGAGGATCTGGAACAGCTCGGCGTCCTGACCCGTATGCGTGATGGTCGCGTCAACATGCCGGATCTCTATCGGGTGGGCTTCAGGCTGGGCCGGCGGGGCGGCGTGCGCCCAGTCCCCCCCTGAGCGGTGACCCCCCCTGAGCGGCGACCCCCCCTGAGCGGTGACCCGCTCTAAACCTTGGTATCGGCGGGCGCTGCCGGCTCTTCGGGATCCTCGTGCGGTTCCTCGGCGATGGTCGGGTGGACTTCCTCTTCGGCCTTCTTCTCGGCTTCTCGTTCGGCTTCCCGCAGCAGCAGACGTTCGATCCGTTCCGTCAGCAGTTGCTGGCGCTGTTCCGCCATCCCGAGTTCATAGGCCAGGTCCCGGTAGAGCGATACCGCGATCAGAATCATCAATAACATAAAGGGAAAGGCCGCGATGATGGACACGGTCCGCAGGCCTTCCAACCCGCCCGTGGACAATAAAACCGCAACCACCAGAAGTTGCAGGCTACCCCAAAGGCCGCGCATGGAAAGGGTCGGATTGAGAATGCCCTTCGACGTGAACATGCCCAGCACGAAGGTGGCCGAAACGGCGGAGGTCAGGAGAAACAGGCTGATCAGGACGATGGCCGCCACCGTCAGAATCTCGCTGGCCGGAAACTGGTTCAGGAGCGCGTACAGCCCATCGGGAATCTCCCGGGCCACCGCGTCGGCGATGCCGGCCTCGGCCGTGATTTCCAGGTGCAGGGCCGCGCCGCCGAAGGTGGAAAACCACAGCATGCTGAGCGCCACGGGCACGATCATCACGCCAAGCACAAATTCCCGAATGGTTCGCCCCCGCGAAATACGGGCGATGAAGCTGCCGACAAAGGGGGCCCAACTCAGCCCCCAGGCCCAATAGAACATGGTCCACTGTTCCACCCACTGCCCCCCGGCATAGGGCGACGTCACCAGACTCATCTGGATGACATTTCCCAAATATTCGCCAAGGGTCTGGGTCATCACCCCGAAGATGAAGGACGTGGGGCCCAGAAACAAAACCACCAGCAGAAGCAGCCCGGCAAGCACCATATTCATGGTGCTTAGCATCTTCATTCCCCGCTCCAGGGCCGTCAGCACAAAGAACAGCAGAAAAAACCCCAGGATCGCCACAATAAAGACCTGGGAATAAAACGAGTAGGGGATGTCCAGAAGGCGGGCCATGCCGCTGTTGACCTGGAGAGCCCCCAGGCCAATGGTGGTGGCGACACCGAACACCGTGGAGACGACGGTCAGGATGTCGATGGCCTTGCCCCACCCCGTGTCCACCCGATCCCCGAGCAGAGGGCGGAAGGTCTCACTGATAAGGCCATGGCTGTTGTGACGAAAACGCACATAGGCAATGGCCAGGCCCACCAGGGCAAAGTTGGCCCATTGATGCAGGCCCCAGTGAAAAAAGGCGTAGCGCATGCCCAGTTGCGCCGCGTCGGGGGTGCGCGGCGCCCCAAGACCAAGCGGGGGCTGGTTAAAGTGCATCACCGGCTCGGCCACCCCCCAGAACACCAGGCCGACCCCCATGCCGCCCGAAAAAATCATGGCCAGCCAACTGGAAAAGGAAAACTCCGGCGGCTCGTTTTGGGCGCCGAGGCGAATCGTTCCCATCTTGGAAAAGGCGATATAAAGAACAAAGGCCACAAAGCTGGTGGTGGCAACCAGATACATCCACCCCACGTTCTCGGCCGTGTGCTGCAAAATGGCTTTAGCAGTTTGTTCGACGGAGAATGGAAACAGGGCCGTGAGAACCACGAAAAACCCAACGATGATGACGGAAGCGTAAAAAACCGGGCCCACATCCCCGAGCAGCTTCCGTTGAAATTCAGAGAGCCGTTCCATGGTCTCCTCGGCGTCAGGACCCGGCCCTCAGGCAGGCCAGCAAAAAGCCAGGAGCATCCGCTCCTGGCTTTCCATGCTCGGTGGCGGGGCCCGCAGGCGCCGCTCAGACCCGATCAATGATCAGGGGCAGGTGCCGCTCCACAGGGAAGCCGGGGTGCAGGTCAAGCCGCCGGGCAGGGTGCACACGGTTTCGTTGCGGAAGGACTTGGGATCGCTCACGTTGGTCAGGGTGCCGCCGGTGATCACGCAGTAGATCTGGCCGGCTTCGGCCGTGGCGCTCTTGTACTGACCGGGCTGGGCGTTCACCCAGCGGGAGATGTCATAGCCGCCCGGAGGGCACACGCCGCTGGCGAAGGCGTTCATTTCACACACGCCACCCGCGAACACACACACCTGCACCTGACGGCCTTCGGCACGCATCACTTCCACGGCGCCACCGGCCGCGGTGCACATTTGCTGAGGCGTCTGGGGGGCTTGGGTTTGCTGTTGGGCAGCACAACCGGCGAGCAGGGCAACGGCAAACGCGCCGCCCATCATCATGGAAAAGCGTTTCATGGCATACCTTCCTGATCCAGGGTTGGTCGATACCCCGAACCGTACGGAGACTCCAGGCTCGGGACCAGAAAAAACTGACAAACCGTCACCTAAACAAAAATGTCATTGTTTTTTTGCCGCACTAGAGCGGATCGCACCCAATCGGGTTCACGCTGTGAACCGGATTGGGCGCGTGACTCCGCTCTAAAACAAATGGATAGAGCCGATTCACGCGGTCAATGGGACCCCATTTCTGGGTCCCATTGACCGCGATAGGCTCTAGAGCGGATCGCACCCCATCGGGGTCACTGTGTGAACCGGATGGGGGGTGCGGAAAAGAGACAGGCGGACCCCGATCCGGGGTCCGCCCAACCATGGGTGACGCCCCGGCCGGCATGGCCAGGCGTCACGGGTGTGAACGGGGGATCAGCAAAATCCCCGCAAGGGCTGCCTTACGGGCAGGTGCCCATCCACAGGGATTGGGGCGAGCAGGTCATGCCACCCGGCAGGGTGCAGACGGCTTCGCTCTTGAAGGACTTGGGATCGCTCACCACGGTCCATTGACCGCCGGTGATCACGCAGTAGATGGCGCCGGGCTGTTGCAGGCCGGCGATGTCGAAGCCACCCGGAGGGCAGACGCCCCGGGCAAAGGCTTGCAGTTCACACACGCCACCGGCGAATTGGCACACCTGGACCTGACGGCCTTCGGAGCGCATCACCATCACCTGGCCACCCGCGGCCTGGCACTGTTCGGTGGGGGTTTGCGGGGCACGGGTTTGTTGTTCCGCAGCGCAACCAGCCAGCAGGCCAGCCGCCAGAACACCACCGGCCAGCAGAGTAAACCGAGTCATGAACACCTCCCTCAACGGGGTTTGGACGATGGGGCGAGCGTACGGAACCACGCCCCCAAGGACCAGAAAAATGTGGGGATTTCCACTCCCTTGGCCCGAAGTGTCACCTTCAGGCCACGCCCGGCGGGCCCTCGGGCCCCGGACGGGGTCACCCCACGCCCTTCTATAACATGGAATCCAGGACCCGGTCAGGTGGGGGATGCCCATCAATGAAGGTCTTGATGTTGATCAACACCTTTTCCCCCATTTCCAGGCGGGCCTCCACCGTGGCCGAGCCCATGTGCGGCAGCAGCAGCACGTTGGGCATGGCCAGCAGGCGGGGATTGATGGCCGGTTCCCGCTCGAACACATCCAAGGCGGCGCCGGCCAGGCGGCCGTCCAGCAGCATTTCGGTCAGGGCCTCCTCGTCCACCACTTCGCCCCGCGCCGTGTTGATGAGACAGGCATGGGGCTGTAACAGCTTCAGGCGCCGCGCCGACAACAGGTGATAGGTGGCCGGGGTGTGGGGACAGTGGATGGAGATCACATCCATGCGGGCCAGCATCTGATCCAGGCTTTCCCACCACGTGGCTTCCAGTTCCGCCTCGATGTCGGGGTGCACCCGGTGGCGGTTGTGGTAGTGCACGGCCATGCCGAAGCCCCGGGCCCGCCGGGCCAGGGCCCGACCGATGCGGCCCATGCCCACGATGCCCAGGCGTTTGCCGTGGATGCGGTGCCCCAGCATGTGGGTGGGGCCCCAGCCCTCCCAACGGCCTTCGCGAATCAGGGTCAGGCCTTCCACCACCCGGCGCGGCACGGCCAGGATCATGGCCATGGTCAAGTCGGCCGTGTCCTCGGTCAGCACATCGGGGGTGTTGGTGACCACGATGTCGTGGGCCTGGGCGGCCTTGAGGTCGATGTGGTCCACGCCGGTGCCATAGCTGGCGATCAGGCGCAGGGTGGGGCCCCGGGCCGCCAGCAGCTCGGCATCCAGACGGTCGGTGACGGTGGGCACCAGCACGTCGGCGCTGGCCAGGGCCTCGGCCAGTTGCGCCCGGGTCATGGGGGCATCGTCCGGCGACAACCGGGCATCGAACAGTTCCATCAGCCGGGTTTCGATGGCCTCGGGCAGCCGGCGGGTGACCACCACCACCGGCTTGCGGGCCGTGCGACCGCCCTTGGCGGGGCTCATGGCCGGCGCTCGCGAAGCAGGGACATGGACGTTTCTCCCGATGGGGGTCCGGCACGGCCCGCGCGGGCGGGGGGCCGGACCATGGGTGGCTAGAGCCTATTGCGGTCAATGGGACCCAATTCGCGGGTCCCGTTGGCCACGATCCGCTCCAGGCCACCCTACCACGTCCCCGCCCCGGCCGAAAACGGGCCGGAGTCGCCACCTCCGCTCCGGCGGGGTCGGGAGGCGCCCGGCGGCCGCCACAACCGTTCTCGCATCGTTCCGCCCCTCTTTACCAGGGGGAAAGCTTTGCGGCCGGAAGACTCGCCGAGTGTGTCCCATGCGCCACACCCGGCGACAGCCGGTGGGGCTCGCTTGACGGACTCGGCACGGCGGCGCATGGTCATGGAGATACAAAACCACGTATACTCAAGGATCTATACGGCGATGCTCACACAAAACTGGAACTTTGCGGCAGCGCTGCTCCTGGGGCTTGGCCTGGCGACGGGCGCGGCGCAGGCCAACACCGGCGGCGCGCCCGAGCAGGGCACCTTCGTGTCGCTGAAGGCGGACCGGGCCAACCTGCGCACGGGCCCGGGCAAGCGCTACCCCGTGGCCTGGGTGTACGAGCGCCCGGGGCTGCCGCTGCGGGTGGTGGACCGCTGGGAGCATTGGCGCGAGGTGGAGGACCCTACCGGCACCCGGGGCTGGATGCACAAGAGCATGCTGTCCACCCATCATACGGCATGGGTGCGGGGGGTGGCGCCGGTGGCGCTGCGCACGGCGCCCCGCCCCGATGCCCAGGCCCAGGCGCTGGTGGAACCGCAGGTGGTGGTGCGGGTGCTGGCCTGCCCCACCGGCGAGCCATTCTGCCGGGTCAGCGCGGCCCCCTACGAGGGCTGGGTGTCCCGCAACGCCCTGTGGGGAATCGCGGAATAAGCAAGACCCGCCAGCGCCCGTGCCGTCGCAGGGCGCATCGGGGCCATGCTGGCGGCGGAACAGGCCGAAGATTTCTTGCTGATGCCCCGGCCCTCGCCGGGCGGCCCCTCCGGGCCTTTCCTCGCCGGGCGGCCGACCAGCCGACCGACCAGGAAGTCAAATGGGAGGTCGGCGGGTGTCAGGGGTTCGGGCGAGAACAGCCCGTCCAGGGAAGGAGTGTGCGCCAGCAGGGCCTTTTCCGCCATGCCCACGCCATTGGCGCCTCCCCGGTGGCGTATCCTCCCTATGGGGTATGGCAGGTGTTGGGGCCAGGATCACAACCGTTGTCGGCCCACAGGTTTCCGGGGCGTGCGCGTTTCAGGCCGGTGTGCGCCGTCCCCGCCATACTCCGATCCCCAACATCACCCCCAACACCATCAACCACGGGCCATCCCCCCAGCGGGCGTAGAGGGGCGGCGTGGCCAGGGGCTCGGGCAGGGGGGCCGTCAGCACGCCCTGTTGCTGAAGCCCCAGCCGGGCCACCACCCGGCCATAGGGGTCCACCACCGCGCTGATGCCCGTGTTGGCCGCCCGCACCAGCGGCAGTCCCGTCTCCACCGGGCGCAGGCGCGCCGCCGCGAAGTGCTCGAACGGCCCCGCCGACCAGCCGTACCAACTGTCGTTGGTCACGTTCAGCAGCCACCGCGCCCCCGCCGCATGGGTCCGCACCTCCGCCGGGAAAATGGCTTCATAGCAAACCAGGGGTTGTGCCGGCGGCAGTCCCGGGACCGTCAGCCGGCGCGGGCCCGTGCCCGGGGTCAGGTCCGTGCTGCCATGGGCGATTTTTTCCAGGGGAATCCACCGCCGCAGCGGCACATACTCGCCGAAGGGCACCAGATGCTGTTTGTCGGCCCGGGCCAGCAGGGTGCCCTCGGCATCCAGGGCCACCAGACTGTTCCAAACCCGGAGCGCCGGCTGGTCCCGGGGGGTGGCCCGCAGCATCCCCGCCAGCAGCAGCCCCCCCGGCGGGATGGCCGAGGCCATGAGCGGCTGGGCATAGGGGTCGCGGTCCAGCAGCGCCGGCAAGGCGGCCTCCGGCCAGATCACCACGTCCCCGGGCGCCGTGTGGGCCCGGGTCAGCGCCACCACCGTGCGGGCATAGGCGGCCCGATGCGCCGGCTGCCACTTGGTGCCCTGGTCCAGGTTGGGTTGTACCAGTTTCAGCGTCACCCCGGGCACCACCGGCGCCGGCCCGGCGGGAATCCGCGCCCAGCCCCAGCCCGCCAGCCCCGCCAGCAGCAGCAGCCCGCCCAGGGTCACGGCAAAGGCCCGCCGCGCCGGGCCGGTGAACAGGGCCGGCAGGGCCGCCACGGCCACCGTCACCGCCCCCAGGCCGTAGGGCCCGAGAATCGCCAGCGGTTGCAGCATGGGCGGCCACGGCGTCCACACGGTGGCCATCAGGTTCCAGGGAAAGCCCGTCAGCAGCCACGACCGCACCCAGGCCAGCAGCACCCAGGCGGCGGTGAACACCAGGATCATGGGCAAGGTCACCCGGCCGTCGCCCCGTCCCGCCAGCCGGGTCAGCGCCGCGACCAGGGCCAGGAACAATCCCAGCCCCAGGCCCAGCCCGGGAATGGCGAGGGGAATAAGCCAGCCGAAGGTCCAGCCATCCACCAGCAGGGCGTTGGCCACCCACACCAGTCCCAGGCCGAAAAAGCCGGCGCCAAAGGGCAGCCCCACGCCAAAGGCCGCGCCGCGCACGGTGCGGGCGGCCGCGATCAGCCACACCAGGCCCGGCAACGTGAGCCACAGCAACGGCACCCCGTGCAGCGGTGGCAGCGCCAGGGTGGTGACGGCCCCCAGTCCCAGGGCCAGCACGGCCCGCCCGCCGCGATGACGGGGCGGCTCAATCCTCATGGGCGGTCCCGTCCGAGGGGGAGTCGCGCCAGATGTAGACCCGCAGCACCCGCCGGGCCTCCGCCAGGCTCACGCGGAAGTTCACGCCCGAGGGATGGTCCACCCGCTCGTCCTTTTCCGGCACCTTGCCCGCCAGGGCGAACACCAGGCCGCCCAGGGTGTCGATGGTCTCCCGTTCCTCGTCGGTGAGGAAGGGGCCCATGAGCGCTTCCACGTCCTCCACCAGCGCCCGGGCGTCGGCGTCCAGCAGACCGTCGCCCAGGTCGATGATTTCTGGCGCCTCTTCCTCGTCGTGTTCGTCGTCGATGTCGCCCACGATCTGTTCCACCAGGTCCTCGATGGTGATCAGACCGTCCATGCCGCCGAATTCGTCCACCACCAAGGCCATGTGGATGCGTTTCTGCCGCATTTCCCGCAGCAGGTCGGCCACCCGCATGGAGGGCGCCACGAACAGCACCGGCCGCAACAGGGATTGCAGGTCAAAGGGCTGATGCCAACCCTCGGTCGAGAACACGTCCTTGATATGGATCATGCCCATGATGTCGTCCAGGCTGTCGCGATACACCGGCAGCCGGGAGTGGTTTTCCGCCTTGATGCGGGCCAGCAGGGCCTCGAAGGTGATATCGGCCTCCACCGCCACGATGTCGGCGCGGGGGACCATCACGTCCTCGGCGGTGCGGCTGCGCAGGTTGAACACGTTCAGCAGCAGCACCCGTTCGCTGTCGTCCAGGTTGGGCACCTCGGAGACCAGCCGTTCGCCCGCGTCCTGGGTGGAAAGCTCGCGATGCCGGCGGTTGCCCCGCAGCCAGCCCCACAGGCCCCGCAGGCCCGCGCCTTCCTCGTCGGTGCCGTTCACCCCCTCGGGGGTATGATGGTCCGGCGATTCGCTCATGACGGCGCCTCCGTGGACGCCTGGGGACGGGGGGCGTCGCCATCCTGGTCGGCGTCTTCGGTGTCGGCGTCTTCGGTGTCTGGAGCGGCGTAGGGGTCGGCCACCCCCAGGAGGGCCAGACAGCGCACCTCCAGGGCCTCCATTTCCAGGGCCTCCTCGTCCTCGCCGTGGTCAAAGCCCAACAGGTGCAGCATGCCGTGCACCACCAAGTGGCGTAGGTGATCGATGGGGGAAAGGCCCCGGGCCTCGGCCTCTGCCGCCACCACCCCGGCGGCGATCACCACGTCGCCCAGCGCCACCGGCTCGTCGGGCAGGGCGAGGCCGTCGGGGAAGCTGAGCACGTTGGTGGGCTGGTCCCGGTGGCGCCAGCGCCGGTTAAGGGCCTGCACCTCCGCGTCGTCGGTCAGGCGCAGGGTGACCTCCAGCAGGGGCGGCACCCGGGTGCCGGCGGCATGGGCGCCGGCGAGGGCGGCGCGGGCGGCGGCCTCCACCACCGCCACCGGGGCCGGCACCAGGGTTTCCCAGGGGGCGCTGAGCACCTGCACGGTGATCTGCCAATCCTGTTCCGCCGCCGGATGCCAGTCGGCCGGGTCGGGTTCGGCAAAGGCGTCGGGCGGCGAGTCGGGGGGGTCGGAAGAGACGGCTGGCGGCATGGACGAGGCTCACTCGCTGGTGGCGCCCACCCGGGCGCGGCGGTCATAGGCGGCGATGATCCGGGCTACCAGGGGATGGCGGATCACGTCTTTTTCGGAAAGCGGCACGAAGGCAACTCCCTCCGTGCCCTCCAGGGTGGCCATGGCATCGGTCAGGCCGGAGATGGCGCCGGGCGGCAGGTCCACCTGGGTCAGGTCGCCGGTGACCACCATGTGGCTGTTGGCCCCGAGACGGGTCAGGAACATTTTCATCTGCATGGGCGTGGTGTTCTGGGCCTCGTCCAGGATCACGGCCGCGTTGTCCAGGGTGCGGCCCCGCATGAAGGCCAGCGGCGCCACCTCGATCTCTCCGCGTTCCAGACCCTTGATCACCCGGTCATCGGGAAGGCAGTCATGCAACGCATCATAAAGGGGGCGCAGGTAAGGGTCCACCTTGTCGCGCAGGTCGCCGGGCAGGAATCCCAGGCGCTCCCCCGCCTCCACCGCCGGGCGGGACAGAATGAGCCGGTCCACGGCGCCTTCCAGCAGCCGGGTGACCGCATGGGCGACCGCCAGATAGGTCTTGCCCGTCCCCGCCGGCCCCAGCCCGAACACCAGATTGTGGCGCCGCAGGGCCTTGATGTAGGCCACCTGGCCGGGGCTCTTGGGCTCGATGCGCCGGCGGCGGGTCTGGAGCACCAGGGCCTCCTGGGTGGCCACGGGATCGTTGCCGCTCCGGGCCAGGCGCAGCGCCGCGTCCACGTCCCCCGCTTCCGGCAGCCGCCCCGCCTGCGCCCGCTGGTAGAGGCTGTTGAGCACCGTGGCGGCGATCTGCACGCTTGCTTCCGGGCCCTCCATCAGGATGCCGCCGTTGTGCAGCCGCAGGTGCAGGCCCAGGGCGGCGGCCACCTGCTCCAGGTGGGCGTTGTGGGGGCCCACCGTGGCCTGTAGGGCGGCCATGTCGTCGAAGGACAGGGTGTGGCGCAGGGTCACGCGGCGGAGTCCTCCCGGATGTCCTCGCCCCGCAGGCTGTGCGCCTCGGCGGCGGCGATCCGCACCGGCCGCACCGTGCCGGTGGGATCGTGGTCGGTGCGCAGGTGCACCGGCTGCATGACGGGGGTGCGGCCCACCCACTGCCCCGGATGACGGCCGGGACGGTCGAACAACACCGGCTGCACCGTGCCCACGGTGGCGGCGTTGGCGGCCGCCTGTTGTCGTTCCAGCACCGCTTGCAGCCGGGCCAGCCGCTCGGCCTTCACCGACTCGGGCACCGGATCGGGGTGGGTGGCGGCGGGGGTGCCGGGGCGGGGGCTGAACTTGGAGGCATAGGCGTTGAGAAAGCCGATGTCCTCCACCAGGGCCAGGGTGGCGGCGAAGTCCGCCTCC
>CAZHRQ010000074.1:6990-13116 GCA_964535075.1 uncultured Rhodobacterales bacterium | reverse complement strand
CCTTGCTCATGTAGTACTGCTCCTTTTCTGGCGGACCGGACCGATCCTGATCGGCCCCGGCCCGGTCCCCGTTGGTGCGGAGAAGGCGGCCTCACCGCCGCCCGTGTCCTTGAATCGCGGGCTATATAGGCGTCTGCGAACCAGCGCGCAACCGCCCCGGGGACGAAAATCCCGTCGCCCCCCCATCGCCGAGGTCCCCCCATGATCGTTTCCGCCAGCGTGCGCACCGACATTCCTGCCTTCTACGGCGCTTGGTTCGCCCGCCGTCTGGCCGTCGGCACCTGCACCGTGGCCAATCCCTACAACGGCCGCCAGAGCGTGCTCGACCTGGAGGCCGCCCAGGCGTTTGTCTTCTGGACCCGCAACCCCCGCCCCTTCCGCCCGGTGCTCGCGACCCTGACGCGCCCCTTCGTGGTGCAGTTCACCCTCACCGCCCAGCACCCGGCGCTGGAGCCTCACGCCCCCTCCGCCGATCATGCGGTGGCGGAAATGCGGGCCCTGCGCGCCGCCCATGGCCCCGATGCGGTGGTGTGGCGGTACGACCCCATCCTGTTCACCGACCGCAGCCCACCCGACTGGCATGCCGCCACCTTCACCCGACTCGCCGGCCGGCTGCGGGGCGTGGTGAACGAGGTGGTGATTTCCTTCGTCCATCCCTATCGCAAGGTCACCCGCCGGCTGGCGACGGTGCAGGCGCGGACCGGCCTGCACTGGTGGCGGCCGGCCCCCGGCGAGGCGGAAGCCCTGCGCGACCATCTCGCCCAGGTGGCCGAGGCGCACGACATGCACCTGACGGTCTGTGCCCACCCCGGTCTGGAGACGGCCCAGGTGCCCGGCGCACGCTGCATTGACGGTGCGCGGTTGCAGCGGGTGGCGGGACGGGCCATTGTGGCCCCGGCCGGCGGTGGCACCCGTCCAGGGTGCCTGTGTGCGCGCTCCCGGGATGTGGGAGCCTATCACACCTGCCCCATGGGGTGCGCCTATTGCTATGCGGTGCAGGATTTCGCGGCCGCCGCCCGGGCCCGGGCCCGTCACGATCCCGCGGCCCCGTCCCTGTCGCCCTGAGCCCGTCCCCGCGCCCGTCCCCGAGGAGACCGCCCATGTCCGACAAAAGCGCCGCGTCCCGCCCCATTTCGCCCTGGTATTGGGGCTATGCCCTGCAGGGACTGGTGGTTCTAGGGGCCATGCCCATTCTGTTGCCCTTGATCGCCGGCACGGTGAGCGCCGCCGCCGCCGGCACCGTGGTGGCCGCCTTCTATGCCGGCCAGCTCACCGCGCCGATGTGGGGAACCGTGGCCGAGCGCAGCGGCCGATTCGGCACTTATTTCCTAATCGGCTTTGTGCTGCTGTTCCTGGGGCTGATCGTCTTTCCCCTGCCCACCCCGGGCCTGCTGCTGGCGGAGGTGCCCGATCCCGCCCTGCGCGCCGAGGCTCAGCATTGGCTCACGGCGTTGTTTCCCGCGCCCCGTTCGGTGATTTTCTGGTCGGTACTGGCCTTCGTGCAGGGCGCCGGCGCCGGCGCCAGCAACACCGTGGGCGGGATGATCATTGTGGAGACCACCCCCAAGGAAAGCTGGGACGACCGCATCGGCTGGCTGCAAACCTTCTACGGCACCGGCCAGACCCTGGGCCTGGCCCTGGCCAGCGCCTTGCAGGTGGCCCCCGCCGTGGGGGTCCTGGTGTGCGCGGTGCTGCTGCTGCCGGGGTGGGTGCTGGGCCGGCGCGGCCTGCCGCCCCGTCGCGCGCCCGCCACCCCCTCCGCGCACAAACATCACCACCGCCATCTGCTGCCCCACGTGCCCCACTTCCATCTGGCCCGGCTGGCGCCCGCCCTGGGGCACTACCATCCGGGGGTGCTGAAAAGCCTGGGCCGACTCCACAAGGTGGTGTTCAACCGCTTTGGCCTGTTCCTGTTGTCGTGGTTCCTGGTCATGGCCGGCTCGTGGCTGGTGTACAACCTTTATCCGCTGTTGATGCGGGAGAGCTATGCCACCCGACCGCTACTCAGCTCCTTGTATTTCGCGGCCGGGGCGGCCATCGGCGCCTTTCTCTACGCCCCGTCCGGCACCTGGGCCCGCCGATTCGGCAATGGCCGGGTGCTGATGCTGGGCAACCTGATGTCCCTGCTCTCCCTCACCGGCATGGCGGCGTTGCTGCTGGCGCCGGAACCCATCCGCTTTTACGGCGCGCCGGTGGCCTATGTGCTGCTGCCCATGGCCTGGTCGCCCCTGATCGTGGCCGGCACCGCCATCACCGGCACCCTGGCTCCCATGCCCGAAGGCGAAGCCATGGGGCTGTTCAACGCCGCCACCGCCCTGGCCAGCGTGCTGGGCGCGCTGGGCGCCGGCGCCGTGGCCACCCTGGTGGGCTATGACGCCATCATCATCATTGGTGCCGCCCTGGTGGGGGTCGCCACCCTGGCCGGCGTGGGGGTCCTAAACGTGGGACTTCCCGGGGCGGACAAGGGGGCGTAGCGCCCTTGTGACGGGCCTGCTCTCTCGGGTGGGTTGGCAAGGGGGCCCGGGTGGGGCATTGTGCGCGCCAGGATTCGCGGTATTGCTGCCATCCCAAACCGTTGCCAACCCAACCATAAGGGGGCACCAAGGATATGAAGATTGCCATTCCCAAGGAGCGGCGCGCGAACGAAACCCGGGTCGCGGCCTCTCCCGATACCGTCAAGAAGTTCATGGCACAGGGCTTTGAGGTGGTGGTGGAGACGGGCGCCGGCCTGGGTGCCGCCCTCATCGACGACGCCTACACCGCCGTGGGGGCCACCATCGCCCCCGACGCCGCCGCCGCCCTGGGCGACGCCGACGTGGTGTTGAAGGTGCAAAAGCCCATGACCGCCGAGGACGGCACCGATGAAATCGCCATGATGAAGTCGGGCACCATCCTGGTGTGCGTGCTGCAAGCCCTCACCGAGCCCGCCTACGTGGAGAAACTGGCGGGGGCCGGAATCACCGCCTTTGCCATGGAACTGATGCCCCGCATCAGTCGGGCGCAGTCCATGGACGTGCTCAGCTCCCAGGCCAACTTGGCGGGCTACAAGGCGGTGGTGGACGCCGCCGCCCACTTCGGCCGCGCCTTCCCCATGATGATGACCGCCGCCGGCACCGTGCCGCCGGCGCGGGTGCTGGTGTTCGGCGCCGGGGTGGCCGGCCTGCAGGCCATCGCCACCGCCAAGCGCCTGGGCGCCGTGGTCATGGCCACCGATGTGCGTCCCGCCACCCGCGAACAGGTGGAAAGCCTGGGCGGTAAGTTCGTGGTGGTGGACGAGGAAATGGAAAAGGAAGCCCAAACCGAAGGCGGCTACGCCAAGGACCTGGGCGACGAGTACCGCCGCAAACAGGCAGAGGTGATGGCCAAGGAAGTGGCCAAGGCCGACGTGATCATCACCACCGCCCTCATCCCCGGCAAACCCGCCCCGGTGCTGGTGAGCGAGGACATGGTCAAGACCATGAAGCCGGGCTCGGTGATCGTGGACCTGGCGGTGGAAACCGGCGGCAACTGCCCGCTGTCGGAAAAGGACCAAGTGGTGGAACGCCACGGCGTCACCCTCATCGGCCACACCAACATGCCGGCGCGCATCGCCGCCGACTCCAGTCCTCTCTATGCCAAGAACCTGTTCAACTTCCTCTCGCCGCAGGCGAGCAAGGAGGACAAGGGCGTTCTGGCCTTCAATTGGGAGGACGAGACCGTGGCGCAAACCTGTGTCTGCCGTGACGGCAAGGTGGTGCATCCGCGCCTGACCGGGGAAGGAGACAAGGCATGAGCAAGGAACTGGTGCCCTACATGGCCGAGCGCCTCGCCGAACAGGCGGAGGTGGTGGCCAACAACGCGCGGGTGCTGGCCGAGGAGGCGGCCGTCATGGCCGCCCAGGCCACGCCCCGCGCCGCCGAGGCCGCGGCCCACGGGGGCGGCAACGAGTTCTTCTTTCTGTTCACCGTCTTCGTGCTGGCGGTGTTCGTGGGCTTCTACGTGGTGTGGAGCGTCACGCCGGCCCTGCACTCGCCGCTCATGGGCGTGACCAACGCCATCAGCTCGGTGATCGTGGTGGGCGCCCTGCTGGCGGTGGGCCCCGAGATGTTCAATGCCTCCAAGGTGCTCGGTTTCTTTGCCGTGATCCTGGCCTCGGTGAACATCTTCGGCGGCTTTATCGTCACCCAGCGCATGCTGGCCATGTTCAAGAAGAAGCAGAAATAGGGAGGCCGATTCATGACCGGTACGGGTGTTACCATGATGGCCTACCTGGTGGCGGCCATCTGCTTCATCATGGCCCTGCGGGGCCTCAGCTCACCGGAAACGGCGCGCCGGGGCAACGTGATGGGCATGGTCGGCATGGGATTGGCGGTGTTCATCACCCTGATCTCACCTGACGTGCACAGTTATTTCCCGATCATCGTGGCGGTGGCCATTGGCGGCACCATCGGCACCATCATCGCCCGCAAGGTGGTGATGACCGCCCTGCCCCAGCTGGTGGCGGCCTTCCACTCCCTGGTGGGTATGGCGGCGGTGCTGGTGGCCACGGCGGCCCTGCTGAACCCGGGCCCCTATGGCATCGGCACCCCCGGCCACATCCACGCCGGCAGCCTGGTGGAGATGTCCCTGGGTCTGGCCATCGGGGCTATTACCTTTTCGGGCTCGGTAGTAGCCTTCGCCAAGCTTCAGGGTCTGGTGTCCGGGGCACCGGTGGTGTTCAAGGGCCAGCATTTCCTGAACCTGGCCCTGGCCATCGTGGCGGTGATCCTGGTGATCTGGTTCGCCGCCAGCGAGAGCTACACCGCCTTCTTCCTGCTGATGGCCCTGGCGTTCCTGCTGGGTTGGCTGATCATCATCCCCATCGGCGGCGCCGACATGCCGGTGGTGATTTCCATGCTCAACTCCTATTCGGGCTGGGCGGCCGCTGGGATCGGCTTCACCTTGGGCAACAGCCTACTGATCATCGCCGGGGCCCTGGTGGGCTCCTCTGGTGCCATTCTCTCGTACATCATGTGCAAGGGCATGAACCGGAGCTTCTTCAGCGTGATCCTGGGCGGCTTCGGCGGCGACAGCACCAGCAGCAGCACCGGCAGTGGCGACAAGTCGGCCACCGCCGGTTCCGCCGACGATGCGTCCTTCATCATGAAGAACGCCAACAAGGTGATCATCGTGCCCGGCTACGGCATGGCCGTGGCCCAGGCCCAGCACGCCGTGAACAAGATGGCCAACCTCCTGAAGGAGGAAGGCGTGGAAGTGAAATACGCCATCCACCCGGTGGCGGGCCGCATGCCGGGGCACATGAACGTGCTGCTGGCCGAGGCCGGCGTGCCTTATGACGAGGTGTTCGAGCTGGAAGAGATCAACAACGAATTCCAGACTGCGGACGTGGCCTTTGTGATCGGCGCCAACGACGTCACCAACCCGGTGGCCCGGACCGACCCGCAAAGCCCCATCGCCGGCATGCCCATCCTGGACGTGGACAAGGCCAAGACGGTGCTGGTCGTGAAGCGGTCCCTGTCGCCCGGCTATGCCGGCATCGACAACCCGCTGTTCTACGCCGACAACACCATGATGCTGTTTGGCGATGCCAAGAAGATGACCGAGGAAATCGCCCAATCCCTGGAGTGATCCCGCCCTGGAGTAATCCTGAAGCGGGAGTTTGCCCCTTCAGCAACGGCCGCCCGGGCTTACCGGGCGGCCGTTGTGCGTTGGGGGGCGTTGACGATGCCGGACCGACGCCCTAGATTCCGCTGCAACAGACGGTTCCAGACTGCGGCAACAACCAGATGCGGGGCGGTGCGCGGATCACCACCGGCCCGGGAGAGGCACATACCATGGTGCTGTCGGGTCCGACCCTGCCCGGAGGCCTCACCGGCACCCAGACCGGGGTCAACGCCCTTAACGAACGTTCGCGGGAAATTTTCCGCCACGTGGTGGAGGCTTATGTGGCCACCGGCGAGCCCATCGGCTCGCGAACCTTGGCGCGGCGACTGTCCCAGGCCCTGTCCCCGGCCAGCGTCCGCAATGTGATGTCCGACCTGGAGGCGCTGGGCCTGCTTTATGCGCCCCACACCTCCGCCGGTCGGCTGCCCACGGAACTGGGGCTGCGGCTGTTCGTGGACGGCTTGCTGGAGATCGGCGAGCTTT
>CAZHRQ010000074.1:0-6980 GCA_964535075.1 uncultured Rhodobacterales bacterium | reverse complement strand
GCTTTCCGAAGGCGAACAAGGCGCTATCCGCGCCCGCTGTCACGCGGCCGGGCGCTCCCTGGACCAGATGCTGGAGGAAGCCTCCGGCATGCTCTCCGGCCTGTCGCACGCGGCGGGACTGGTGTTCGCCCCCCGCCTGGAAGCCCCCCTCAAGCACATCGAACTGGTCTCTCTGGGCCCCGACCGCGCCCTGGTGATCCTGGTTACCGAGGGCGGCATGGTGGAAAACCGGGTGGTGGAGCTGCCACCGGGGCTGCCGCCCACCATTTTGGAAACGGCCACCAATTATCTCAATGCCCATATCCGCGGCCGCACCCTGAGCGACCTGCGCGAGGCGTTGAAGGCCGACCTGGAGGCCGATCGCCACCAGCTCGACGACCTGGTGGGCCGAGTGGTGGAGGCGGGCCTTGCGGTCTGGAGCGGAGACAGCCACGATGGCGCGCTGATTCTGCGGGGCCAGGCCAACCTGCTGGAAGATGTCACCGCCCTGGAAGATCTGGAATCCATCCGGCAGTTGTTCGATGCCCTGGAGACCAAGGAAACCATCCTGCGCTTCATGGACCTGACCGGCCAGGCGGACGGGGTGCAGATCTTCATCGGCGCGGAAAGCTCGCTGTTCAACGTGGCGGGGCTGTCCATGGTGGTGGCCCCCTTCCGCAACGGGCCACAACGGATCGTGGGCGCCATCGGCGTCATCGGCCCCACGCGCATCAATTATGCCCGCATCATTCCGCTGGTGGACTTCACGTCGAAGATGATCGGCAATCTTCTGGGCTCCGCGGGCGAGTCGCCACAGGAAACGGGACCCATCGCCTCATGACCGCAACGCCTTTTTCCGATCCCAAGAATCCGGACACCCGGGCCGAGCCCGACCTCATGGGCGGCGCCGAGGGCGAGGACGACCCCATCCTCTACGAGGAAAGCCCCGTCGCCGAGGACGACACCCCCGCCGCCGCCAGCGAGGCCCCGGTGGACAACGCCATGGAACAGCGCCTCAACAAGGCGCTCTATGCCCTGGCCGAGGCTCAGAACGCCCAGCGCCGGGCGCAGGAGGAAGGCCAGAAACAGGCCCGCTTCGCCATCACCAGTTTCGCCAAGGACATGGTGTCGGTGGCCGACAACCTGCGCCGCGCCCTCGATGCTGTGCCCGCCGACCAACGGGAACAGGACGAGGGCCTGGACAAGCTGGCCCAGGGCGTGGAAATGACCGAGCGGGAGTTGCTGGCCGCCCTGGAACGCCACGGCGTGACCCGCGTCGAGGCCATCGGCCAACCCTTCGATCCCAACCGGCACCGGGCCGTGGTCGAACAGGAGGATCCGTCCGTCCCTCACCATACGGTGGTGCAGGAAATGCAGACCGGCTGGCTGCTCCACGACCGCCTGCTGCGTGAAGCCATGGTGGGTGTGTCCAGGGGCGGCCCCAAGAACAGCGGGGACGACAATGTGGACACCTCCGCCTAGAGCGGATCGCCCCCAATCGGGTTCACGCTGTGAACCGGATTGGGGGCGTGACTCCGCTCTAAATCAAATAGATAGAGCCGATTCACGCGGTCAGTGGGGACCCGAGAATGGGTTCCCATTGACCGCGATAGGCTCTAGCGGACTGCTGACGGCGAGCGTGGTGGGGGCGGTGCTGGCCACCGCCGCCCTGCCCGTCCAGGCGGCCGACCCCGTCCCGGGAACCCGCTTCCAGGTGCGCCTAGAGGCCCTGCCCGCCCCCGGGGCCGAACCCGGCGTGGCCAATCCGCCCCGCCGCGTCGCCCGGGGCCACCGCAAGCCCAAGGCGCCGCCCGGCTTCACGGTGCGGCTGTTCGCCGAGGGCCTGCGCCATGCTCGCCTGCTCACGGTGGCGCCCAATGGCGACGTCTTCATTGCCGAATCCCGAGCCGACCGCATCACCGCCCTGCGCGACACCAACGGCGACGGCCGCGCCGACCGCCGCAGCACCTTCGCCGAGGGCCTGAGCAGCCCCTCTGGGCTGGCCTTTCACGGCGACAATCTTTATGTCGCCGATGTGAATGCCGTGTGGCGCTACCGTTATCGTTCTGGTGACATGAAGGCACGCACCGGCCGGGAGCGGGTCACCCGTCGGGGGGCTCTGGGCCGTGGCAGCGGTCACTGGACCCGCACCCTGGCCGTCGCCCCCGATGGTCAGCACCTTTTTGTCGGCATCGGGTCGCGGGGCAACATCCAGGTGGAGCCCTCCCCCCGCGCCACCATCCAGCGCTTCACCCGGGACGGCCGCCAGCAACAGACCTGGGCCAGCGGCCTGCGCAACCCCGTGGGGCTTGCCTTCCGCCCGGGCACCAATGCCCTTTACACCGTGGTGAACGAGCGGGATGGCGAAGGCGACCAACAGGTCCCGGACTATCTGACTCAGGTGCGCTGGGGGCAGTTTTTCGGCTGGCCCTATGCCTGGATCGGCCCCCATCCCCAGGCCGGATTCGCCGACACGGCCCCGGAAAAGGTGAAGGCAACCGCCACCCCCGACCTGCTGTTCAAGGCCCACTCGGCGCCGCTGGGACTGGCCTTCCTGCCCGAACAGGGTTGGCCGGCGGGCTATGGCGGCAATGCGGTGGTGGCCCTGCATGGGTCCTGGAACGCCGGCGATCCCCGGGGCTACATGGTGGTGCGGGTGCCGTTCGGTCCCCAGGGGCCACGGGGGCATTACGAAGCCCTTCTCACCGGCTTTCGCACCGGCGACCACAGCCCGGCCCGGGTCTGGGGCCGGCCGGTGGGGGTGGGCGTGGGCCCCAACGGCACCCTCTATGTGAGCGACGACGTGGGCCAGACCATTTGGTCGGTGCGTCCCCCAAGATCATGAGCCCGCCGCGACCGGCCGTGATCGACGACGTGGAAGCGGCGCTGGCCCCCGTGGGGACGGTCAGCGCCCGGGCCATGTTCGGCGGTCACGGCCTCTATCTGGACGGCACCATCTTCACCATCGTGGTGGCGGAGGACCTCTACTTTAGAGCCTATCGCGGTCAATGGGACCCAATTCTCGGGTCCCATTGACCGCGTGAATCGGCTCTATCTATTTGATTTAGAGCGGAGTCACGCGCCCAATCCGGTTCACAGCGTGACCCCGATTGGGGGCGATCCGCTCTAGGCCCCTTCCCAGTAAAAATCAGCCCGATCCAAGCGCAAAGCCCATACCTGCCCCTCAGGATCCCTTTCCAGGGCCAGATCGCGGGTGAGATCGGTCAAGGCCGATGGCGCCCGCAACCGCCGGGCCAAGCTCCAGGCCGTGCGATAGTTCAGCGCCAACGTGGCCGCCAGTCGCGTGGGTAACCCTTCCCCCGCATCCTCTGCCGCCAGCGCCAACGCCACCAGCCAGGTGGCCGTGGGCAGATGAGATCGGGCCAGGGGAGTGCCCCGCCGCGACGAATAGCGACCATGACAGCGGCCACACTTAAAGTGTACCCACCCCGGACGCTGCCGACGCATCATGCGATAGCCATAACGAAAACCGCACCAGGGACAACACAGGCGTCCGTCGGGCCATCGCACGGCCTCGAATACCCGCTCGGCCAGCGGAGGATCAGCAAACAGCATGGCAATGGGAAAACGGGCCACCGCTTTCTCCCAGACTCCTGAACGCCTTGAGCCGTCGGAAAGCCACGAAGGGCTTATCAATTGGGTGGCAGACCAGGACCGGCCGCGCGGCCCTCGATGCCGGTCCAGCGACGAGAGCGGGGCATGATCACTCGAAGTCACCATGTGAACCGGATTGACTGCGATTGGCTCTACACACCGCAACAGCCACCACCAACACCTGTACGTTATTAAACGTGAGAATGCTGTGCAATTGCATCTCTGGTTCGGGGCGCACTATCGGGAAACCAAACATCCGGTCGCCACGTCACTTCAATAACCCATTGTTCTGCATAGCATTTTCTATCCGTCGCCCGGTCGGGAAACGGTGTTCACCAGTATGGTTTTTGGTTGCCCAAAGTGTGCACCTGCGACGCATTATCACTTGAGACCCGATTGGGATTGGCGCAGCATCCCTTTATCTTTCCTTGATGACCGCCACACCTTCTCCAAAGGAGTTGCACCATGAGCTTGCGTCCATCTGATCGACTTATTGAACTTCTTAACACCCTCATCAATGGCGAACTCCGCTCCTCACATCTATACTGGCAATCTGGAGCGTGGTGTGCTGACAACAACTTAACTGGATGCCAGGAGTTCTTCCTGAATCACGCGGATGAAGAGCTCGTGCACATGCGCAAGCTTCTTGATTACATGATCGACATTGACTGCCCCATACGGTTTTCAGGCTTGCCCACGCCGGAAGTGCCGACCGGCAGCATCAAGGACCTGCTCTCATTCGCGCTACAACACGAAAAAGATGTGACCGATACCATCACGGCTGTCGTAGCCGAATGCCAGCAGACTCACGAGCACGGCACCTTTCAATTCTTGCAATGGTTTATCATGGAACAGCGTGAGGAACTGAAAACTTTTCGCGATCTCGTAGATCGTACCGCACTGATTGGTGATGGACCCCAGGCTCTGTACTTTATCGACCAAGAGGTCGCCCGAATTGGCCAGCGCGCGGCTACGGCCGCCGCCGCCCCGGCGGCGGTGTAGCAGGCCGACCAACCGCCGCCGGCACCCTGAGGGGGGGGTAGGGTGTCGGGGCGGCACCTCGGCGGCCCTCAAACCGCCCTTTCCGCTTGTCCTACACGCCCGGTACTCCCCGAGGAGCGGGCATTATCAGGAGACTCCCTCATGACCATCAACGATTGTGAACCGGACCAGATCATGGAAGTAGACTCGCTGGACGGAGGTCCCTACGGCGAGGGATTGCTGAGCCGTTTCCGAGCCATGGGAATCGCAACCGGACACCCGGTATGCGTGCGCCGCCGGGGTTGGTTCGGCGGCCCCCTGGTGGTTCGGGTGGGTCAGACCACCGAAGTGGCCATGCGCCGCAGCGAAGCCACCCTGATCACCGTCCGGCCCTGTGGCGATAAAGGCAAAGGTCGGGGCCACAAGCATGGGGGAGGGAACCATGAACAAGGTTAATGCCTCCTGCCACAACGGTGGCAGCGGTACGGCCCTGGAAGCCAGCCACGAAACGCCCCGGGTAGCCCTGTTGGGTCAGCCCAACACCGGCAAGTCCATGCTGTTCAATCGCCTGACTGGGGCCAGTGCCTTCGTGGGCAATTGGCCCGGCATCACCGTGGATCTTCTCCAGAACACCATGGAATTCAACGGTCAGCAGGTGCAGTTCGTGGATCTGCCTGGCATTTACAACCTGGAAGGTTATTCCGATGACGAAAAGGTGGTCTCGCGCTTCCTGACCACCTGGCCCGTGGACATGGTGGTGGTGGTCTTGAACGCCGCTCAGATTGACCGCCAGATTCTCATGGCCCTCCAGGTCAAGGCCCTAGGGATTCCGGCGATTGTGATGTTGAACATGGCCGACGAAGCGCGCCAGTTTGGCATTGAGATTGATGCCAATGGCCTGTCGCAGCGGCTGGGCCTTCCCGTGCACCTGATCAGCGCCAAGTACGGTGAGGGCTGCGATACGGCCTTTCAGACCATTTCCGATCACCTGAAGGCGGGGGCCGGCACACCTCCCGCCACGGCCGACTACGAGAACCTGCGCAAGACCCTCATGACCGAGGAAACCCTGGCCGAAACCTTGGCCGGGACGGTCACCTACCCCGAAGAAACGCCACAAACCGTCACCGAGCGGATGGATCGGTTCCTATTGCACCCGGTATTGGGGCTGCCGCTGTTTTTTGCCGCCATGCTGGCAGTGTTCTACGTGGTGTGGACCATCGGCCTGCCCTCCCAGGACTGGATGGGTGCGATTACCGACTTCATCCAGCACCGCATGCTGGAACCGATGATGGCCCCCACTCCCTTGTGGGCCCAGAGCTTCGTCATCAACGGCCTGTGGCTGGGCGTGGCCACCGTGGCCTCCTTCGTGCCACTGATTCTGTTGTTTTTTGTGCTGATGGCGGCGGTGGAAGACAGCGGCTACCTTTCCCGGGCCGCCTACCTGATGGACGCCTTCATGCGGCGTCTTAACCTGGACGGCCGTGCCTTCGTCATGCAAATGATGGGTTTTGGTTGCAACGTCCCGGCCCTCATGGGCACGCGGGTGATGCGCTCGCGGGCCCTGCGGCTACTGTCCATGCTGATCATTCCCTTTTCCCTATGCTCGGCCCGTCTGACGGTGTTCGTGTTCATCATCGCTGCCGTGTTCCCATCGCACTGGGGACCGTTGGTGCTTTTCTCCTTCTATCTGATCAGCTTTGGGGCTGCGTTCCTGGCGGCGGCCATCTTTAGTCGGTCCCGTCAGTTCCGCAGCAGCGAGCCCTTTGTTCTGGAGCTACCGCCCTACCGGCGTCCCACTCTGCGGCAGGTCTTCCTGCGGGCCTGGGGCGAATGCCGTGCCTTTCTGAAACGGGCCTCCAGCTTCATCGTGGCCGGATGCGCAGCAGTGTGGTTCCTGACCTATTTCCCGGTGGGGGCCGAGGGCCTTAACACCTGGGGCGGCCAGATGGGCCAGTTCCTGCAGCCGGTCATGGCGCCCATTGGCCTGGATCCGTATCTGACGCTTGCCTTGATCTTCGGCTTCATTGCCAAGGAAATTGTCCTTGGCTCCCTGTCCACCATCTACGCCATGTCGGCGGCGGATGTAGCCCACCAAATTAGTCTCACTATCACGCCCATCCAAGCCTACAGCTTTTGCCTGTTCACCCTGCTGTACACGCCATGCCTGACCACCATCGCCACCGTTCAGGCGGAAAGCCGTTCCTGGCGCTTCACCACCTTCTCTCTGGTGATGTCTTTGGTCTACGCTTGGCTGGTCTCTGCAGCCTTTTATCAGGGTGCGCTGTTGCTCGGATTCAAATAGGGAGCCCTCGCCGCTTACCCCCTGGTGTCCTCCTGCTGCCTAGAGCCTATCGCGGTCAATGGGAACCCATTCTCGGGTCCCATTGGCCGCGTGAATCGGCTCT
>CAZHRQ010000073.1:0-13164 GCA_964535075.1 uncultured Rhodobacterales bacterium | reverse complement strand
CGCGGTCAATGGGACCCGAGAATTGGGTCCCATTGACCGCGATAGGCTCTAGCGCAGACGAAAGACCACCGGCACCCGGAGTACACCGGTGACTGATTGGCCATTGCGCTTGGCGGGGACGAACCGCCAGCGTCGCACCGCCTGTACCGCCGCCCGGTCCAGCAGGGCAGAGCCACTGCCCCGGGTAATGCGGACCCCGGCCGCCCGTCCCCGAGCATTTACTGTTACCTGCAACCACACCGTGCCCTGTTCTCCCCGCCGTCGGGCCAGGGGCGGATAACGGGGTGCCGGCGTGTGGGCCCCAGGGCCGCGATAACGGGCCGGGCGGGTGACGCCGGTCCGCTGGCCGCCACCTCCGGCGTCTTTGCGGCTGAAGGTCACCGCCGGCGCCTTGCGTCCGGACACACTGTCGCTGGCGGTGCGTTGGCTAGGGGCGGGCGCCGCCTTGCGCTGCGATGGCGCCCGCTGCGGCGTGGCCTTGCGTTGAGGGGGCGCCTGGGCCGGTCTGGCGGCTTGCTGCCGGGTGGTCGTTTGCTGTCGGGTGGCCTGGCGCCGGGTGGGACGCCGGGGAGAGGGGTGCCGCTCAAAGCCCTCGGGGGTGGGGGGCCGCATGCGAGGCACGGGATGCCGCACCGGCGGCGTCATGTCGGGGGTCGCCTGTAAGGCGGCGGTAACCGTGTCCGGCAGGGGCAGGACAGGCAAGGTCATGGCCGCCGGAGCCGTCAGGGCCTCCTGGGCGGCGGGCGCCACGGCACCGCCCTCGGCCACCGCGCGGCCGGCGGGACCCGCGGGCGGTGGGGTGAAGACCACAGGGATTTCCGCCGGGGGCGGTGTGGTGGGGGGCTGTTCCGTGGGCAGGTGGATCCAGTCTCCCACCACGGCCGCCACGGCGGTCAGGTGCACCACCAGCGACAGCAGCACCGCCGCCAGCACACCGCCCTGCCAGCGCCGGCGCGTGGTCACGGGCGGCGTGGCGCTCAGGGGGGGGCGCCGGGGGGGCGGCAGCAACAGCATGGGGGCGGGGGTCATGGGCAGGGATCGGAGCCTCTGGACATGGGCAGGGAGCGCCAGGGCAGGAGGTAGCTTTCCCCCTCGTGGTGGCCGCGACAGACGGACACGCCATAGGTGGCCGCCAGGATCTCATCGGTGAGCACCGTTTGTGGTGGGCCGGCGGTGCGCACCCGGCCGTCGTGCAACAGCACCACGTCATCACAGTAACGCATGGCCAGGGCCAGGTCATGCAGCACCACCACCACCGTGGTGCCCTGGGTGGCGGCTGTTCGCAGCAGTTCCATCACCCCGATCTGATGCCGGGGGTCGAGGGCGGCCACGGGCTCGTCCGCCAGGAGGACCGGCGCCTCCACCGCCAGGGCCCGGGCCAGCATCGCCCGGGCCCGCTCCCCCCCGGACAGGGTGGTCACCCGCCGCTGGGCCAGATGGGTGACGCCGGTATGCGCCAGCGCCGTGGCCACCGCCCGGTGGTCATCCTCGGCGAGATTGGCCAGGCTGGCCCGGTGGGGCAGGCGACCCAGGCTGACGGTGCGTTCCACCGTCAAGGGCCACTCGGCTGGTTGGTTCTGGGCCAGATAGGCCACCCGCCGTGCCCGCTGTCGGCGGGTCAAGGTGGCCAGCGGGGTGTGGTCCAGGTGCACCTCGCCGGTACAGGGCAGCAACCCGGCCAGACAGCGCAGCAGAGTGGTCTTGCCGGCGCCATTGGGACCAATCAGACCCAGCAGCCGTCCGGCGCCGGCTTCCAGGTCCGCCTGGTGCAGCACAGGCACCCCGCCGAGGGTGGCGCCCAGATGGTGGGCCCGCAGCACCGTCATGCCTGCCAGCCTCCGCTTTCCCGCAGCACCAGCACCAGGAAGAAGGGGGCGCCCAGCAGGGCGGTGACCACCCCCAGGTTCAGTTCAGGGGCGCCCGAGACCAGCCGCACCCCCATGTCCGCCGCCACCACCAGGGCCGCGCCGCCCAGGGCGCTGGGGAGCAGCAGGGCGCCGGGGGCGTGTCCCACCAGCGGGCGCAACAGGTGTGGTACCACCAGTCCCACGAAGCCAATGCTGCCCGCCACCGCCACCGAGGCGCCCACCGCCAGGGTGGTGCCGCCGATCACCATCAACCGCAACCGGCCCAGGTGAATGCCCAGGGAGGTGGCCTGATCCTCGCCCAGGCTCAACGCCTCCAGCCCCCGG
Source organism: uncultured Rhodobacterales bacterium (assembly GCA_964535075.1). GTDB lineage: Bacteria > Pseudomonadota > Alphaproteobacteria > Rhodospirillales > CAJXLG01 > CAZHRQ01. The sequence continues at coordinate 10,972 of CAZHRQ010000073.1, read as the reverse complement.
CCACTTCGCCCCAACAGCAGCCAGCCGGCAACGGCGAAGGGGGTGGCCAGGGCCAGATCGGTAAGGCTGCGGTCGCGCAGGGAGCCCAGCAGCCAGGTGATCATCTCCGTGACGGCGAAGGGGTTGGGCGCCAGATTAAGCGCCAGGGCGGTGAGGGCGGTGGCGAGACTGGACAGGGCCACCCCGGCCAGGATCAAGGTCAGCACCCCGGAGGCCCGCCGGGCCAATGCCAGCAGCACCAGGGTGGACACCAGCGCGCCCGCCATGGCCATGCCGGGGAGTGCGAGAACGCTGATGCTGGTCAACCCGAAATAGAGGGCCACCACCGCGCCCAGACTGGCGCTGGCGCTGACACCGATCACTCCCGGTTCGGCCAGGGGGTTGCGCAACAGACCCTGCAAGGCGGCGCCCGCCAGTCCGAGGCTGGCGCCGATGACGCCCCCCAACGCCACCCGGGGCAGGCGGATTTCGCGCACGATGATGGCCCGGGGGTCGTCGGCCGGGGCCCACAGCAATCCGGCCAGCACATCGCCGGGGGTCAGCGGCGCCGGCCCCAGGGTCAGGGCGATGAGGGCCAGGGCCAGGGTGGCGCCGGCCAGGCTTCCCAGCAACAGCGAGCGGCTCATGGCAATCGTCCCTCGGCGCGCAACCGGGCCACGCCGTCGGCGACGGTCTCGGCGGCGCTGATCACCGGCCAGGCGGCGCAGGTCCAGTCCCGTCCGGGCACGCCGATCACCGGAGTGTCGGCGGTCAAGCGGCGGATGGCACCGTGGCGGGCATGCCAGCGCAACAGACTGCGGCGGATGCTGTGCATGAAGGACAACACATAAACGTCCGGTGGCGTCATCACCAGTTGTTCCAAAGGCAGATCGCCCCAGCTCCGGGTGCCCAGGGTCCCCAGCAGGTTGTCCACGCCACCCAGGGTCAGGGCGGCCCCCACATAGGTGGCAGGTCCGGCACTGCCCCCGCCGGGTCGGTAGTACGCGGCCAGGGGCCGGGGGTGGTCCCGGGTGCGCGCCTTCAGGGCCGCCACCCGCTGTTCCAGGTCACGGGCCAGGGCCTCGCCTCGTTTGGGATGGCCCAGCAAGGCGCCCATGGCCCGGGTGGTGGCCGCGATATCGGCAAAGGTGTTGGCCGAGGGCAGGCGCTCCACCCGCACCCCCAGTCGGCGCAACAAGGCCACGGTGCGGCTTTCGCCCCAGGGCGGCGCCAGTACCAAGTCGGCGCCGGCGGCGAGCAGGCTCTCGGCACCACCCGTATGCTGCGGGTAGCGGGCCGCCTCCCGGGCATAGAGGGAGAGGGTGGGGTCGGTGGCTTGGGGCGACAGGCCAACGATCTGGTCCGGGTCGGCCAGCCGCAACAGGATCTGGTCGGCACAGACGCCGAGGGATGCCACGCGCGGCGCCGCCGCCGATATTGAGGCGGCGTTCAACAGGGTCAGCAGAGCCAGCAGGGGAACGAGGCAGCGTTGAGCCATGGCCTTCCCGGTGGTTCAAGAAACATGAAAGCGGCAGGTCCCTCCGTTCCGGGGAGACCTGCCGGGGCTGTCCGTTATCAGAACGTGAGCTTAAGGCCGCCGTAAGCGGTCAGGCCAGGAGTCCCGTAGCCAGCGTATTCGGTGTAGGGCTGGTCGAACAGGTTTTCCACCCGCGCCGTGAGCGCCATGCCCGGCCGGACCTCCCAGGCGGCGGCCAGATCCACCACGCCATAGCCCGCCAGATGGCTGCCGTTGCCGTCATAGGTGCCGCTCTGCCCCCGCCAGGTGATAGCGCCATTCACGGGCACGGTCACCGGGTCGTAGGCCAGGGTGAGGCTGCCCTCGTGCATGGGGACATAGAAGCCCCGCCGGCCGGTGTCGTTGTTGCGGCTGTCGGTGTAGGTATAGCTGCCGCGCAGGGTGGTGGCCTCGCCCAGCAGCAGGGTGCCGCCCAGTTCGGCGCCGGCGGCCCGGTAGCTGCTGGTGTTGTTGTAGGTGAGCGCTACCGGGTCCCACATGATGCGGTTCTTGACGCGGTTGTAGAAACCGGTGACATCCACCATCAGCCGGTCTTGCCACAGGGATTGTTCGATGCCGGCGTCGTAGCCCAGGCTCTCTTCGGGCTGAAGGTTGGGGTTGCCCCGGCCGAAGCCGCTGTTGGGCATGTAGAGCTCGAACAGGGTGGGGGCGTCGAAGCCCGTGCCGCCGCTGGCGTGGAAGCGGGTGCCGGTGGCGTGCAGGTCATAGGCGGCGGTGGCCCGCCAGGTGTTGTGCTGGCCGAAGCTGTCGTGGTCGTCCACCCGGCCGCCCAGGGTGAGGTAAAGGGCATCGTTGAGCGTCATCTGCCAGGAAAGATACCCAGCAGTGTTGTCCTGGGACTGGGTGGTGTTGGAGAAGCCGGCATTTTCCTGCACATGCTCGGCCCCGGCCACCACGTCGATCATGGATCCCAGGTCCAGCACGCCCTTCCAGGAATAGGTGGTCCGGTCGCTATCGAACTGGGAACGCGGCGTTATGGACGTGGGGAAATGATAGTCCCGATCATGCTCCACCCGATTCACGGCCAGGGTATTGGACAGACGCTGGAAAAGATCAAACCGGGCATCCAGCCCGCCCACCCGCTGGGTCTGGTCGCTGCTGGCCGGGGTGTCGCCAAAGGTAAAGGTGGGCGGCGGGAAACCGTCCAGTTCCGTATGGGCGTCCACATAACGGCCATAGGCGCCCAGACTCAGCACGTTGCCGACGTCGGCATCCAGCCGCAACTCGGCGGTGGTGTTGTGCATGTGGTCGTTCTCGGGATTGCCCAGGCGCTCGGCCGCTTGGGAAATGCCGTTGCTGCTGTAGCGGCGCACGGCACCGGCGTAGCTGACGGCACCGCTCTGACCTTGCAGGCTCATGCGGCCGTCCCAGGTGGTGTCGCTGCCGTATTCGGCGCTGGCGCTGATGCTGGGGTCGCCGCTGCCGGTGCGGGTGATGATGTTGACCACCCCACCCACGGCATCGGAGCCATACAGGGTGCTCTGGGCGCCGCGTACCACCTCGATCCGTTCCACATCGGTCACCAGCAGGCTGCCGAAGTCCACGGCGCCATCCACGGTGCTGGGGTCGCTGATGTCGATGCCGTTGATCAGGACCTTGGTGTTGCGTTGCGGCATGCCACGCAGACGCACATAGCTGAGCCCCCCGGGGCCGCCCTGACGGGAGACGGTCACGCCGGGCACGGTGCGCAGGGCATCCGCGACAAAGGGGGTTTGACGGGTGGCCAACGCCTCGGCCGTGACCACGCTGACCGAGGAGCCCACGGTGGACACCGGCGTGTCCCGGCGATCAGCCGTGACCACCACCGGGTCCAGGGTGGTCACCGGCATCGAGGCCTCCACGGCGGGGCTTTCCTGGTCCTGGGCCAGGGCGGGCGTCACCGGCACCAGCAGGGCGCCGAGGGCGGCCGTGAGCCACAGGGACGCACGCCAGCGGGGGAGGGCGGAAAGGTGGACAGAATCTAGACGAACCATATGCAGGTCTCCTGCGTAACCATCGGGATGACATGAATCACCATTGATGGCCGCAGGCACTGCCCGACCATCCGTGGCGAATCGATTCAACGGGAATCGCGTCGCCACGGAGGCTTCCGCTCCCTCGACACGCCCCGGTCGCGGGAATGGACGACGCTGCGATGGCAGGTTTCCTGGCTGGCGGGTCATGATGGCGCCGGCGGCCTTCCCGGATCCACGGGGATCCAGTGACACAACCCGGAAGAACCCTCTCCCGGGGCCGGCGACACTCGCCGCACACAGTTGCGGGGGCAGCCACGGCATCGGCTCTAAATCAGCAAGATAGAGCCGATCACGGTGTTCCCTTTTGGTCCGCCGCGCGCATCACGGCAGACACCATCGCTGGTCCGGACCCTAGAGCCTATCGCGGTCAATGGGAACCCATTTTTTTGGGTCCCATTGACCGCGTGAATCGGCTCTATCTATTTGTTTTAGAGCGGATTCACGCCCCCAATCCGGTTCACATCGTGAACCCGATTGGGTGCGACCCGCTCTAGCGGTCGGGGGGGATGGCGGTCAAGGGTCTCGGGGAACGCCTTTTGGGGGCGTGTATCACTCGGTGGCGGGGGGCGGGTCTTGCGGTGGGGTGGCCAGATCCAGGGCACCACGCAGGGCAGAAAGGGTGTCGGGCAGGAGAAGAACCAGGCGCTCCACCAGCTGCCGCTGTTCCTCCAGCGGCAGATTGTGACCATGGGCCAGGCGGTCGGAGACGCTGGCCATGCGGCTGCACGCGAAGTGCCCCAGGGCGCTGGTGAGCCGATGGGCCGATTCGGACAGGGTTGCCGAATCCTCCCGCGCCAGAGCATCCTTGAGGGTGGTCATATGACTTTGGGTTTCGCGCCGGAACAGCATGTACAGAGCGCGAAGCCTTGCCGGTGGATAGGTGCGGCGCAGAGCCGCCACCCGCTGATGATCCACCAGCAGATCGGGTTCTGGTTCCGTGAGGGGCGTGGCGGCGGCGTCGTCTTCCTCCGGCAAGACCGTATCCCCGGTCAGGGCCCGTTGCAGCAGGTCGGGATCAATGGGTTTGCGCACCACCGCATCGAAGCCGGCCTCCCGGTAATCGGTAACACTGTCCGGTGCCACATCGCCGGTCACCGCCACCACCAGCGGCCGCCGATCGGGATCAGGCTCGGCCAACCGCAAGCGGCGCAGGGCCTCCAGGCCGTCGATGCCCGGCAGGTGGATGTCCATCAGCACGGCGTCGAAGGATTGTTCCGCCAGCCGCTCCAGCCCCTCTTCGGCGGAAACAGCCATGGTCACCACATGCCCGGCCCGGTGCAGCGCCTGCATCAGGATCATGCGGTTGATTTCCCCGTCCTCAATCACGAGCACCCGCTGGCGGCCGCCGCGCCGGGGCCGGGGCGGCAACGAGGGGCTCTCCCGGGGGGGCAGGCCGCTTCGCCGGGCGGTCACCAGTTCCGCCAGCAGCAGCACCCGATGGCGCAACAGCACCGGGGGCAGAGGGCGGACCCAATAATCATCCACGCCGTTGGCCAACGCCGGGGCCAACCCGGCTTCGTCCAGGGTGCCGGAAACCAGCACCACGGCACTGGTGGTCAGGCCGGTTTCTTGCCGCAGCCGGCGGGCGAGGGTGGCGCCATCCATTTCCGGCATGGTCAGGTCGGTCAGCACCACCGCCGGTGCCTGTTCCGCCACCAGGGTCAGGGCCTGGGCGCCGCTGGTGGCAAAGCGAACGGGCGCCAGCCCCTTCAGGGCCGCGTGCAATACCTGAATATTGGCCGGCTGGTCATCCACCAGCAGGATTCCCCCCTCAGGAAACGGGTGCGTGCCTTCGGTCATGGGGTAAAAGCCTCCTGGTTGCCCCGGCGGCGGTCTGGTTTCCGGATCATGCGCTCTGGCAAGGATGCCAGTCTCGACGTTCAAGCATCAATGAGGTTAGGTTGCAAGCATCACGCCGTATCCATCCCCTACCTCTTTAAGGGAACCCGCGTCTGTGTCCATCGTGCCCCGCCCCCTTGGCCGTCGTCTGACCGCCGGCCTGCTGGTTCTGTCGCTGCTGGCCATCGCCCTGGCCGGGGTGGCGGGGGGTCTATTGTATCACGGCCATCAGCAGGCCCGGAGTCTGATGGAACGGGGTCAGGCCGAGGGCGCGGCGTTGGCCACCCTTCGTGATGGCACGGCGGCGCTGCGGCGCCTGTTGCCCGGTCTGATGGCGGCGGAAGATGGCGTGGTGCTGCAACGCCAACACAACCTCATGGCGGCAAGGCTGACCACCTTGGCGGAGGCCGCGCCCCGTACGGCGGCGCCATCTGCCGTGACGGCCGCCGTGGCGGAGGTGGCGGCGACCCTGCCCCCCCTGATGGAGGCCCTGCGCGCCCGGCTGCGCACGGAGCGACAGGTGCGGGACCGGCGTCAAACCCTGCGGACGGTGGCCGCTGAATTGGAGGCGCCTCGCCTGGCCGGTCATCCGGCCCAGGGACCGTTGGTGCTGGCGCTGATGCGGTTGCAGCAGCTTGAGGACGCCCCCAACGCCCTGGCCGAGGAAATGCTTCGTCGGCGCATCACCGAGGGGCTGGTGGTGGCGCGCAAGGCCCTGGGCCCCCATGCGCCACCGGCGCTGGCCGAGGCGGAACAGACCCTCGCCACCCTGGGGGAGGGGACCACCGGTGCGGAACTCAGCCTGTTTGATCTGGTGCACCAGCGCCGGGCCCAGGGGGTGGAGGCACGACGACAGCGCCAGGCCCTGGAAGCGGCTCTGGCCGAGCTCGATGCCGTGGTGACAGGGTTGGGCCTTCCCGCCGCACCGCCGTTCCCGTGGCGTTTGGCGCTGATTCCGCTGGGGGTGGCCACGGCGCTGTTGGTGACGGTGTTGCTGGTGGCTCTGCCCCTGGGCGGCGTGTTGCAGCGGCTGGATCAATTGCGGCGGGGCATGGAGGCCCGGGCGGCCTTCGACGACACAGGCGGAGTTGCGCCGCTGGACCTGCCCGACACCATCCGGGGCGACGAGGTGGCGGCCATGGCCGCTACCGTGGAACGCTTTCTCGAACGCCTACGCCAGCGGGAGGACGCCCTGGCCGAGGCCCGGGATGTGGCCCGCCAGGCCGACGAGGCCAAGAGCGTGTTCCTGGCCAACATGAGCCACGAAATCCGCACCCCCATGAACGCGGTGATCGGGTTGTCCCAACTGGCCCTGCGGGCGGCGGAGAACGAGCGCCAGCGGGATTATTTGACCAAGATTCAGGGATCGTCCCGTGCCCTGCTGGGATTGATCAATGATGTGCTCGATTTTTCCAAGATCGAGGCCGGCAAGGTGGATCTGGAACGCATCCCCTTCGGCGTGGCCGAGGTGCTGGATGATGTGGCGGCCCTGGTGGGGAACCGGGCCGAGGAAAAAGGCCTGGAAGTGGTATTCGCCACCGATCCCGCCCTGCCCCTGCGGCTGGAAGGCGATCCCCTGCGGCTGGGGCAGGTGCTCACCAACCTGTGCACCAATGCCGTTAAGTTCACCGAGGTGGGGGAGGTAGTGGTCCGGGCCGATCTGGAGGCCCAGGACGCGAACGCGGTCACCGTGCACTTCACGGTGCGGGATACGGGCATCGGTATGTCGGCGGCGCAGAAACAGGTGTTGTTCCAGCCCTTCGCTCAGGGAGACGCCTCCACCACCCGCCGGTTTGGCGGCACCGGCCTGGGCCTGAGCATCTGTCGCCATCTGGTGGCGCTGATGGACGGAAAGGTGTGGGTGGACAGCGCGCCGGGGCGGGGCAGCACCTTCCACTTCACAGCGCAGTTCGGGCGCGCCACCGCCGAAAGCCGGGAGGCCGCCGCCCAGACCCTGCGCAACATGCGCATCCTGGTGGTGGATGACAACGCCACCACCCGCGCCATCCTCAACGAAATGCTCACGGCCACCGGCTGCCATGTTTCCGAGGCCACCAACGGTCGGCAGGCCCTGGCGGAGCTGGAACGGGTGGGTGCGACCGGCGAACGGCCCTATGACGTGGTGCTCATGGACTGGCGCATGCCGGAAATGGATGGCCTGGAGGCCTCCCACCGTATTAAGGAGAACACGGCCCTGGGGTCGGTGCCGGTGGTGATCATGGTCACCGCCTATGGCCGGGACAGTGTGCTCAGCCAGGAAGAGCACGCCAGCACCATCGACGGCGTGCTCACCAAGCCGGTGAATCCCTCGATGCTGATGGACACCATGGTCACGCTGATGCAGGGCCATGCCGCCGAGATGACGCCGGAAACCCGAGGTCTGGCCCGCAGCCTGGAGCGTCCCGGGGCCGATCTGCACGGCCGTCATGTGCTGCTGGTGGAGGACAATGCGGTGAACCAGCAGGTGGCACGGGAAATCCTGCAGCACTGGGGCGTGCGGGTGAGCGTGGCCACCGACGGCCGGGAAGCCCTGCTGGCCTTGCACGAAGCCGGGCCGGACGGCTATGACGCGGTGCTGATGGATGTGCAGATGCCGGTGATGGATGGCATCACCGCCACCCGCACCCTGCGGGAGGATGCGACCTTCGCCGATCTGCCGGTGGTGGCCATGACCGCTCACGCCCTGGCGGCCGAGCGGCGGCGTTGTCTGGACGCCGGCATGAACGATCACGTCTCCAAGCCGGTGGACCCGGACCGACTATACGAGGTGTTGGCCACCGTGCTGCGGGACCGGCCGCTGGTCCGGGGTGTGGGGGCGGAGGTCTCCTCGATGCCGGAGGCACAAACAGCCCCGCCGGCCGCCACGGGATCCGATCTACCGGACAGCCTGCCGGGGCTGGAGGTGGCGGCCGGGCTGCGGCGGGTGATGCATAACGAACCCCTGTACCGACGGCTTCTGGCCGATTTCCGGCGCGATTTCGGCGGCGCCGCGTCTGCGTTGCGGGCCCATGTGGACGGTGCGGCCTGGGGGCCGGCCCGGGAACAGGCCCACACCCTGAAGGGGGTGGCGGCCAATATCGGCGCCACGGACGTGGCCGAAGTGGCACGGGCGGTGGAAACCGCCGCCGGGCATGAGGATCGGGACACGGCCCACACCGCCTTGGCCGCCCTCGCGGATGCCCTGGCCACCCTGGAGGGCACCCTGGCCGGACTGGCCCCTCGCCCCACCGAGGCGGCAGCGGCGACAGAAGAAAACATCGCCGATGGTGCGGCGGCCCGTGCCGCCCTTGATCTTTTGGAGGAACGGCTGGTCGCCAACGATCTCGATGCCCTGGGGGCGATGGAGGACCTGCGGGCTGCCCTGGGGCCGGTGGCGCCCGAGGTCCAGGCGCGCCTGGCGGCGGCTGTCTCGGGGCTGGATTTTGCCCGGGCCCGGGACGAGGTGGCAACTTTGCGACAGATTCTGGAGTCATGACCGGGAGACGGTGGCAGGTCGGCGTGTGTTTGCTGGCCATGGTGGCGGGATGGGGGCCGGCGCGGGCTGCCGACACGGTGCGCCACGGTGCCTGGGGCGGCTATCGGGTAACGGAACGGGACCGGGCCGTTTGCCATGCGGTGGCGCCGCTGGAAGGCGGGGCCATGCGGTTCTATGTCACCTGGAAGCCCTGGTACGCCCGCCAGCGCCTGGGTGTCCCGGCCCTGCACTGGCTGGATCCGTCCCGCGCCGCGCCCTGGAGTGGCGATGCCGGCGCCTATCTACAGGTGGACGAAGAGACTTTCCCCGGGCAGGTAACCCGAGAGGCCCTGCACTGGCGCGCCCCCGTGGCCGATGGGGACCATCGCCTGTTGCTCCAGGCCATGGCCCGGGGGCAGGCGCTTTCCGCCCACTGGCCGGGCGGAGCGTGGTCGGTTCGGCTGGAGGGCTTTGCCGAGACCTACGCCTGGATGGCGGATCAATGTCATTTCGATGCCGCGCCGGTGCTGGCGGAGACCCCTGCCGTCGTGGCGGACGGGGTGGCGCTGTGCCGGGTGACCGACGGCCGCGGCCGCACGGGCATTGGCCTGCTGCCCCGGGGCGGAGCGCCGTGCCGGGTGGTGATCGGAGAGTCGGTGGTGGCCAGCGGGCATTACGAGGTGGCCACCCCGGAACGGGAAGGACTGGTGTGGCAACGCGCCCGGGGGCGGCGTCATCCGGCGGGCACTTTGACCCTGGCGGCCTGGGCGTCGCGGGCGGAGAACGGGGGCCGGGCCGCCTGCCGGGTGGTGGGGCGGGAGACCCGGCTGGTGGGGTCGGCCCGCCCCGGCGAGCCCTGCCAGGTCGCCACCCGCGACGGCCCCCGCGCCTACGGCCGCTATTCGGTGTTGGTGGCGCCGGAGCCGTGAGCCGGAGAGACAAACGTCACATTTCTTATACTTAATCTTCCCCGGCATCCTCCCCGGCGTCCTTGCGTCCCAAGCCGATTTGCTTGGCGAACTCGGAACGCTGGCGGGCGTAGTTGGGCGCCACCATGGGATAGTCGGCCGGAAGACCCCATTTGGCCCGGTATTCCTCCGGGGTCATGTTATAGTTGGTGCGCAGGTGCCGCTTCAGCATTTTCAGCTTCTTGCCATCCTCCAGGCAGACAATAAAGTCGTCCTGGACGGATTTCTTGACGGGCACCGCCGGGGTGAGGTTCTCGGCATTCCGGGACGTGTCGGCCTGAAGGCCATCCATGGTGCGGTACAGGGTTTGGATGAGTTCCGGAACCTGGCCGGGCGGCATGGGATTGTTGCCCACATAGGCCGCCACCACGTCCGCAACCATGCGCAGTTTGGCGTTGCGCTGCGGCAAGCCGTCTTCCTGGACGGGGGTGTCCTCGGATTCCATGATTGAAGTTCTCCTTGAAAAAAGCCATCGGAGCCGCCGTCCCGTTGTTCGGGCCTGAAAGGCGCTCCCCATGGGGGCGTTGTGGCGCATGGTTCGTGACACGCGCCGCGAGGCCGACAAAAAAGGGTTTCCCGACCGTGCTGAAAGGGGCAGGCAGCGGCCGTTTCGCCATTCCTGGGGGCGGTTTTGCGAAACGCATCGGGGATTGTCAATTCCCGGTCAAAAAAATTCGTCAAGACAAGTTCAGAATGTGGGAAGTGGGCCACAGTAAATCCCCGCCTTTCCCTCTGGTCGTGGTGGGGATATTGGCGGGGAGGCCGGTTTGGCAATCGGCTGCGCCTGTGCTATAGCAGGGCCTCACCATCCAATTGCCACGGAGGGCTGGGTCGTCATGAGCGAACAATCCGTTGACCGCACCGTTGCCATCGCGTCCGATCACGCCGGGGTGGAGCTGAAAGAAGCCCTGAAGGCGGAAATCGCCGAACAGGGGCTCACGGCCCTGGACCTCGGGACCAACGACAGCCAGTCGGTGGACTATCCCGATTACGCCAACGCGGTGGCGGAAGCCCTGGCGGACGGCCGGGCCGCGCGCGGTGTGGTGATCTGCGGCACCGGCATTGGCATCAGCATTGCCGTCAACCGCCACCCCCACGTGCGGGCGGCCCTGGTGCACGAGCCGGTGAGCGCCGAACTGGCCCGGCAGCACAACGATGCCAACGTGCTGGCCCTGGGCGC
>CAZHRQ010000072.1:0-13450 GCA_964535075.1 uncultured Rhodobacterales bacterium | reverse complement strand
CCTCCAAGGACGAGGTGTTCGAGATCAAGACCACCATCAGCCACCCGATGGAATCCGGTCAGCGCAAGGACAAGAAGGGCAACCCCATCCCGCGGGACATCATCAACAAGTTCCGCTGCCTGTATAACGATAAGGAAATCTTCAGCGCCGATTTACACGCGGCCATTTCCGCCAACCCGTATCTGGCTTTCTATGCCAAGGCCAGCGAAAGCGGCACCATCAAGTTCGAATGGGTGGATGACGCCGGGGAAACCTATACCCTGGAAAAGAACATCAAGGTGAGCTGATCACCTGCTCCCGGTCGGGGCGGCGTGGCCTGCGCCCGCCACCCCGGCAGGCAACAAAGCCAAAAGCACAGAAACGGGGAGGAATGTGATATGAGTGATATGAAGGGCAGCACCCTGTTGCTCGCGGCCGCCGCTCTGGGGTTTGCGACCCTGGCCGCGCCCCACGGCGCCCTGGCCGCCGAGGACAAGAAAACCAACGCCAGCGCCGACCAGGTGCCCACGCTCGATCCCGATCTGGTGGAAGCCGGAGACATAGTGGGCGAAGAGCGCCAAACCGGTTATGACTACGCTGGGGCTGAGACCCAGGCCATGCAGGATGACGACTTTACCAATCCTGCCTTCCTGTGGGTGGACCGGGGCGCCGAGCTGTGGGATACCAAGGCTGGTGCCGCCGACAAGTCTTGCAACGACTGTCACTCCATCGACAAGATGAAGGGTGTGGCCGCCCGTTATCCCGTGTTCTTCGAGCCGTGGGGCAAACCCATGAACCTCGAACAGCGCATCAACTGGTGCCGGGAGAACAAGCAGGAAGCCAAACCCTGGAAGTATGAATCCGACGAACTGCTCTCCATGACCGCGTACGTGGCCAACCAGTCCAAGGGCATGCCGCGCAACGTGGTAATCACCGACGAGCTGAAGCCTTTTTATGAAAAAGGCAAGGAATTCTACTTCACCCGCCGGGGTCAGCTCGATCTGGCGTGCAAGCACTGCCACCTCGACAACAACGGCAACATGATCCGGGCGGAAAAGCTTTCCGAGGGTCGCCCCAACGGCTTCCCCACCTATCGCCTGAAGTGGCAGAAGCTGGGCAGCACGCACCGCCGTTTCCGGGGCTGCAATAACAACATTCGCGCCGCCAAGCTGCCCTATGGCGATGACCGCTACGTGAACCTGGAGCTGTTCCTGGCCCATCGTGACCAGGGCCTGCCCATCGAGGCGCCTTCGGTGCGGAAGTAACGCCGGTTCATTCTTCCGGGCCGCAATCTTTCCGATGTCCTGGACATTTCGGCGGGTTGCGGCCCTTTTTGTGACCACAGCATTCGGAAATCCACCATGATCACGCGTCGCGACTTCCTGACCGCCACCGCGGCGGGGGCCATGCTGGCCGGCCTGCCCGGCGGTCCGCTGAGCCGGGCCTACGCCAAGGACCTGACCCAGAATGACCTGCTGTCCTTCGACCCGGTGGGTCAGGTAACGCTGTTGCACTTCACCGATATTCACGCCCAATTGATGCCGCTCTATTTCCGCGAGCCGTCGGTGAACCTGGGGGTGAGCGAGGTGAAGGGCAAGCCGCCCCACATCACCGGCCTGGATTTCCTGGAACGCTACGGCATCGCTGAGGACAGCGCCAACTGCTATGCCCTCAGCAGCGTGGACTTCGCCGATCTGGCCCGGGAATACGGCCGCATGGGCGGTTTGGACCGCATGGCCACCCTGGTGAAGGCCATCCGCGCCGAACGTCCCGGCCAGACGCTGCTGGTGGACAGCGGGGATACGTGGCAGGGCTCCTATACCGCGCTCAAGACCCGGGGCGAGGACATGGTGCAGGCCATGAATGCCCTGGGCGTGGACGTGATGACCGGCCACTGGGAATTCACCTACGGGCAGGAACGGGTGAAGCAGCTCATCGACATGCTGGAATTCCCCTTCCTGGCCGGCAACGTGCGCGACACCATGTGGGAAGAGCCGGTGTTTGAGAGCACCCGCTTCTTCGACCTGGGCGGTGTGAAGGTGGCCGTGGTGGGTCAGGCCTTCCCTTATACGCCCATTGCCAACCCCCGCTACATGATTCCCGACTGGTCCTTCGGCATCCGTCAGGACAACATGCAGGCCGAGGTGGATAAGGCACGCAAGGAAGGCGCGGAGTTGGTGGTGGTGACCAGCCACAACGGCTTCGACGTGGACCGCAAGATGGCGCAGAACGTCAAGGGCATCGACGTGCTGCTTACCGGTCATACCCACGATGCCCTGCCCAAGGAAGTGAAGGTGGGCGACACCATCCTCATCGCCTCCGGCTCCCACGGCAAGTTCCTCAGCCGGGTGGACGTGAAGGTGGAGGGCGGCAAGATGGTGGACTACCGCTTCCGCCTTATCCCCATCTTCTCCGACGTGATCAGCCCCGATGCGGAAATGACCAAGGTCATTCAGAACATCCGGGCGCCGCACGAACAGACCCTCAACGAAGTGCTGGGGACCACCGAGGCGCTGCTGTACCGTCGTGGCAACTTCAACGGTACGTTCGATGACGTGATCTGTAACGCCATCCTGGAACAGCGGGATGCGGAAATTTCCATGTCGCCTGGTTTCCGCTGGGGCGCCTCGCTGATCCCGGGTCAGGACATCCGCATGGAGCACGTCTACGATCAGACGGCCATCACCTATCCCCAGTGCTACCGGTCTCCCATGAAGGGGTCCTTCATCAAGGAAATCCTGGAGGATGTGGCCGACAACCTGTTCAACAAGGACCCGTACTACCAGCAGGGTGGGGACATGGTGCGTGTGGGCGGGCTCGGCTACACCATCGATCCTTACGCCGACATGGGCAACCGCATTTCTGAAATGACCGTGCTGCGCACGGGCAAACCGGTGGACCCGGACAAGGAGTACGTGGTGGGGGGCTGGGCCTCCGTGAACCAGGGAGCCGAAGGGCCCCCCATCTGGGACGTGGTGGCCGACTACATCCGCGATAAGAAGGTGATCCAGGATCCGGCCCACGATCACGTGGTGGTGAAGGCCGAGGGGTGACCCTTTTGCCATGACAAGTGATCCCGGGGCGCCTTGGCGTCCCGGGTGACGGACGTCCAATAACCATAACAGAATAAAAAAAAGCGCCTAGAGCGGGTCGCGCCCAATCGGGTTCACGCTGTCAACCAAATTGGGCGCGTGAATCCGCTCTAGATCAAAATAGATAGAGCCGATTCACGCGGTCAAGGGGACCCGAGAATGGGGTCCCATTGACCGCGATAGGCTCTAGTCATAACAAACAGTGGCGCGGTCGCCCGAAACGGTACCCATCGGGACGGCCGCGGCCATAGGGAGGAACGCGTCATGTCTGGTATGGAGGTTTCCTACACGACGGCCCTGGTGGCCGGTATGTTGACGTTTCTGGCGCCCTGCATTCTGCCACTGGTGCCGGCTTATCTCTCCTTCATTTCCGGACATTCCCTGGAGGAACTGACCGAGGAGGGCGGGGACCGGCGCAAGGTAGGCTTGCAGGCCTTCATTTCCGGGGTCTTTTTTGTGCTGGGGCTCGGGTTTGTGTTTGTGTCTCTGGGCGCCGGCGCGGGCGCCGTGGGCGGCCTGTTCGCCGAGCACAAGCGCATCTTTGCCATGGTGGGCGCCATCATCATCATCCTGTTCGGCCTTCATTACATGGGGGTGTTCCGGATCGGCTTCCTGAACTTTGAGAAGCGTTTCCATCTGGACAACCGACCGGCCGGGTATGTGGGGGCCCTGCTCATCGGCATGGCCTTCGGTTTCGGCTGGTCGCCGTGCGTGGGTCCGGTGCTGTCGTCCATCCTCATGCAGGCCGCCATGTCGGAAAGCGTGTGGGGCGGGGTGGGCCTGCTGTCCGTTTATGCGGCGGGGCTCGGCATTCCCTTCCTGCTGGCTGCCGCCTTCGCCGGCCACTTCATGCGCTTCCTGGCCCGCTTCCGCCGGCATATCCCCACCATCGAGCGCGCCCTGGGGGTGCTGTTGGTGCTGACGGGCATCCTGATCCTGACCGGGGGACTGGTGGAAATCAGCAATTGGATGCTCAAGCTCTTCCCCTTCCTGGCGGAAATGGGGTAGAGCGGTCGCGTGAATTATGCGTCATACACGGGATTAGACAGCGGTGGCCCTGGCCCATCACAACCACCGCTGTCGCGTTCGGAGGGGATAGAGCGGATCGCACCCAATCGGGTTCATGCTGTGAACCGGATTGGGTGCGTGACTCCGCTCTAAAACAAATGGATAGAGCCGATTCACGCGGTCAATGGGACCCGAGAATTGGGTCCCATTGACCGCGATAGGCTCTAGCGGGCGTTTTCTTCCCCGCGCGCCCTTGTCATTTACGACGATCATCCCATCTCAGGAAGGGCCCGTTGGGCCGTTGTGTGTGCACTGAACTCCCAGGGAGGACGCCTCATGGAAATCGAGGTGAATGGCGAAAAGGTGGCGTTGAGCGAAGCCGGGTGGCTCGAAGACATCACCAGTTGGAACGAAGACATTGCCAAGGCCATTGCCGCCGAGGTGGAAAAGGTGGAGCTGACCGACGCTCATTGGGACGTGATCCGGGAAGCCCGCGCCTATTATGATGAATACGGCACCGTGGCCGAGCCCCGCACCTTCTCCAAGATCATGAAGGAGAAGTTTGGGCCCGACCGCAGCAGCCAGAAATACATCTATGAGCTGTTCCCCTACGGTCTGGTGAAGTCGGCTAACAAGATCGCTGGTCTGCCCCGTCCCAAGGGGTGTAGTTAGAGTTGACCGCGGTCAATGGGAACCCATTCTCGGGTCCCATTGACCGCTCTAGGGTGGACAAGTTGTCACGCACCGGCGCGCTCATTTCCTGACGGGTGAGGGATTCGGGGCCACTCTTGTATGCTTCCCGGCGCTGGAAGTCCCCCTCGATCCCCAGGCGGGACAGCAGGGCCCCGGCGTAGGGGATTTCCAACCCAAAGCCGCGCAGGCTGAGCTGGCCCGAGGGCTGAAGCCACAGGTCCTGGAAGGCCGAGGCCAACACATAGCCCGTGCCGGGGCCGCGCAGGCTATGGGCAAAGGCCTGGGTGGGGATACCGGCCCTGCGCAGGGCGTCGAGGGCCGGCAGCAGTTCCTGCACCGCCGCCAGGGGGCCGGCATGGCCGCTCACGTCCGCCGCCACCGCCACCACCCGGGGATCCTCGGCCGCCAGATGCAGGGCGCGGGCCACTTCTTCAGCGGTGGGAACGCGATCAGGGAGGGGCAGGGGCGGCCGGGTGTGAGGCGGGGGCTGCGGCAGGTCCACGGTCAGAACCAGCCGCTCCGGCAGAGGCTCCGGGCGCAGCGACCACAGGAATACCCCGCCCGCCAGCAGGGCGAGAAAGACCCCCACGCCCAGAAAGGCAAACCCCCACAACAGCACCCGGCCCAGACGACGCAGCATAATCTACAATCCTGTGGACAGGCGTTCGGGCGGCGGTGACCGCAACACCAGCACCCACGCCCCCAGGCCCAGGATCAGGGTGACTCCGCCAAGAATGACGGCAAACCAGGGGAAATAGGTTTGAACCAGCGCATAGGCCACCAACGCCAGCATCAGGGAGAGGAACAGCATGGGGCCGCTGTCACGCCCCAGCAGCCCCATCACCACGCCGCCCCAGACCAGACACCCCAGCAGACCGGCAAGCACCAGCAGGGGCGGAATGATCAGCAGGCCGGCGAAGGCGAGGGGCAGCCCGATCACCGTTAATAGCAACAACACCGGGGCCAAGGTCAAAATCACCAGAGCCAACAGCCCGTAAAAGAATGCGCCCAGGGGATGCCGCCGCCCCAACACCGCCAACCGCACCGTGGAGCGGCGGGCCACCAGCAGGATCAGGGTGGCGCCCAACCCCACCGCGATCAGTCCCCGCCAGCCCATCTGCTGGCGATCCGGCAGCAGGGTCGGGCCTTCCGACTTCCGCAGGGGGGGCGCCGACCATTGGACCCGGGCGGGCGGGATCACCTCTGCCGGAATCTCCGGCCGTTCCGGCGTGGTCAGGGTCAGCGGGCCCTCCAGTCGGGCCCGGGGCAGAAAGGTCACATGATCGGCACGCAGCCGCATCGGGCCATGCATGCTGCCGGCCACGAACACCGTGCGCGCGGCCACCGCCACCGGCCCATGCACCTCGCCGCCGAGAATCACCTCGTCCCCCGTCAAGCGCAGGCCGCCGGTGACCACGGCCTCGGGCGAGAGGGAGACCGTGCGGCCGGCGGCGAACACCTTGCCGTTGACCGTACCGTCCACGGTCACGCGGGCGCCGGCGGTGTAGACGTTGCCGTCCACCGCCCCGGCCAAAGTGACCTCACGGCCGGCCACCAGGGCATCCTCTCGGGTATGGCCCTCCACCCGCACCTGATCGCCCAGCGCCAGGATCGTGTCCAGGGGAGTGGCGGGGATCACCACCGTCTGGCCGGCCACCATGCGATCATCATCCAGGGACAGGGAGGACTCCGCCAGGGCCATGCCCGGCAGAGCCAGAAGCAGTGGCACGAGCCAGGACAACGCACGGGGCATGACGAAGGCTCCCTTGCTGGGAAACACTATGGAGATATGGAACCGCACTGACCGCGTTGCCGCAACAGATGGTCCACCAGCACCAGCGACACCATGGCCTCGGCCACCGGCACGGCGCGGATGCCGACGCAGGGGTCATGACGACCGCGCGTGACCACCTCACACGCCGTGCCATCGCGGGTGACGCTTTGCCGGGGCACCAGGATGGAGGAAGTGGGCTTCACGGCAAAACGGCAGACCACGGGCTGACCGGTGCTCATGCCGCCCAGCACGCCGCCGGCATGGTTGGCGAGAAAGCGTACGCCGCCGGCGCCATCGGGGGCCATTTCATCGGCGTTGTCCTCGCCCCGGCGCCCGGCCACGGCGAACCCGTCGCCGATTTCCACACCCTTCACGGCATTGATGCTCATCAGGGCCTTGGCCAGGTCGGCGTCCAGGCGGTCGAACACGGGGTCGCCCAGGCCGGCGGGCAGGCCCTCGGCCACCACTTCCACCACCGCGCCCACGCTGGAGCCCGCCTTGCGCACGGCGTCCAGGTCCTCGGCCCAGGCATTGGCGGTGACGGCATCGGGGCAGAAAAAGGGATTGTCGTCCACCGTCGCCCAGTCCCAGCGGCTTCGGTCCACCGACCGTTCCCCCACCTGGACCAGGGCCCCGCGCACGGTCACCGCCGGACCCAGCACATGGCGCAGGGCGGCGAAGGCCACGGCGCCCCCGGCCACCCGCAGCGCCGTTTCCCGGGCCGAAGAGCGCCCGCCACCGCGATAGTCGCGGTGGCCATACTTTCGGTCGTAGGTGTAGTCCGCATGACCGGGACGGTAACGGTCAGCGATCTCCGAATAGTCCTTGGAGCGCTGATCGGTGTTCTCGATCAACAGGCCAATGGGTGTGCCAGTGGTGCGGCCTTCGAACACCCCGGACAGTATTCGTCCTTGATCCGCCTCCCGCCGCTGGGTGGTATGGCGGGACTGGCCGGGGCGGCGCCGGTCGAGCCAGGGCTGGAGACTCTCTTCCGACAGCGGTACGCCCGGCGGGCACCCTTCCACCACGCCGCCCAGGGCCGGGCCGTGACTTTCGCCAAAAGTAGTGAGGCGGAACAGGGTGCCAAAGCCGTTGCCGGACATGGGCGGATCCTCGGGACAGGGGTAAAGGGGTCAGACGGTGCTGATGTCGGGGGCATCCACGGCCTTCATGCCCACCACGTGGTAGCCGCTGTCCACGTGGTGAACTTCCCCGGTCACGCCCGAGGAAAGATCCGAGAGCAGATAGAGGCCGGCCTTGCCCACATCATCCAGGGTGGTGTTGCGCTTGAGCGGCGCGTTGAGCTCGTTCCACTTGAGAATGTACCGGAAATCGCCGATGCCGGACGCGGCCAGAGTCTTCACCGGCCCGGCGGACAGGGCGTTGACCCGGATGTTGCTTCGGCCCAGATCCACGGCCAGATAGCGTACGCTGGCTTCCAGGGCGGCCTTGGCCACGCCCATGACATTGTAGTGAGGCATGACCCGTTCCGCGCCGTAATAGGTAAGGGTGAGCAGGCTGCCCCCCTCGTTCAACAGCGGTTCCGCATGGCGGGCCACGGCGGTGAAGCTGTAGCAGCTAATCTGCAGGGTATGGCCGAAATTTTCGGCCGAGGTGTCGAGATAGCGGCCCTTGAGTTCGTTTTTGTCGCTGTAAGCGATGGCATGCACCACGAAGTCCAGGGAGCCCCACTGTTCCTTCAGGGTGGCGAAGGCTTGTTCCAGGCTGGCTTCGTCGCCCACGTCGCAGGGCAGGGTGAGCGAGGCGCCCACGCTTTCCGCCAGGGGCTTCACCCGCTTGGCCAGGGCGTCGTTCTGATAGGTCAGCGCCAGGTCGGCGCCGTGCTCGGCGGCCGTTCGGGCGATGCCCCAGGCCAGGGAGCGGTCGTTGGCGACACCCATCACCAGGCCACGACGCCCGGCCAGCACGGGGGGAACAGTACTCATCACTTGCCTCGCTCGACAGTCGGAACATCCCAAGCCCCATTCGGGGCTTGATCTCCAGGAATATAGTGCTTGGCGCATCAAGGCAACGCCCGTTCCATTTTCTTGTCCCTTGCTCGGGGACGGTGGCATGGGCATGGTTGTTCGGGGGCGTGGTGGCACGGGCCGACACCGGAAATAAGGCGTGCCAGGGAGGACGACCATGGGCAAGGCCACGGTCAACAACACCGACAACGGCGGAACATGGCTCTGGCTGCGGCGCTGGCGCCATGCCACGGTGCTGCTGGGGCGCCACGTGCGCCATCGGTTCGGTGAGGAGCAATGCCTGCGCATTGCCGCTGCTCTCAGTTACAGCTCCCTGCTGGCGGTGGTGCCGCTGCTGGCGGTGATGTTGGCCATCATGTCCGCTTTTCCGGCGGTACGGGATGTGGAACAGCAGGTGGAAGCCTACCTGTTTGCCAATCTGGTGCCTGAGAGTTCGGCGGCGGTAACCGAGACTCTGCGCAGTTTCGTGCGCAACGCCAGCGGTCTTACCGCCCCGGGCACGGCGGCCCTGATGGGGGTGGCCATCATCCTGTTCTCCACCATCGAGCAGTCCCTGAACCGCATCTTTCGCTCCCGTCGCAGCCGGGGCTGGCTGTCCCGGGTGCTGGTGTTCTGGGCCCTGCTGACCATGACGCCGCTGTTGATCGGCCTCAGCCTGTCTCTCAAACACCAGGTGCTGGCCTTCAGCGATCAGGCCGGATTGTCGGCCCTGTTGCTGCCCCTCACCACCTCCATTCAGGCGGCGGTGCCGGTGCTGTTCACCATCCTCGCCCTGTTTCTGGTTTACATGCTGGTGCCCAATCGGCCGGTGGCATTGCATGATGCCCTGGTGGGAGCGGTGCTGGCCGGGGTGGTGTTCAGCCTGTTGCGGGCGGGGTTCGGGCTCTATGTGGAGGTGTTTCCGGGATTCCGCGCCATCTATGGCACCATGGCGGTGATCCCGCTGTTCCTGGTGTGGATGTATCTGTCATGGGCGGTGATTCTCGGCGGCGCGGTGATCACGTCCGTTCTTCCCAACTGGCGCGCCGGCCTGCCGCCCGGCGGGGGCGGACGACGGGGGGTGCGGCTGCCGTATCGGGGGGCGCTCACCGTGCTCTATCACCTGCACCGGGCGCAGATGCACGGCGCGGTGCTCTCTCGGCAGCGATTGGGCAGTGATTCCGGCCTGCCCGGCCCGGTGGTGGATTCCCTGCTGGAGGCCCTGACCCGGGGCGGGCTGGTGGGCCGCATGGAGGACGAGGGCTGGACTCTGCGGCGCAGTGCCGCCAGCACCTCCGCCTATGATGTGCTGCACTGTCTGGGGATGGACTTGGAAAGCGAGATCGGTCCCGGCCGGCAGGACACGGCGGTGGATCGGCTGCTCTCCCGTGCCGCCAGCGCCGAAAAGAAAAGCCTGGACGCCCCGCTGCTGGAAATCTGGCAGACTCTGGAGGCGGAAAACGCCCTGCGCCTGCGTCTGCCTGACGGGGGCGCCGCTGCCACAACGAGGTCGCCGTCATGAGTGCGCACGATCCCCTGACTCTGTTCCATCTCTGGCTGTCCGAGGCCGAGGCCAGCGAACCCAACGATCCCAACGCCATGGCCCTGGCCACCGCCGACGCCGAGGGGCGGCCCTCCGTGCGCATGGTGTTGCTGAAAGGCGCCGATAACGACGGATTCGTGTTCTATACCAACCTGGAAAGCCGCAAGGGGGAGGAACTGATGGTCAACCCCCATGCCGCCCTGCTGTTTCACTGGAAAAGCCTGCGCCGTCAGGTGCGGGTGGAAGGCCCGGTGAGCAGGGTCACCGAGGCAGAGGCCGACGCCTATTTCCACAGCCGGGCCCGCCAGAGCCGCCTGGGCGCCTGGGCATCAAAGCAGTCCCGGCCGCTGGAAAGCCGCCATGCCCTGGAAACGCGGGTGGCGGCGGTGGCGGTGCGCTATCCCCTGGGCGTTGTGCCCCGGCCACCCTTCTGGTCGGGGTTCCGGCTCCAGCCAAGGCGCTATGAATTCTGGCGCGACAAGCCGTTCCGTCTGCACGACCGGCTGGTTTACGAAGCGGACGACGCCGGCGACTGGACCACCTGCCACCTGTATCCCTGATGGCCGACCATTCCCGTCGGTTATGAGACTCATGCCTGATCGGTATTTCCGTTCGCGGTCGGTGTGGGGAATGCTGTGGTCATCGGCACGGCATCACCCGCCGCCGTGGCCGAGGGTTCCGCCGCCGGCGGAATCCGGACCACAATTCCGTGAGGAGGACTGTCATGAGCAACCGTACCGCCCTTGCCGTTCCCGCCGTGGCGGCCGCCATGGCCCTGGCCGCCGGTCTCGCCGCCGGGGAAGCCCAGGCCAAGGACATGGAAAAGTGCTACGGCATCGCCAAGGCCGGGCACAACGACTGCCAGACCAACAGCTCCAGCTGTGCCGGCACCTCCAAGACCGACAACCAGGGCGATGCCTTCATCCTGCTGCCCAAGGGGACGTGCGACAAGATCACTGGCGGCGCCACCAAGCCCAAGGGCTGATGCCGCCGTTTCCTCTCTCAACCCCTGGTTCCACATGGGTGCCAGGGGTTTTTTCCCGGCCCGGGAGGATCCTGGCCATGACCCGACCCGATGCGGTGTCGCCCCGTCTCAGCGGTGTGGGCGTGGGGTTCAAACCCCAGCATGGCGACACCATCTTGGCCCACCCACCCCGGGGGGCTTGGTTCGAAGTGCATCCCGAGAACTACATGGGCGCCGGCGGGCCGCGTCTGCGCCAACTGGATGCCGTGCGGCAGGATCACGAAATTTCCCTGCATGGCGTGGGCTTGTCCCTGGGCCAGGCCGAGGGGGTGGCGGAAGAGCACCTGACCCGCCTGGGCGCCCTGGCGGACCGCTACGCGCCGGCGGTGGTGTCGGAACATCTGTCCTTCAGTTTCGGGGGCGGCCGTTATCTCAACGATCTGGCGCCGCTGCCCTATACGGAAGAAACCCTGGACGTGGTGGCCGCCAACGTGCAGCGGGTTCAGGAGGCCCTGAAGCGGCCCATCCTGGTGGAGAACCCGTCCGTCTATCTGAGCTGGGCCCATAACACCCTGAGCGAAACGGCGTTCCTGGCCGACCTGGTGGCCCGTACCGGCTGCGGCCTGCTGTTGGACGTGAACAATGTCTTTGTGAGCGCCACCAACCTGGGCACGGCGCCCGAAACCTATCTGGAAGCCCTGCCCATGGCGGCCGTGGGCGAAATCCATCTGGCCGGCCATGCCCGCCGCACCGTGGACGGCGTGTCCCTGTTGCTCGATGACCACGGCAGTGTCGTGAGTGATCCCGTGTGGGCTCTCTATGCGCGCACCGTGGAGACCATGGGCCCCGTGCCCACCCTGATCGAATGGGACTGCCGGGTGCCGCCCTTTGCGACCCTGTGGGCGGAAGCGGAAAAGGCCCGGACCATCATGACCAGAGCGGGTCGCGCCCAATCGGGGTCACTCTGTGAACCGGATTGGGGGCGTGACTCCGCTCTAAATCAAATAAATAGGCTCTAGGGAGGCGCGCCATGCCATCGTTGGCTGAGGTGCAGGCCGGGCTGGCTGCCGCCGTTTACGACCAGGATCCCGGCGCCGCCCAGTGGGTGCGCGCGCAGGCGCCCGGTGCCGTCGCCCGACTGGGGCTTTACGGTAACAATACGGTGCTCACGCTCATCGAGGCCCTGGGCATCACCTATCCCGTGTTGCGGCGTCTGGTGGGCGAGGATTTTTTTGCCGCCCTGGCCCGCCATCACCTCACCCAGGATCCGCCCCGCACGCCCGTGCTGCTGGCCTGGGGCGGCACCCTGCCCGAGACCCTGGCCGGGTTGCCGGCGGCAACGCAGTTGCCGTGGCTGGTGGATGTGGCCCGGTTGGAATGGGCCTGGCACCAGAGCTATCACGCGGCGGAGGCCGACCCTCTGGCGCCGAACGGCCTGACGGCCCTGCCGGCCGAGCAATTGCCCGCCCTGGGGTTCCGCCTGCATCCCGCCACGCAAACGATCCTGCTCGACCATGGTGTGCGCGGTCTGTGGCAGGCCCACGGGGACCATCCTGACCAGGAGCCGCCCGCGGACTCCCTGCGTCTGGAAGAGGGACCTCAGGGCGTGGTGATTACCCGCCCTGGTGGACAGGTACAGGTGTGGGACCTGGGACCCGGAGCCGTGGCCCTGCTGATGGCCTTGGCGCGCGGGGAGGCCATGGCGCAGGCCACCGAGGCGGCGTTGGCCGTCGAACCCGCCTTCGATCTCATGATCACCTTCGGGACGTTGCTCAGTGCCGGCGCCTTCACGGCGATCCTGCCGGACACCGAGCCCCACGCCCCTGTTGCTGCTGAAGGAGCCCCACCATGAGCACCACCCCGCTGTTACCGCCGGCCCTGGCGGCCTGGGCCCATCGTCTACTGGGCTGGGCGACCCTGATTCCCCACAGTTTGCTGGCCCTTCTGGCCCGCATCGGCATCGCCGCCACGTTCTGGCGTTCGGGCCAGACCAAGATCGTGGGATGGGGCGATGCCGGCTTCTGGGGCACGCTCAAGGGCATGATCACCGAGCCCGGCGGCTGGGCCCTGAAGGACCAGACCTGGTACCTGTTCGAGAACATGTATCAGGTCCCGGTGCTGCCTCCCGCCTGGTCGGCGGTAATGGCCACCGTGAACGAGCATGTCTTCCCTGTGTTCATCCTGCTGGGGTTGGCCACGCGGCTGGCCGTGCTGCCGCTGCTGGGCATGACACTGGTGATCCAGACCTTCGTTTTCCCCAGTGACTATCCCAGTCACAGCTTGTGGGCCGTTGCCATGTTGTACCTCCTTGCCAGGGGGCCGGGCGTGGTGTCTCTTGACCGCGTGGTGGGGCCCCGCCTGATTGGATCGGCGTCTTAGAGCCTATCGCGGTCAATGGGACCCAATTCTCGGGTCCCCTTGACCGCGTGA
>CAZHRQ010000071.1:13244-13532 GCA_964535075.1 uncultured Rhodobacterales bacterium | reverse complement strand
CGAGCAATAGCACCAATACGCCTGATCGCTCTCCAGCAAACCGTGCGCCACCGCCGCATGGCGTTCCTGACGGCTGAACTGGTAGACGGGATCCGCGTCCGCCTCCAGACCCAGCCAGGCCATCCCGTCCAGGATGGCGGTCACGGCCTCCGGCGTGGAGCGGGCCCGATCCGTATCCTCGATCCGCAGCCGAAAACGCCCGTCATGGTGGCGGGCGTATAGCCAGTTGAACAGGGCCGTACGGGCCCCGCCAATGTGCAGGAAACCGGTGGGGGAGGGGGCGAAACG
>CAZHRQ010000071.1:0-13234 GCA_964535075.1 uncultured Rhodobacterales bacterium | reverse complement strand
ACGGTCATCGGCGCAGGCTCAATCCCCTGGTACAGTGAAGATCCGAAGGCCGCGCCGTGCCCACGGCAACCGGCGGGAAGGGCACGGCGGAGACGACAAGACCAGCCGCCAACCGGCCGTCTGCCGGGCGACAAGGAGGCTCAAGAGTGTCATACCCGCCCCCGGATCGCAATCGTGCCGGCGGCCACCGTCGTCCGGTGCTGTGGCTGGCCGTGGCTTTTGCCACCGGCGTGGGGGTGTATTTCTGGCTGCCGGCCCAGCCCTGGCCGTGGGTGGCGCCGGCCTTGTTGCTGCTGAGCCTGGGCATGGTCCTGGAAACCCGAAGCCGGCCGGTGCTGCTGGCTTTGGCCCTGGCGCTGAGCACGGGGCTGGCCGGGTTCGTGGCCGCCGATGGGCGGACCCGGCTGGTGGCGTCCCCGGTGTTGTCCGCGCCGGTGGCGGCCACCGTCAGCGGCCCCCTGTGCGCGGTGGAACCCCGGGACGACGGCGCGCGGCTGGTGCTGTGCCCGCCCCAAATTCCCGAGCATCCGCCGAAGACCACACCGGCCCGGGTGCGGATCAGCGTGTCCCGGGCAGACCTGCCCCATCCGCCACCCGAACCGGGGGACCACGTGACGGTGCCGGCGAAGCTGTTCCCGCCGCCCGGTCCGGCCCTGCCCGGCGGGTTCGATTTTGCCCGCCATGCGTGGTTCCAGCGTCTGGGGGGGGTAGGGTACGCCACCGGCCCGCCCTCTGTGACGCGGTCCGCCACGGCGTCCGAAGAGTCCTTCAGCATGGCCCGCCTGCGCACCCGGGTGGTGGCCACGATCCGGGACAGTCTGCCGGGTCCGCCAGGGGCGGTGGCCGTCGCCCTGATGACCGGGGAACGGGGCATGGTACCGGAACCGGTGCTGGACGCGGTGCGCAT
The DNA here is from genome assembly GCA_964535075.1 of uncultured Rhodobacterales bacterium. Lineage (GTDB taxonomy): Bacteria > Pseudomonadota > Alphaproteobacteria > Rhodospirillales > CAJXLG01 > CAZHRQ01. The sequence continues at coordinate 12,327 of CAZHRQ010000071.1, read as the reverse complement.
GGCCGGCATGGCCCACCTGTTGGCCATTTCCGGGCTGCACATGGGGCTGGTGGCCGGAGTCACCTTTTTTGCCTTGCGGGCCCTGCTGGCGGCGGTTCCCCCCCTGGCCCTGCGCTGGCCGGTGAAAAAACTGGCCGCCGTGATGGCCCTGGCCGCGGCGGCCGGGTATCTGTGGCTGACCGGGGCGCCGGTGCCCACCCAGCGGGCCTTCATCATGACCGGGCTGGTGCTGGGGGCGGTGCTGGTGGACCGGACCGCCATTTCCATGCGGCTGGTGGCGTGGGCGGCGGTGCTGGTGCTGCTGGTGCAGCCGGAAAACCTGTTGGGCCCCAGTTTCCAGATGTCCTTTGCCGCCGTGGTGGCACTGGTGGCCATTTATGAACCCCTGGCTCCCCGCCTGACCGCTTGGCGGGCCCGGGCCCGGGACAGCGGTTTCTGGTGGCGCCCGCCCGCGCTGTACCTGCTGGCCGTGGCCCTGAGCACGGCGGTGGCCACCGCCGCCACGGCCCCCTATGCCCTGTTTCACTTCAACCAGATTGCTGTCTACAGCCTACCCGCCAACATGCTGGCGGTCCCCCTCACGGTGTTGTGGATCATGCCCTGGGCCGTGGCGGCCTTCGCGCTCATGCCCCTGGGGCTGGCCCACTGGGCCCTGGTGCCCATGGGCTGGGGCTGTGCGGGGTTGATTGCCATTGCCCGGGAAGTCGCCGCGTGGCCCGGCGCCTTGCTCACCGTGCCGGCCATGCCAACGTGGGGGGTGGTGGTGGCCACCCTGGGCGGCCTGTGGCTGGTCCTGAGCGGAGGCCGTTGGCGCTGGCTGGGGGTGCCGGTGATGGTGGCGGGGCTGGCCAGCCCCCTGACCCTGACCCCACCCGATGTGCTCATGAGTGCCGATAGCCGCCTGCTGGGGGTCCGCGGACGGGACACCCTGTGGTTGTCCACCTCCTATCGCGCCCGTTTCGTCGCCGAACGATGGCAGGAACGGTTGGGGCTGTCGCGGGTCGCCGTCTTCCCTCGCCAGCCAGACCCTGACGCCGTGGCGCCCGGCGGACTGGCCTGTGTGCGGGGGCTGTGCCGTTTCACCCGCAATGGCCTGCGCGTGGCGCTGGTCCGCCATCCGGCGGTGCTGCCCACGGTTTGTCCGGGCAGTGATGTGGTGGTGGCGACGGTGCCGGTCCCTGATTGTCCTGGCGCCCTGTTGGTGGTGGACCGCTGGACCGCCTACCGCCAGGGCGCGCTGACCGTCACCCTGGCGTCCGGCCTGCCGGTCCTGCGCACCAGCCATCACCATCGCGGTCACCGGCCCTGGGTGCAGGCCGGGGAGTAGAGCCTATCGCGGTCAATGGGACCCAATTTTCGGGTCCCCTTGACCGCGTGAATCGGTTCTATCTATTTGATTCAGAGCGGAGTCTCTCAGTATTCCCGCACCAAAGCGCGCAACCGCCCCTGCACCTTTACCCGGTGCGGCGGAAAGATGCGGGTTTCATAGGCCGGATTCGCCGGTTCCAGGGCAATGGACTGGCCATGACGCCGTAGCCGTTTCAGGGCTACCTCGTGATCGTCCACCAGGGCCACCACAATAGCGCCGTTATCGGCGGTTTCGCAGCGGGAAATCACCACCACGTCGCCATCCAGGATGCCCGCATCCCGCATGGAGTCGCCCTCCACACTCAGGGCGTAGTGCTCACCGGTGCCCACCAGCCCCGCCGGGACCGGATAATAGGCGGAGGGATCGCGCAGGGCCTCGATGGGCGTCCCCGCGGCGATGCGCCCCAATAGGGGCACGGTGATTGTCTCGCCCCCGCCATCGCCGCCGTCCTCCGGTCCTTCCACCCCCGGCAGGGCGCGGGTGAAATCCCCGCGAATCACCCGGGGCGCGAAGCCCTCCAGGGCCTCAGACTCGCCGGCCCGGGAGGGGGATTTGGCGGATGTTTCCGGCTGCTGCCCCGGCGTGTCGGGACGGCGGATGATCTCCAGGGCCCGGGCCCGGTGGGGTAGCCGACGGATGAAGCCCCGCTCCTCCAGCCCAGTGATAAGGCGGTGAATGCCCGACTTTGACTTCAACGCCAGCGCCACCTTCATTTCGTCGTAGGAGGGAGGAACCCCGTGCGCCGAAACATGCTGGTCGATAAATTGCAGGAGTTCAAACTGCTTGCGCGTCAGCATGGTTCCGGCCCCGCTGTTGAAGCACACGTCAACGATCACATCCGTAAACGAATCGCGAGGCGCCCAAACACCGGCGTCGTTCCATCGCGTCCGAACCAGAGGGTTGCGTTCTGTTCTTTCCCCAAGTCCCCTCAGGCCCCAAGTCCCCTCAGGCCCTAAGTCCCGTCTGGGGCCTGCGACCCCGAACGCGATCCCACGACCACGACCCCCTGGGCGACGGTCCGTGGCTGCGGTGTCCGGGTCTCTCAGGGGGCAGGTGAACAAAGAAACAACCGACGCCTTCCGTTCTACTTTGGTTCCTGGTCCGGGTCAAGAGCAGGGCCGTGCCGCTTGAGCCCTCGTGATCGGTACGCCAAATTAAGAACAGGAGCGGCTGGACGGGTCGCTCTCGGCGAGCGGGATAAGGGGGCAGGGCCATGCGCGCGAGAGGATTTCGGGGGCTGCTGTTGGTCCCCCTGGTGCTGGTGGCGGGGTGTGAGGGCGACCAACGCACCCTGGAGGAACGTCAGGTGGCCCACTGCCAGCGGGTGGCGGCCCGTATGGAACAGCGGCCCGACGTGACACGTGTGACTTTGGAACGGTTTCGGGCCTGGCGCCTGGATGAGGTGCGCAACGTGTCGGTCTTCGCGGTGGTGGATTTCGACAACGAAGACCAGCGCACGTCCGTGGTCAAGTGTTCCTATCCGGCCGTGGTGGACCTGGACGCCCGGCGTTTCAGTCTGTCACCGCTGATCAAGGCCCATGCCATTCAGATCAACGGCCGGAGCTTGAGCGATTCGGAGGTGGCGCTTTACAACGCTGCCGCCGCCCGGGATCCCTGATCCGGCGGCCCTCAGGAAGCCGGGGCGTGCCACTCCCCGGACCGACCACCGCTTTTGTGCACCAACTGGATGTGGGTCAGGGTCATGCCCCGGTCCATGGCCTTGGCCATGTCATAGACGGTGAGAGCGGCGGTGGACACGGCGGTCAGCGCCTCCATTTCCACCCCGGTGCGTCCCGTGGTACGACAGGTGGCGGTGATCTCCACCCGGGGCGGGTCGTCGGCCGGAACCAGATCCACGCTGACCGAGGTTAAGGGCAGGGGATGACACAAGGGGATGAGGTCGGCGGTGCGTTTGGCCCCCATGATGCCGGCCAGCCGCGCCACCTGTAGCACGTCGCCCTTGGCCAGGGTGCCGGCCCGGAGGCGGGCCAGGGTCTCGGCGCCCATATGCACCGCGCCCCGGGCCGTGGCCCTCCGCTCGGTTTCCGCCTTGCCGGAGACGTCCACCATGTGGGCATGGCCCTGGTCATTGAAATGGCTGAGCGGATCCTGACTCACGCGCCGGCCTCCGCACCCAAAAGAAGCCACCGAGTGGCCGCGGTCACGTCCTTTTGTCGCATCAGGCTTTCCCCCACCAGGAAGGCGCGCACCCCGGCCGCCGCCAGCCGCCGCAGGTCTGCATGGGTCTTGAGACCGCTTTCGCCCACCGCCCGCACGCCTGCCGGCAGACGGGGGGCCAGGGCCTCGGTGGTGGCCACGTCCACGGTCAGGGTCCGCAGATTGCGGTTGTTGATCCCCACCAGATCGGCCCCCAGGGCCAACGCGCGGTCCAGCTCCGGTGCGTCATGGACTTCCACCAGGGCCGCCATCCCCAGGGCCCGCGCCCGGGTCAGCATTTCCCGGGCCATGCCGTCTTCCAGGCCGGCCAGGATCAGCAGCACCGCATCGGCGCCCAGGGCCCGGGATTCCACGATCTGCCACGGGTCCACCATGAAATCCTTGCGCAGTGCTGGCAAGGTACAGGCCGCCCGGGCCTGCTGCAGGAAGGGGTCATGCCCCTGAAACCAGTGCTGTTCCGTCAGCACGGACAGGCAGGTGGCGCCGCCGGCCGCATAGGCCCGGGCCAGGGCGCCAGGATCAAAATCAGGCCGGATCAGCCCCGCCGAGGGGGAGGCCTTCTTAATCTCGGCGATCAAGGCAAAGCCATCGGTACTGGCCTCGGCCAGGGCCTGGGCAAAGGGACGGGGCGGATCCGCCTCCGCCGCGGCCTGGGCCAGCGCGGCCTCGGTCCGGGTCGCCTTCAGCTTGGCCACGTCTTCCAGGCGCCGGGCCCAGATGCGGGCCAAAACATCGGGCAGGGCAGGGGAGGTGGTCATAAGGCGCTCCTGTGGGTCACCGCCACCAGACGTTCAAGCACCGCCGCCGCCTGTCCGTCGTCGATGGCGGCATTGGCCCGGGCCACGCCCGCCCGCAGATCCGGCACCTGATCGGCCACCACCAGGGCGGCGCCGGCATTCAGGGCCACGCATTCGCGATAGGCGCCCGGCGCCCCGGCCAGCACGGCGCGCAGGGCCTCGGCATTCTCGGTGGCATCGCCGCCTCGCAGCTCCGACAGGGGATAGCGGTTGAGTCCCAGGTCCTCGGGGGTGATGCGGAACGTGGTGACGTGTTCCCCCCGCCATACGGCCACTTGAGAGGGCCCGGTGACGGTGAGTTCGTCCAGACCGTCCTCGCCATGCACCACCCAGGCGTGCACGGCCCCCAGCCGCCCCAGCACCTCGGCCAGGGGTTCCACCCAGCGTCCGTCATACACCCCCACCACCTGGCGTCGCGTGCCGGCAGGGTTCGACAACGGGCCCAGCAGGTTGAAGATGGTGCGGGTTCCCAACTGTTGTCGGGTGGGGCCCACATGGCGCATGGCACTGTGGTGCCGGGGGGCCATGAGGAAGCACAGGCCCGCCTCCGCCAGCGCCGCCTGCTCCACCTCGGGCCCCACGTCGATGTTAACGCCCAGCGCCGTGAGAACATCGGCGGAGCCGGAACGGGAGGACAGGGCCCGGTTGCCATGTTTGGCCACCGGCACGCCACAGCCCGCCACCACCAAGGCGGCGGCGGTGGAAATATTGTAGGTTCCCTTGGCGTCGCCACCGGTGCCGCAGGTATCCACGGCCGTCTCCGGCGCCTGGATGGTCAGGGCCTTGGCGCGCATCACCCGGGCGGCGCCGGTGATTTCGGGCACGGTTTCCCCGCGCACCCGCAGCGCCATGAGAAAGGCGCCGATCTGGGCCGAGGTGGCCACACCGGTCATCAACAGCCCAAAGGCTTCCTCGGCCTCGGGCTCGTCCAGGCTGTGGCCATCGGCCACCCGGGCCAGCAACGGTTTCAGCGCGTCCGGATCGGCGGTGTCATTCATGAGTGCCAGGGCCTTTTGCAAACAGACGGAAAGACGACGGAAAGGGCAGGGGTCAGGCCGCCGCCGGCCTGCCCCCCGCAAGGCGCAGGAAATTGGCCAACAGAGCCATGCCGTGTTCGGAGGCAATGCTCTCGGGATGGAATTGCACCCCGTGCAGGGGCCGATCCCGGTGACGCACCCCCATCACCGTGCCATCGGCACACCACGCATTCACAACCAGGGTTTCTGGAATATGCGCCCGATCCAGTTCGAGGGAGTGATAGCGGGTCGCGATGAACGTTGCCGGCAGATGGGCGAACACCCCGCTGCCGTCGTGGTGCACCTCGCTCACCTTGCCGTGCATGGGTTCCGGGGAGCGCACCACCGGTGCCCCGAACACTTGGCCCAGGGTCTGGTGTCCCAGGCAGACCCCGAACAAAGGCAGGGTCGGGGGCAGGGCGCGCACCAGGGGGACACAGACCCCGGCCCGATCCGGATCGCAGGGACCGGGAGACAGGATAACGCCCCGGGGGTGCCGGCCTAGGATTTCTTCCACGGTAAGGTGGTCGTTGCGGATCACCTCCACCTCCGCGCCCAACGTGCCCAGGTAGTGCCACAGGTTATAGGTGAAGCTGTCATAGTTGTCGATCAGCAGAAACATGGCGGATTCCGGCGGTCAGGCGGCGGGGCGGGGCGCGCCGGTGGGGCGGGCTCCGGAAGGACGAGCGCCAGCATTGCCTTCCCGCCCGTGGAACGTCAAGATCAACCATGGTTGGGAACGGCGTCGCATGCATCCTCTCTTGACCGAATGCGCTGCTGTCCCCATCCATTGAGCGGGGGGAACACTTGCCGATCACCATGGATCACACCGCAAGCAGGGTCTGTCGCCCATGAACGAGGCCACCGCCGACGTGGCGAACGGTCCCCGGCCGCAGAAGGGTGCCGGGGAGGAAACCGCGCCCGCGTCGCATCACTTGGTTACCTTGACCCTGCCTGTGGAAGGCATGACCTGTGCCACCTGCGCCAACCGTATCGAGACGGTGGTGGGGCGGCTGGAGGGAGTAGATTCCGCCCTGGTCAACCTGGCCAGTGAAACGGCAGAAATCCGCTACAATCCCAACGAAATCGGTCCCGAAGGGCTGGCTCGGTCCATTGTGAAGGCCGGGTTCATGGTGCCGGACGAAACGCAGGAACTGGCCATCAGTGGCATGACCTGCGCCACCTGCGCCACCCGAATCGAAAAGGTGCTGAGCCGGGTGCCCGGCGTTGCCTCGGTGGTGGTGAATCTCGCCACCGAACGGGCCTATGTGGATGCCCTGCCGGGCGCGGTTTCGCCGGCGGATCTGATCGTGGCCGTACGCCGGGCCGGGTTCGATGCCGAACCGGTGAACAACCGGCTTGACCGTTTGCACGAACGTCAGGCGGAGGAACGGCGCCGGGCCACCTGGGAAGTGGTGCAGCTGGTGATCGCCCTGATCCTGGGGCTGCCGCTGGTGCTTCCCATGCTGCTCATGCCCTTTGGCGCCCACGTGATGCTGCCCCCCCTGGTGCAGATGGCGCTGGCCACCCCGGTACAGTTCTGGATCGGTGGCCGCTTCTACAGTGCGGGCTTCAAGGCCCTGCGGGCCGGCACCGGCAACATGGACCTGCTGGTGGCCGTGGGAACCTCCGCCGCCTATGGCCTTTCTGGCTGGAAGGCCATCACCATGGCCCTGGCCGGGCCCGAGGGCAGTGCCGCCGTGGCCCATCTTCCGGGAGGCACCACCCTCTATTTCGAAGCCTCGGCCATGGTCATTGGCCTGGTGATGCTGGGTCGGGTGCTGGAACACCGCGCCAAGCGCAGTGCCTCCCGCGCCATCCACGCCATGATGGAACTGCGTCCGGACATGGCCCGGGTGGAGCGGGAGGACGGCGTGGTGGACGTGGCCGCCGATGCCGTGGGCATCGGGGATACGGTGGTGCTGCGTCCCGGCGACCGGGTGCCCGTCGATGGCGTGATCCTCCAGGGCCGGACCAGCATGGACGAGTCCCTGCTGACCGGCGAAAGCATGCCCGTGGACAAGGAAGTGGGCGATACGGTCACGGCCGGGGCCGTGAACGGCTCGGGCGCGGTGCGGGTCCGGGCCACTCGGGTGGGCGAGGCCTCTACCCTGTCGCGGATCATTGAACGGGTGGAACACGCCCAGGCCTCCAAGGCCCCGGTGCAGCGCCTGGTGGACCGGGTGGCCGCGGTGTTCGTGCCGTTTGTCCTGGTGGTGGCCGCTTTGACCTTCGCCGGCTGGTGGTGGGGGGTGGGGGACACCACCACGGCCTTCGTGGCGGCGGTGGCGGTGGTGGTGGTGGCGTGCCCCTGTGCCCTGGGGCTGGCCACGCCCACCGCCTTGATGGTGGGCCTGGGAGTGGGGGCCCGGGCGGGCGTGTTGATCAAGGATGCGGAGGCCCTGGAGCGGGCCCACAACCTCACCACCATCATTTTCGACAAGACCGGCACCCTGACCGAAGGGCGCCCGCAAGTGACCGGTCTCAAGCGCTTTGACGATCGCCTGTCCGACGAGGATATGATCCGGGTGGCGGCCGCCATCCAAGCCTACAGCGAACACCCCCTGGCCGGCGCCATCCGCGAGGCGGCGGAGGGGTTGGATCCCCTGCCGGTGGAGCGGGTGCGCACCCTGCCCGGACGGGGCATCGAGGGGGCGGTGAACGGTCACACGCTGCGCCTGGGGTCTGCCCGTTTCATGCGAGACAGCGGTCTGGATGCCGATTCCTACGACGATCTGGTGCATACCCTGGAGACCCGGGGGCGCACCGTGGTGTGGCTGGCGGAAGTTACCCCCAACCCCCGTCTGCTGGGGATTCTCGCCTTCAACGACCCGGTGAAGCCCGACGCCGCCGCCGCCGTGGAGCACCTGCGGGCGTTGGGCCTCACCACCGTCATGCTGACCGGCGATAACCGACGGTCGGCGGTGGCCGTGGCCCAGCAAGTGGGAATCGACGACGTGGTGGCCGAGGTGTTGCCCGAAGACAAAGTGGCGGAAGTGGCCGAGCGTCGCGACCAGGGCGCCCGAGTGGGCATGGTGGGCGATGGTGTCAACGATGCCCCGGCCCTGGCCATGGCCGATGTGGGCATGGCCATGGGCACCGGCACCGATGTGGCCATGGAGGCCGCCGGCATCACCCTGATGCGTGGCCGGCCGTGGCTGGTGGCCGATGCCATATCCCTGTCCCGGGCCACTCACCGCAAGATCCGCCAGAACCTGTTCTGGGCCTTCATTTACAATGTGGTGGCCATTCCCCTGGCGGTATTGGGCCTGCTCAACCCCGTCGTGGCAGGCGGCGCCATGGCCTTTTCCAGCGTGACCGTGGTGGCCAACGCGCTGCTGTTGCGGCGCTGGAAGCCGCACGCTTGATCCGGGAGACGACCCCATCGCCGCAAGGAGGGCAGGGCAGACCGCGCGGAGCCCGCCACTTCCTGCTTCTTCCTGCTTACCGGAGCCGCAGTTCCAGTTGGGGCATGGGGGCGTTGAAGGAACGGATGAACCACAGATAGGTGAACACGCCCTCCCCGGCATCCCGCACTTCCTGGGCGTTCTGGCGACGCACGGCCGCGTCGGTCACCACGCCCACAACGCCATTGATGCTCAGACCCATATCGCGCAACTGCTCGGCCCGGGGGTCGGCGATGGACGTCCCTTCGAAGGTCACGAGACCGTTCTCGGTCAGGGCCAGGGACATCATGCGGGAATTCTGGCGGACAAAGGTAACGTAAGGCGTGTCCTTAAGCGATCCTTGCCGCTTGTACACCACTTGGAAGATGCCATTCCCCTGGTACTGCAAACGTTCGAATCCGGGATCCCGTCGCAGATCCTTCAGCACCGCCAGGACCTTGTCCCGCTCCTCCGCTCGGGTGAGCTTGCCCTCCCGTAGCTCCTTATACAGGGGCAGGCGCACCATGGACCCCCGATAATCGAGCCAGAACTGGCCGTTGGCTCCGACCCGGATCTCGGCCCGGAATTCCATGGGCAGATAGCACGCACTCAACACCACCAGCAGCACCGGCAGCAACACCCAGGGCAGGGGACGACAGCGGAGGAAGCGCAGGCGGGGGGTCATGGGATCTCCTCCTCCCGCATTTTGGCCGCGCGCCAAAGGGGCTCCAGGTCCGCCAGGGGGGTCTCGGCCATGGTGTCGCCCCGGTCCGCCAGGGCTGCCTCCATGTGGCGAAAACGGCGCTCGAACCGGCCATTGGCATGGCGGAGCGCCGTTTCCGGATCCAGGTCCAACTTGCGCGCCAAGTTGACCACGGAAAACAGCAGATCGCCCAGTTCCGCTTCCACGGCGGCCCGGGGCTGGTGTCTGTCCAGCGCCTCGGCCAGTTCTGCTGCTTCCTCATGGATTTTGTCCAGGGGACCCCGGGCATCGGGCCAGTCAAAACCGACGCGGGCGGCGCGCTTCTGCAACTTATGGGCCCGCAAAAGGGCAGGGAGCCCCAGGGCCACGCCGGCCAGCGCCGACGCGTCCTCCCGCTCGGCCCGCTCCGCATCCTTAAGCGCTTCCCAGGCGTGGGTTTGTTCGGCCGCGTCGGCCACCTCCGCCGTGCCAAAAACGTGGGGATGACGAGACACCAGTTTGGTGTGCAGGGTGTCCATCACCTGCCCCAGATCGAAGGCCCCCGCCTCCTCCGCCATGCGGCTGTGGAAGATCACCTGCAACAGCAGATCGCCCAGTTCCTCCCGCAAGTGGTCCATATCGCCCTGGGCAATGGCATCCGCCACCTCGTAGGCTTCCTCGATGGTATGCGGCGCAATGGACTCGAAGGTCTGTTCCACGTCCCACGGACAGCCGTCCTGGGGGTTCCGCAACCGAGCCATCACCGCCACAAGCCGAGCCAGAGAGCCATCGGGGCTGTACGCTGCGTCCATATAGGGGGTTCTCCTCGTCCGCGGACCCTGTGGCCCGCATTTTACCGGCATTTCCGGCCAAGGGCTACCGCCAGCAGGAAAGCACCCTGTGCCCGTCACTTACCTTAGGTTTGTCGCATAATGTATATTATGTCCGCTATATAACGAGGGCAGGGCGCGGTGGTCGGAGCCGGAAGCGCGGCCACTTCCCGCGCCGCTTCCCGCCCAGTTCATAAGCGGTATCACAGGCGATGAGGATCCGCCGGCAAGTCACCGGTCTCCAGGCTCAGACCATCAAAGGCCGGGATGACATGGGCGGGCAGCCGGGCTTTCAGGGCATCGTAATCCAGTGCCGGGCTCATATGCGTCAGGACCGCCAGCCGGGGTTGGACCCGGTCGATCCAGCGCAGGACTTCCGCCAAGGGGGCGTGGGTGGGATGGTCCTGGTCGGTCAGGCAACTCACCACCCACAGGGACACGCCCTCCAGCACAGTGAACGCCGTTTCTGGCAGACGCACCACATCGGTGGAATAGGCCACCGGACCCAGGCGGAACCCCAGGGTATTGATCCAGCCGTGATCCTGGTCAAAAGGCACCACGCGCAGGCCCTCGATCTCCAGCGGGCCGTCGATTTCGTGAGGGATCAACACCGGCCGGGAAAAATGGGGCCGACCATCGTGGGGTTTCACCGTGTAGCCAAAGCGGTGGCGGATGCTCTCCAGGGTGGCATGGCTGGCGTGGATGGGCAGGGGGGTCTTCATGACACGGTTGATCTCCCGCAGATCGTCGATGCCATGAAGGTGGTCCGCATGTTCATGGGTGTAGAGCACGGCGCTAAGCCAGCGGATATCCTGACTGATCAGGGAATCGCGAATGTCGGGTGGGGTGTCGATCAGGATTCGTACCCTGCCCTCTTCCAACAGGATACAGGGCCGTCGGCGGCGGTTGCGCGGCTGGTCGGGATTGCAGGCGCCCCAGCCGCGTGACACGGACGGCACGCCGGGCGCGGCCCCGCTGCCGAGGATGGTGACTTTCATGACCGACTCTCCCCGCCTGTTTCAGGCTGATCCGGCGGCCGGGACCCGCGTGAACAGGCGATGGAAGTTGGCCGTGGTGGCTGCCGCCAGGGTGTCTGGCGATACCCCCTGGATGTGGGCCAGGGTAGCCGCCGTGTGGGTGACATAGGCCGGCTCATTGCGCTTGCCGCGATGGGGCACGGGCGCCAGATACGGCGCATCGGTCTCCACCAACAGGCGCTCCAGGGGCACGGCGGACAGGGTATCGCGCAAGGCCTGGGCCTTCTTGAAGGTGGCGATGCCGGAAACGGAAAGATAGAATCCCAGGTCCAGGGCCTGTTCCGCCAGCCAGCGGGAACCGCTGAAGCAATGCAGCACCCCGGTGAGCCCGCCCGCCTGATGCGCGTCGCGCAACAGGGCCACGGTATCTTCCTCCGCCTCCCGGGTGTGCACCACCACCGGCAGGCCCGTCTGTCGTGCCACCGTTAGGTGCCGGGCAAAAAGCAGCCGCTGGGTTTCCCGGGGGCTGGCGTCGTAGTGATAATCGAGCCCCGTTTCCCCAATGCCCACCACCCGTGGATGCGCCGCCTCGGCCAACAGCCGCGCCTCGGTGGCCAGGCCTTCCTCCTCGCCGGCGGAATGGGGGTGCACACCCACGGTACAGAAAATGGCGTCATGCTGTTCCGCCAGGGCGCGTACCGGTGCGAAGGAGGAAAGACGGGTGCCGATGGTCAGCATCCGCCCTACCCCGGCCTCTTCCGCCCGCGCCAGCACGGCCGCAAAGTCATCGACATAATCGGGGTATTCCAGATGGCAATGACTGTCCACCAGCATCAGGCGCCCTCGTTCGTCGTGGTCTCGGGATCGGTCCAGCGCGGGAACACGCCCTGGGGCTTGGGCAGTGCCGTTCCCGGCGCCAGCGGAGTCTCCAGGGCGGCGAAGGTGCGGGCCTCTGCCGGCACCATCAGTTGATCCAGCATCCGCGCCATGGCTTCCGGCATCACCGGCTGCAACATCAGCGCCACCCGGCGTACCGTTTCCGCCAGCGTATAGAGCACCGTTTTCATGCGCGCGGGATCGCTCTTGCGCAAG
>CAZHRQ010000070.1:0-13691 GCA_964535075.1 uncultured Rhodobacterales bacterium | reverse complement strand
AGTTCGGATCGCCCTTGGTGAGCTGCGACCAGACGAACACCATCGCCGTGCAGGGCGCCGCGCCCAGCAGGATCATGCCCGCAATGTACTGCCCCGCCGTTCCCGGTTCGATGAAGGGGGCGAAGATCACCTCGAAGAACAGCACGCCCAGGGCGGCCATGGTGAACGGCTTGATCAGCCAGTTCACCGCCAGCGTGATGATCAGGCCCTTGGGGCGTTCGTGCACCCGCGCGAGACTGGAGAAGTCCACGGCCACCATCATCGGATAGACCATGAACCAGATCAGGACCCCGACCACGAAGTTGACCGAGCCGTATTCCAGCCCGGCGAGAAATCCGACAAGCCCCGGTGCGATCTGGCCCAGCACGAGACCGGCGCCAATTGCGAGGGCGACCCAGAGGGACAGAAAGCGTTCGAAGGTGGGCATGGGGTCAGCCTTGTTTCTTGCGTTCAGCCCATTTAATGCACGAGACCGTGCTTGGGAGGGGTGGCGCGTCCCTGAAAAGGCTGTAGAGTCAAGGTGCTAAATCCGAAATCGACCAGCCGCCAGGAGACGCATCATGAGTGATTCGGTACCAGTTCTCAGCCCCAACCTCAACATGTCTCTTCGGGGGGAGGCCCGTCCTGCTCAAGGCAGGGCGTCCTTGGATGCCAAAATCCGCTAGATAGAGCCGATTCACGCGGTCACTGGGACCCATTTTCGGGTCCCAGTGACCGCGATAGGCTCTAGCCCCTGTCATGGAACGGCACGTGGCCTCGCGCGGGCCTGTGGAAACGCGGAGAAGGCTCAGAACGGCGTCAACAATCGGTCCAGATACTGGCGTTCCAGGTCGGGACGGGCGGGATCGTTCACGCGTTGGCGCAACTGTTCCAGCAGCGATCGGGAGCGGCTCAGGGCCGAGGCATCGGGGATGGTCAGCCCCTCGCCCAGGCCCGGCAGTCCGCCCGGGGCGCCTTGCAGCGGGCGGCCTAGCGGGTCTCGCATGCCGCCGGGGGCCTGGCCGGCCGCCCGGATCAACTGCTCCATCAACTGTCGCAGAGCCGCCTCCGTGCCCTCCGCCAGGTTTTCCAGGGCCCGGCGCTGGGCGGCGCCGGCCCGGTCGGTGTGCCCCTGGCCCAAGGCCCGGGCCGCCCCGTCCATGGCCTCGGCCGCGGTCTCCAGGGCCTCCGGGACCGTGCCCGCCGCCGACCCGGCCATGCGGTCCAGGGCTTCCCGCAGCCTTCGCGCCAACTGGCGCTGAGCCCGGGCCGCCGCGTCGGCCTCGCCCCCCCCCTGGCGGGCAAGAGCTAGCTGTTCCTGGCGCAGGGTGGACAAGGAGCGCAGGGTCTCGGCCAGGGCCCGGGCCTGGGGCGCCAGGTCCTGCGCCCCGCCCGGCGGCAGGCTCATGTGGCTCATCAAGGCATCCAATTGCCGCAGCATGTCGCGGGCAGCGGTGCGGTTGCCGGTTTGGGTCAGGGCCTCCAGGGTGTCGAGCATCTGGTCCAGGTCGCGGGGGGTGAGCACCCGGCGCAGGTCTTCCGACAGGTCCTCGGTGCCCAGGGGCCGTTCGGCCATGCGTTCCCGCACCGCTTGCAGGTACTGGTCCATGGCCTGGCGCAGCGCCGTCATGTGCCGTTCCAGCTCCTCGGCATCGGCGTGGCGGTCCAGGGCCTCGGCCAGATTGTCGCGGGCCCGTTGCAGGGCGGCCTCCGCCAGCCCCAGGGCGCCTTCCTCCAGGTGCAGGGCCAGTTGCCACATGAGCCCGGCGGCGTCCGCTTCCGCCTGCAAGGTGCGGCCATAGCGCAGCATGCCGGCCAGACTGCTCAGCCCCAGGGACACCACCACGTCGTGGTCAAAGGCGGCGGGACGCAGGCCCAGTTGCTCCAGACCGCCGACGATGGGCAGGCGTTCCCCGGGCCGATCCTGCAACTGCCGCCGGAGCCGCACCAGCGCCGCCGCCACCGGATGCTCGAAGGGGCGCTCGGGCAGGGTGATCACGTGTTCGGTACTCACGGCTTCCTGGCGGGCGGCATCGTGGGCCACCAGTTGCGCCGCCACTTGCCGGCCGGCCCAGCGGTGGGCGGACAGGTCCTCGTAGGTGACCAGCGGCGTGGTGCGCCCCGGCGGCGGCACGGGCAGGGGCAGGTGTTCCGTGTGGCCCGCGGGCCCGGTGAGGGCCAGTTCCAGCCCCACCAGCCCGTGATCGTCGGTGGCGCGGTACGCGATTTCCAGCACGCCCCGGGGCGTGCCCTGGGGGGGCGCCATGAAGGCCACTTCCGGCGGCTGGTCGGGATCCAGGGCCAGCGGCCAGCGGGCCAGCACCCGGGCGCCTTCCCGCACCACCAGCATCAGCGGGACCTCCGGCGGGGGCGCGCCCGGGGGCAGGGCGGGCACAAACCCGGTCAGACGCTGGCTTTCCGGGCCCAGGCGTTCCGTGTCCAGGGCGGTGCCGTCCAGGGTGGCGTGGGCGTCCACGCGCGGCCCCTGCACCAGAATCTGCACTTCGCTGCCCATGGGAGCCGGCACCGGGGCCGGTGTTTGCCCGGGGTCCCAGTGGCGATGGCGGGGGGCGTCATCGGTATAGCCGGGCGGGGTGATCCACAGGTCCACGCTCACCGGCGTGCCGGCGCGGGCGGCCAGACGGGGATCCAGGGCCGACACCAGCCGACCGCCCAGATGGGGCCAAGCCGCCGCACCGCCAATGATCAACAGCAGCACCACCAGCACCCGCAGGCCCCAGGGATCGTGCCGGGTCCACACGGGATCGGGTCCGGCCAGCCGCAGCCGCCGCGCCGCCCGCCGCTGTTGCCGGCGGTGGGCCGCCCACAGGGCCCGGCTGACGGGATTGCCCCGGCCCAGGGCCAGGGGATCGCCGGCGCTGCGCAGGGGCCGGTGGGACAGGTGGCTGTCCCGTTCCAGCCGTTCCGCCACCGCCCGGGCCGAGGGCGGCCGCAGCCGGCTCACCCCCCGCACCAGCAGCCCGAAAAAGGCCAGCCCCAGGGCGGCCAGAACGCCCAGGTGCAGCGCCGGCGGCAGGGCGTGCAACGCGCCCATCCAGGCCAGGGCCAGAAACAGACCGGCCACCCCCAGGGCCGGCCCCACCGCCGGGGCCAGCCGTTCCAGGAACAGGACCGTCCAGGTCCGTCGCCGCCAGCGGGCCATGGGCTACGGGGTCTCCCCCAGCCAGGGCGGGATTTCCTCGGCCGCCATCAATTCCTCCAGGGTCTGGCGTCGCCGCACCACCGCCCACTGGTCGCCGTGGACCATGACTTCGGGGATAAGGGGGCGGCTGTTGTAGGTGCCGGCCATGGTGGCGCCATAGGCGCCGGCGGTGCACAGCACCAGCAGGTCGTTCTCGCCCACCGGCGGCAGGGTCACCTGCCGGGCGAAGGTGTCGCCGCTCTCACACACCGGTCCCACCACATCCACCCGCCAGGGCAGGGTTTCGTGGGTGGGGTCGTCCGGGTCTTCCACCGCCGGCACCTCGGGCCCGGGCGCCCGTACGGGACGGATCTGGTGCCACGCATCATAGAGGGCGGGGCGCATGAGATCATTCATGGCCGCATCCACCACCACGAACGTGCGGGTGGCGCCTTCCTTCAGGCGGATGACGCGGGTGACCAGAACGCCGGCATTGGCCACCAGCAGCCGCCCGGGCTCCACCACCAGATCCAGGCCCAGGTCGCCCACCGTCTCCCGCACCACCGCCGCGTACTCTTCGGGCGCGGGGGTCAGGGCTTCGGTATAGGGCACGGCGAGGCCGCCGCCCAGGTCCAGGCGTTGCAGGGTGATGCCATCGCGCTTGAGCATGGCCACCAGATCGCGCATGCGGCGGAAGGCGGTGCGGAAGGGCGTAAGCTCGCTCACTTGGGAACCGATATGAACCGCCGCCCCCACCACCGACACGTGGGACAGCCCGGCGGCATGGCGATAGACCCGGTGGGCCTGGCTCCAGTCGATGCCGAACTTGTCTTCCTTGCGCCCGGTGCTGATCTTGTCGTGGGTGTCGGCGCTGACGTCGGGGTTGACCCGCAGCGCCACCGGCGCCGTGGTGCCCAAGGCGGCGGCCACCGAATCGAGCATGTCCAGCTCGGCCTCGGATTCCACGTTGATCTGCATCACCCCGGCGGTGAGGGCCTGCGCCAGTTCCTCCGCCGTCTTGCCCACGCCGGAGAACACAATCCTGTCCCCCGGGATGCCGGCGGCCAGAGCCCGTTTCAGTTCCCCGCCCGAGACCACGTCGGCACCGCCGCCCAGCCCGGCCAGGGTGCTCAACACGGCGCCGTTGCTGTTGGCTTTCACCGCATAGCAGATGGTCACCGGCAGGTCGGCCAGGGCGGCGCGCAACACCTCGTAGTGGCGGGTGAGGGTGGCGGAGGAATAGCAGTAAAAGGGCGTGCCCACCCGGGCGGCGATGGCCGTCAGGGAGACATCTTCTGCATGCAGCAGTCCGTCGCGATAGTCGAAGTGGTTCATGGCCGGGTCTCCGGCTGGCCTGTCGGCATGGGATAGGACGTCTGGTTGGGATACCTTTGGGGCCAGGTGACCGGCTCCCCCTCGGGCGGGCGGGGATCGCTGCGCCGGCCACAGGCGGTGAGGGTGGTGGCGGTCGCCGCGAGCATCAGCAGGATCAGGCCCAGGGTGGCGCATCCATTGTTCATGGGGAGCCGGTCTCCGTCGGCGAAAGGAAACGGGCACGGGCGGCGGCCAGGGCGTCGCGCACCCGCACGGGACTGGTGCCGCCAAAGCTGGTGCGGCTGGCCACCGAGGCCGGTACCGTGAGCACCGCCCGCACGGCGTCGGTCAGGCGGGGCTCCACGGCCTGCATCTCGGCCAGGGGGAGTTCGGCCAGGGAGCAGCCCAGGCGGTCGGCGGCCTTCACCAAAGCCCCGGTCACATGATGGGCCTCGCGGAAGGGCAGGTCCAGGCTGCGCACCAGCCAGTCGGCCAGATCGGTGGCGGTGCTGTGGCCCTGACCCGCCGCCGCGGCCATGGCCTCGGGGCGGAAGGTGAGCTCGGCCATCATGCCGGTCATGGCCCGCACCCCCAGCACCACCGAGCGGGTGGCATCGAACACCGGTTCCTTGTCTGCATGTCCTTGGAATAGGCCAGCGGCAGACCCTTCATCACCGTCAACAGTCCGGTCAGGGCGCCGATCACCCGGCCCGCCTTGGCCCGCACCAGTTCCGCCGCGTCGGGGTTCTTTTTCTGCGGCATGATGGAGGAGCCGGTGGCGAAGCTGTCCGGCAGGTCAATATACCCGAATTGCGGCGTGGCCCATAGCACCAGTTCCTCCCCCAGGCGGGAAAGGTGGGTGGCGAGGATGGCCTGCGCCGCCAGCACCTCCAGCACGAAATCGCGGTCGGAGACGGCATCCAGGGAGTTGGCCATGGGCCGGTCGAACCCCAGGGCGGTGGCGGTGGCGTGGCGGTCGATGGGAAAAGCGGTGCCGGCCAGGGCCGCCGCCCCCAGGGGGCATTCGTTCAGCCGACGCCGGGCATCGGCCAGCCGACCGCGATCCCGCCCCAGCATTTCCGTGTAGGCCAGCAGGTGGTGGGCCAGGGACACGGGTTGCGCCACCTGCAAGTGGGTGCAGCCGGGCAACAGGGTGTCCACGTGGGCCGCCGCCTGATCCAGCAGCGCGGCCTGCAACGCCGCCAGGTCGGCATCCAGCAGGTCCAGGTGATCGCGCACCCACAGCCGCAGGTCGGTGGCCACCTGGTCGTTGCGGGAGCGCGCCGTGTGCAGCCGGCCCGCCGCCTCGCCGATCAGGGTTTTCAGCCGGCCCTCCAC
The DNA here is from genome assembly GCA_964535075.1 of uncultured Rhodobacterales bacterium. Lineage (GTDB taxonomy): Bacteria > Pseudomonadota > Alphaproteobacteria > Rhodospirillales > CAJXLG01 > CAZHRQ01. The sequence continues at coordinate 7,918 of CAZHRQ010000070.1, read as the reverse complement.
GTTCATGTGGATGTCTTCCAGGGCGCGGGTGAAGGGGAAACGGCCCTCGGCCACCTCGGTGGCGATGGTGTCCAGGCCGGCCAGAATGGCCTCGCCGGCGGCGCGGTCGATGATGCCCTGGTCCATGAGCATGCGGCAATGGGCGCGGGAGCCGCGCAGGTCCTGGTCGGCCAGGGCCTGGTCGAAGTCGATGGAGGCGTTGATTTCCTCCATGATGGCGGCGGGACCGCTGGCGAAACGGCCGCCCCACATGGCGCTGGTGGCGGAAGGGGACTCGGTCATGGCGGTGGGCGGATCCTCTCTCGGGAACGGACGGGCCTAATCCTTGTCTTTGTCATGATCCCCCGCTCCGTGGCAAGCTTCAGACAGGAAATCATGGCAGGGGAGACCGTCATGAGGGACGTGTGGGCGCGAACGTTGCTGGGGATGCTGCTGCTGCTGGCGCCGTCGGCCGGGGCGGCGGAGCGCGCCACCCCCGGCCCCGTGATGGACAAGATGGGCCGCGTGGCCGGGGTGCAGGTGGCGGGGGTGCTGCTGCCGTTGCCCGGGGGCCTGCGCGTGCGCGGGCCGGGCGGGGCGCCGCTGCCCCTGGCCCGGGCCCGGGGACGGGTGGTGCTGCTGTATTTCTGGGATGCCGGGTGCGCCCCTTGCCGCCACGATCTGCCCGATCTGGCGGGGCTGGCGGCGGCGCTGGGGCCCGGGGTGCGCATCATGCCGGTGGCGGTGGGCATGTCCCGGGCCGAGGCGGCGCGCATCCTGAAGGAAATCACCACCGGGCCCCTGGCGCCCTTCACCGATCCCAAGGGCCGGCTGGCGGCGCAGTTACAGGTGACACGGGTGCCCACCGCCTACATCATCGACCCCGCCGGGCGGCTGGTGGGGCGGCGGCTGGGGCGCACCGACTGGGATTCGCCCCGCATGGAACGCTTTCTGGCGGTGGCGCGCACGCCGGAACAATAACGCCCCTGGCCCTCCCGCGCTGTCGTTGGATGACAGCCCCCGGATTGTGGTCTACCGTCGTCCTAAATTTGGGGGAAGCACGCCGGTGCGGGCGCCGGCAAGCAGGAAGGCAACACCACCATGGGGGATCCTCGGCAAACCCGTCTCGCCGCGCCGCCAGTGGCGCAGGGCCCCGTGACCCTGGCCGATCTGGTGCCCGACACCTCCGCTCCCGCCGGGGTGCTGTGGGAAAATCTGGAACGGGTGGTGGCACGGCACGTTCACGTCACCCATGCCCGCCCCCTGTTCGTGATTCTGGAGGCCGACCACCGCACCCTGGGCTGGGCGGCGGGGGGGGCGGGAGCTGGCCCCGTGTCTGACCGGGCTGCGCCGGGCCATCGACACCTTGGACACCCTGCTGGCGGTGCTGGGGGTCTCCACGGCCCAGACGGCGGAGGTGCACGCGTTGCTGGGGCGCCTGACCCCGGGCACGGCGGCCACCGTGCCGTGGCGGCTGCCCTGCGAGACCCTCACCCTCAGCCTTCATTGCCGCTGTGATGCCATCGACGGGCGGCCACATATGTTCCTGACCCTCAGCGACATTTCGCCCTTCGTGCAGGAGGAGACCCGGACCCGCGCCCGGGCCGCCCACCTGCTGACGGCGCTGCGGGCCCCGCTGCCAGAGATGGCGGGGCGCAGCGGCCGGGACGTGGCCCGGGGGCTGATGGAGGACCTGATTCCCCTGATGGCCGCCGCCGATGACGAGTCGGCCCGGGCCAGCGCGACACGGCTGGCGGCGGCGGTGGACGCGCTGGCCCGCCAGGCGGTGGCGGCCCTGCAGGCTCCCAATCCGGAAGAGGATCCCCCCCGTCGGTCGGGCGTCACGGCCCCCGATCTGCTGCCCCTGCGCCACTACCGCGGCCCCGATGGCGACTGGGAGGCGTTGCAGGCCCTGGCCGCGGTGGCGATGGAACACCCCGACCGTGACCTGGGCGCGGCGGGCGCCTGTTTGCGCAATGCCGACCGGTTCGCCCGGGCCGCACCGCAGATCCTGTTGCTCAGCCCCACCCCCGGACGGGTGCTGGTGCTCAACGGCCCCCACAACGACGCGGTGGTGGACTCGGAGGCGGCCCTGGTGCGCCATCTGGGCGTGGCGGAGGACAACCGCTTCACCGCCACGGCCTTTTTTGAATCCCTGCGCCACGCCCCGGCGGAAGCCACGTTCTGTCTGGGCGGTCAGCGCATGGAGGCGCGGGGGCGGCCGGTGCTGCTGGACGGCTGGCAATCCCTGCTGGCCCCGGCCCTCACCGAGGCGGTGGACACCCGGGGGCTGTTCCACGCCTTCAAGAATCGGCTGCTCAATATGCAGGTGCTGCATGTGATCGCCACCCGGGCCACGGCGCAGGAGCTGGGGCCGCGCCTGCTGGACACGGCCACCGCCATCCAGGATCAGCTGGCCGACCTGGAACGGCTGGCGGCCACCGGCCGGCGGCGCACGGCCCGGCGGCGGCCGGCGGTGAGTGAATGGCTGGCGGCGGTGCGGACGGTGGCGGCGGCCCACGGTCTGAGCCTGACGGTGGAGGCGCCGCCGGCGGTGGCGCGGCTGCGCCCGGCCCGGGGCCCGGTGGCGGACATGCCCGACACCCTGGCGGAACTGGCCCTGAACGCGGTGCACCACGGGGCGTCCAGCCTCACCCTCACCGCCCATCTGGTGCGGGACCGGCTGGTGATCACCCTCACCGACGATGGCCACGGCATGAGCCCCGCCCAGTTGGCGCGGGTGCGGGCGGCGCTGGAGTCGGAAAACCGGGTGCCGGGGCTCAGCACCCGGACCGATGGCTCGGGCACCGGGTTGCAGGCGGCGGCGGCGGTGTTGCGGCGTTTTCCCCACGGCAGCCTGGGCCTGGGCCCCGGCCCCGGGGACCACGGCGTGCGGGTGGTGCTGTCGCTCCAGCCGTAGAGTCTATCGCGGTCAACGGGTCAGCCCGCCACCCGGGCGTAGGCCCGCGCCGCCATCAGGAAGCTGGCATAGCTCCAGGTATAGTGATTGACCCCGATCATGACACCGGTGCGGCCGTCATAGCAGGCGCTCATGCGGCCGTGGTCCCAGTGGGCCTTGGTGGCCAGGATGAAGCGGTGCCCCAGCGCCAGCAGGCCGTGATCCGCCGCCGCGGGATCCAGGCCGAACATCGCCGCCGTGCGCTCGGCCACCGCCGTGCGCTGACGGGCGGCATGGGCCAGCCGGTAACAGGCGGCGGCCATGGCGTTGGTGGCCAGGAACCAGGGATGGCCCTGCCCCGCCGTGCCGGTGGGGTCCGTGGCGTCGAAGGGATAGCGGCCCAGGTTGGGGCCCCGCCCGCGGCGCTCGTCGAAGGCATTGACGCCAAGAAACGGGCCATACCCGGTGAAGGCCGCCATGGGGGCCCGCACCGTGGCCAGGGCCCGCTCGCTGGTGAGGGCGAAGGGGCCGTCGGGCAGGTCGGCCAGCAGCAGCGCCAGCACCCCCCCCATGTTGACTTGATGGCCCGGCTGTCCGGCGCCGTCCAACTGAGAAACCCAAAGGCCGTGGCCCTCGTCCCAATGGGCGTGCAGGCGGGTCTCCAGGGTTTCCAGGGCGGCGGCGATCTTTTTCTTGCCGCAGTGTTCGTCGGCGCGATTGTGTTCGTGGTGGTCGGCGAAGTCCTTCAGGGCGGCGTAGCTCAGCAGGGTGGGAAAGAAGTGAAAGCCGGTGCTCTGGTCCCAGGGATCGCGGCAGGGCTGGTCGTGGACGTGGCACAGATAGGCCACATCCCGGTGCAGGGCCTGGTCGATGGCCGCCTGTAACTCTTTATCCAGGGTTTTTTCCTGCAACCGCAGCAGCCGCAGGCCCAGCAGCGCCCGCAGCGCCGGGCCGTCGTGCTGCACGGCGGCGGGGGTGGGGCGGCCGTCCAGGGTCCAGCGGGCCAGCCCCAGGGGCGGGCGGGCGTCGTCCGGCGTGTGTTCGTCGCGGCACTGGGCCTGCACGGCGCTGGTGAAGGCCACGTGGTCTTCCAGGATGCGGCGATGGCGGCCCTTCTGATCCTGGCGGAACAGGGCCAGCACCTCCAGCATGGCCACGGCGCCATCGCGCACCCAGTGGTGCAGGTGGTCGCCGTCGTCCAGGGCATCGGCCGGCACCGAGGGGGTGGCCATCACCGCCCCCGGCCGGCTCGGCACGCCCCGCACCCCATTGTCCCCGCTCACCACGGCGTCCAGCATCAGGCCGGCGACGGTTTTCGCCTCGTCACGGGTGATCACCTGACGGGGGTCGTAGCACTGTACATCGCGATAGGACATGGCCGGGTCCTTTTCCTGCCTGACGATACCGGGGCCGCAGTGTAGCGCGCCCGGACCCGGGCTCCAGGGGCGGCGGGGGCAGCGGAACCATTCTTCACCCTGGTGTCACATTCCGCCGGGCCCTGTTATAGTACCCCGGTTTCAAGACAATCTGGGAGTTCCCCATGGTGCCCGATGCCGATCCGTCCGGCCTGCCCCTGAACGCGGGCGGGGTGTTGCCGGCGCTGCTCACCCCCTTCGATGCCGGGGGCCAGCCCGATGTGCCGGCGCTGGTGGCGCACGGCCGGGCGCTGCTGGATCAGGGCGCGGCCGGGCTGCTGTTGTTCGGCACCACCGGCGAGGGGTTCTCCCTGACCACCCGCGAACGCATGGAGACCCTGGAGGCGGTGCTGGCGGCGGGGCTCCCGGCGGAGCGCCTGATGGTGACGGTGACGGAAACCGCGCTGCCCGCCGCCGTGGCCGCCGCCGCCCACGCCAGCGCCCGCCAGGTGGCCGGCGTGCTGGTGGCCCCGCCCTTCTTCTTGAAAAAAGTGTCCGAGGCCGGGTTGGCCGCCTGGTACGGCCGCCTGATCGAATCGGTGGGGCACGGCACCTTGCGGCTCTATCTCTACAACTATCCCAGCATGACCGGGCTGACCCTGGGCCAGCCGCTGGTGGAACGGCTGTACGACGCCTATCCCGGGTCCCTGCTGGGGGTGAAGGATTCGGGCCCCGACGGCGACACCTTGCTGCTGCTGCACCGGGCCTTTCCTGATCTCCGGGTCTACGCGGGCCGCGACCGTTTCCTGCGCAAGCTGCGCCGGGCGGGAGGCGCCGGCAGCATCACCGCCCTCAACAACCTCGCCCTGCCCCTGGCGCTGACCGTGTGGAACGACCCGGCGGGCGAGGCGGGTCTGGCCGCCGACCGCACCCTGGATCGGCTGGCCGCTGCCTTCAAGGACGTCCCGCTCATTCCCGCCCTGAAAGCGGTGCTGGCCCGGCAGACCGGTCAGCCCGGCTGGGCGCGGGTGCGGCCCCCCCTGGAGCCCTTGCCCCCGGCGGCGGCCGAGGCCGTGGCGCGGGCGGTGGCGGCGGTGGTTTCCTGAGCCGCCCATGAGCACCACCACCCTGGAACTGGACGGCGGCACCCAATTGCCGCTGACGGTGCGGCGCCATCCTCGGGCGCGCCGGCTGACCCTGCGTCTGACCCCGGACGGCACCGCCGCCACCCTCACCGTGCCGTCCCGGGTGTCGGAACGGGAAGGGGTGGCCTTTGCCCGGGCACAGCGGGACTGGCTGGCCACCCGGGTGGCGGCCCTGACCCCGGCGGTGCCCTTCGCGCCCGGTGCGGTGCTGCCGGTGTGCGACCGGGAGGTGACCCTGGCCCACGATCCCGCCCGCCGCCAGCGGGTGGAACGGGTGGCGGACCGGCTGGTGGTGGGCGGTGATCCCGCCCTGATGCCCGGCCGGGTGCGGCGCTGGCTGCTGGCGGAGGCCCGCCGGGTGCTCACCGAACAGGCCACGGTCGAGGCGGCGCGGGTGGACCGGGTGCCGGCGGCGGTGGCCATTCGGGATCCCGCCAGCCGCTGGGGCAGTTGCTCCAGTCGGGGGCGGCTCAACTTTTCCTGGCGTCTGATTCTCGCGCCCGCCTGGGTGCGGGCCTATGTGGTGCGGCACGAGGTGGCCCATCTGGTGGAACCCAACCACGGTCCCGGCTTCTGGGCGCTGGTGGCCCGCCTGCATGGGGATCCCGCGCCGGCCCAGGCGTGGCTGCGGCAGCACGGCCGGCGGTTGCATCGGTACGGACCGTGAGCCGGTTTCCGCTTACCGGCGCGCGCCTGACGGCGCTGCTCACGGCGATCGTGGCCTTTGGCCCCCTGTCCACCGATCTCTATCTCCCCAGTTTGCCGGCCATGACCGGGGCCCTGGACGCCACCGTGTCCCAGGTGCAGTTGACCCTGTCGGTGTTCATTGCCGCCCTGGCGGTGGCCATGCCCGTGCACGGCCCCCTGGCCGACCGGTTCGGCCGGCGGCCGGTGTTGCTGTGGGGGCTGGCGCTCTATGCCGTGGGCTCCCTGGGGTGTGTGCTGGCCCCCTCGGTGGAGGCCCTGCTGGTGGCGCGCGGGGTGCAGGCCCTGGGGGGCTGTGCCGGCGCCGTGGTGGGCCGGGCGGTGGTGCGCGATCTGTTCGAGCGGGAGGAGGCGGCGCGGCGCCTGTCCTACATGGCGTCGGCCATGGCGGTGACGCCGATGCTGGCCCCCACGCTGGGGGGCTGGATCCAGGTGACCGTGGGCTGGCGGGGCAACTTTGTCGTGATGCTGGGCCTGGGGGTGGTGCTGTGGGGGGTGGTGTGGCGGTGGCTGCCCGAGACGGGGACGCCACAGCCGGCCGCGGTGCGGCAGGCGGGGCGGACCTATGGTCACTTGCTGGGCAGTCGCGCGTTCCTGCGCCCGGCGCTGGCGGTGGGGACCATCTTCGCCGGGCTGTTCGCCTTCATTTCCGGGGTGTCGTTCACCTTCGTGGACGCGCTGGGGGTTTCGGTCTCGCGCCTGGGTCTCTATTTCGGAGCCGTGGTGGCGGGTTATATCACCGGGTCCTTGCTGTCTGGGCGTTATGGCCGGCGGGTGGGGCTGGCGCGCATGGTCCGGCTGGGCGGGGGGCTGTGTGCCGGTGCCTCGGTGGTCCTGGCGGGATTGGTGTTGGTGGCGCCCCTGCCGCCGGCGCCGCTGCTGGCGGCGGTGATCGCCGTGTGGTTTCTGGCCACGGGACTGGTGTTGCCCAACGCCACCGCCATGGCCATCGCGCCCTTTCCCACGCGGGCCGGGGCGGCTTCGGCGCTGCTGGGGGTGTTCCAGATGCTGGGGGGTGCGGTGACCGGCGCCCTGGTGGGGGCCCTGTTCGCCGGTACGGCACAGGCCATGGGCCTGATGATGGCCGCCATGGGGGCGCTGACCCTGTGGGCCACGTGGGTGGCGGCGGCCGAGTCCGAGTGATCGCCCTCGCGCTTTTCCGGCGTTTTCCGATTGATGTAATCTTTGGATGGGGTAATTTTTTGTTTCGTGATGGCCGTCACGGCATGGGGCCGAAGGCCGCCGGCAGGGTTGCACGCGGTTGGGTCTGGCAAGGAGGGATGCGATGGAGACCGTGCGTATGGTGCTGACCCAGACGCCCTGGTGGGTGTGGGTGTTGTTTCTCTTTCTGGTATCGCGGGGGATGAAGGCGCTGCGGGGGGGCCCCCGGCCGTTGAGAAAGCTGGTGGTGATCCCGCTGGTGTTTTCGATCTGGGGGCTGGTGGAGCTGTTCAGCCGCCATGCCTATACCCTGCCGTCGCTGCTGATGTGGGGAGGGACCTTGGCGGTGGGGATGGCCGCGGGCTGGGCCTTGGTGTCCCGACAGACCATCACCGTGGACCGTCAGGCGGGGACGTTGGTGTTGCCCGGTGATCCCTCCACCCTGATCCTGGTGCTGGCCTTGTTCCTGGGGCACTACATCCTGGGCTTTCTACTGGCCATGGATCCCCAGGTGGGACAGCACGCCCCCTATGCCCTGGTGGCGGCAGCCCTGTCGGGGGGTGCCTCGGGGATTTTTGTCGGCAAGTTCGCGTTCTACCTGCGCCGGTACCAGGCCGCGTCGTGAATCCGCTCTAAATCAAATAGATAGAGCCGATTCACGCGGTCAATGGGAC
>CAZHRQ010000069.1:0-13853 GCA_964535075.1 uncultured Rhodobacterales bacterium | reverse complement strand
GTCGCCCTGGCCGCCGCAGTTGATCTGGCAGCAGGACGTGGTGATATGGACGCGGTTCGGCATGTTGGCGTTGCGGAACTCGTCGATGAGTTCGTCCATCATCGACTTCACCACGCCGGAGGCATCGGTGCCGGGGATGTCGCAGTGCAGCCAGCCCTGGGTGTGGGACACCATGGAGATGGAGTTGCCGGTGCCGCCCACGGGGAAGCCTTCGGATTCCAGGCGCTGCACGAGGGCGTCCACCTTGGACTCCTCGGTCACCATGAATTCCACGTTGGAACGGGTGGTGAAACGCACGTGGCCGCCGGCCATTTCGTCGGCGATGTCACACAGCTTGCGGACGGTAAACACGTCCATCTGGCGCTGGGTGCCGGCCTTCACGGTCCACACTTCGTCGCCATTCTTGGCCACGTGGTGCAGCACACCCGGACGCGGCCGATCGTGCCAGGCCCACTGGCCATAGTTCTTCTTCAGGGCGGGATGCATGTAATCCATCGGATCCGGCACACCGGATTCAATGGGCTGACGCAGGTTTGACATGAAAAGTCCTCCCGAGAATGCCTTTGGCTTTACCGGGGCGGACCGTGGCCCGCCCCGAAGGCTTCGCGCCTCTGGCAAGGCACCCGGCTCCCCTGGTGAGGGAACCGGGCCTTCGCGCGTGAAAGATTACTCGGCGGCGTGAGCGCGCCGGCCGGCCCACTTCTCCACTTCCTCTTCCCAGCCGTCCAAACGGACGAAGGAGTTGGAGCGGGGGTGCGCCACCATGTTCGGATCCAGATCGAGCTCCAGCGCTTCCAGGAACGCCGGCAGGCCGATACGGTCGATCATTTCACCGATGCGCTCGTGCTCCAGGGCGTTCTCGGCGAAGAAGTCGAGCAGGTTGGCGGACAGTTCCTGAAGCTTGTTGAAGTCTTCATCCGTTTCGAGCTTCATGAAGGGCACCACCACGGTCCCCATCAGGTCGCCGATCTTCAGAGTCCGCTTGCCGCCCACCAGGATGGCCACACCGCGGTCGTCACCGGGGCTCAGGGCCTTGGTGAGGACGTTGATGCAGTGCATGCAGCGCACGCAGCTCTTGTTGTCGATGTCCAGGGTGTCGTCGTCGTTCAGCGACAGGGCGTTGGACGGACACATGGTCACGACCTGGTCGATCATCCACTTGCGGCCGTTGGCGGCCACGTATTCCTTGACCTTCGCCTGGTCGCACTTGATGTCGTCACGCCAGGTGCCGATCACGGCGAAGTCGGAACGGTGGGTGGCGTTCACGCAGTCGTTGGCGCAGCCCGAGAACTTGGCCTTGAACTTATAGGGCAGCGACGGACGGTGCATGTCGTCCATCATGTTGTTGATGACGGTGCGCAGGGCCCGCGCTTCGTCGTAGCAGGACTGCTCGCACCGGGCCTGGCCCACGCAGGACATGGAGGTCCGCACGCCGGCACCGGCGCCGCCCAGGTCGAAGCCCATTTCGTTCAGTTCGTCAAAGGCACCCTGCACGTTGTCGGTGCTGGCCCCTTGGAACATGATGTCGCCGGACTGGCCGTGGAAGGCAATCAGGCCGGACCCATGCTTTTCCCACACGTCGCACATCTTGCGCAGCGTGTTGGTGTCGTAGTGCATGCCCGCCGGCGGCTGAATGCGCAGCGTATGGAATTCCTTGGAATCCGGGTACTTGTCGGCCACTTCCGAGAAACGCGGAATGACGCCCGCGCCGTAGCCGAACACACCCACGGTACCGCCCTTCCAGTAGCCGGTGCGGGTCTCGTAGGAGTGCTCGAGCTGACCCAGAAGGTCCTTCATCATGTCGGCGTACTGTTGGCCTTCGGCCTGGGCCAGGCGCTTAAGACCCGTAACGAAGCTGGGCCAGGGACCGCTTTCGAGCTGGTCGAGAAGCGGCGTTTCCGGCATCTGCTTGGACATCGGTCAACCTCCGTGACACTGGATCAAGACGTGGTTCCAGAGACTGGGACGGACGCACACCCCGGGGGATCGGCCCGCACCCACCCGCGCGCCGCCCAAGCGGCCCGAGGCGGATGACAGCCACCCTTGGCCGCCTTGCGCACGCTCGCCGTGCCCGGCCATCCATTGCTGATACTGTCCCGTCATGTCGCTGATTTATTGGCCCCGGGATCAGAAACCATTATGGCACCTCGATCCCGTGGGGCATTGCTCCCTGTTGTTCCTCCCGGTGCCCGGCCCAAAGGCCGAACCCTTCGTTCTTTATTTTCCTTCCCGCGGCCTTTCTTGCTTTTTGTCCGACGCACGGTCGCCTGCAGGCGGTCCCGGTCGCCGGGGGCTTTGCGATGCTCTCCGATACCTCGCATGGCTGCCGGGACTTCAGGAAATAGCGGCCTTTGCCCCGGCGGTCAACCCGCCGGTTGATGTGGGAAATTACCCCCCGGCCGCGTACATTAAAAGAAGATAATATACAGTGCAGTGCGGAATCCAGTTTTTTTTCAAAAAGCCCCGCAAGTAAAAATGCGGGTCATTCGCAATCGCAGAGCCTGGGAGCGCGTATTCGGATGGACGGGCGGCCCCCGGGTGAATTACCCTAACGGGGCAATGGCGCCGTTCCGGGGCGTCTGACCGATGTCGTTGTCTGGAGTATCCGCGGTCCCCATGACAGATGTGTCCCCTGTTGCCCATTGGGCCCCGCTGGCCCCGCCGCCCCACAGTCCCTTTCATCCCGGGAACGCCGAGGGCTATGCCGCCTGGCGGGCCGAGCGTCTGCGCCGCCATCCCCCCGGCGATCTGACGGTGGCGGTGGCCGATGCCCGCGCGCCCACCGCCGCCGAGCGCGCCGCCCTGGGCGCGCTGCTGGCGCGGGCCAACATGGCGGTCTACACCGCCCCCCCCTTGCCCAACGACGCCGAGGCCCGCGCCGCGGCCGAGGCCATGGCCCGGGCGCTGGGGCTGGTGCACCTGGACCCCAACATGCTGGCCGACGACGATGGCCTCAGCCCCATCGCCGTGGCCACCGAGACTCCCCGCAGCCGCTACATTCCCTATACCGACCGCCCCATTCGCTGGCACACCGACGGCTATTACAATACGCCGGAGACCTTGATCCGTGGCATGGTGCTGCACTGCGTGCGCCCGGCGGCGGCGGGCGGCGCCAACCGGCTGCTGGATCCGGAAATCGCCTATATCCGGCTGCGGGATGAGGATCCGGACGCGCTGACGGCCCTGATGGCGCCCGACGCCATGACCATTCCCGAAAGCCCCGGCGAGGGCGACGGGCCCCGGCCCGCCCGAACCGGCCCGGTATTTTCGGTGGATCCGCGCCATGGCACCGTGCACATGCGCTATACGGCGCGGGGCCGCAATATTCTCTGGAAAGACACGCCGGCGGCACAACGGGGCGTGGCCTTCCTGGCCGCGTATCTGGCCGACCCGGGCGCCGACGCCGTTACCCTGCGGCTGGAGGCCGGCTGGGGGCTGGTATGCAATAACGTGCTGCACACCCGCGAGCCCTTCACCGACGGCACCCCGGGGCGCCTGATTCTGCGCGGCCGCTATACCGATCGCTGTTCCCTGTCCCCTCATCCGGGAGATGTTCATGGCTGAAGAAACCGTTACCGAACTGCAACGACTCGTGGCCCCGTGGGGCAAGGAAGTGGTGGTCCAGGAGGTGACTTGGGACAATGGGTTCCGCCTGCTGCGGCTGCGCATTCGCGAGGGCAAGCGCTTCACCATGCTGGACGTGGACGTGGACACCGCCGAGTCCTGGGCCGCCCTGTTCGCCGACTGGGCCACCCGCACCCGGCCGCTGCTGCCCCCCTCCATCGAGGAAGAGAACGGCGACCCGGACTAATGCCCCTTAAAAACACTCGTAAGACCTCAAGAACAACACTGAAGGGAGTGCTCCCGTGAGCGACTCGACCGTGCATCCGCCCCGCTGTGTGGCCCTGGTGGGCCCCTATGGCACCGGCAAGACCAGCCTTCTGGAATCCCTGTTGCATGCCGCGGGCAGCCTCAACCGCAAGGGCAGCGTGGCCGGCGGCTCGGCCGTGGGCGATAGCGATCCGGTGGCCCGCGCGCGGGAGATGACCATCACGGTCAACGTGGCCGAAACCACCTATCTGAACGACCCCTGGACCCTGCTGGACTGCCCCGGTGCGGTGGACTTCCAACAGGATACCCGCCACGCCCTGGCGGTGGCCGACGCGGCGGTGGTGGTGTGCGACCCCGATCCCGCCCGCGCCGCCATGGTGGCCCCGGTGCTGAAAGCCCTGGACGACATGTCCATGCCGCACATGCTGTTCCTCAACAAGATGGACAACGCCACCCAACCGGTGCGGGACATCCTGGCCGCCCTGCAGGATGTCTCCGACCGGCCGCTGCTGCTGCGGGAGGTTCCCATCCGCGATGGCGGCCGGGTGACCGGCTATGTGGATCTGGTCAGCGAGCGCGCCTACCAATACGACGAGGCCGCCCACCACTCACGCATGATTTCCCTGCCCGAGGCCCTGAAGGAACGCGAATCGGAAGCCCGCCAGGAACTGCTGGAACATCTGGCCGATTTCGATGACCACCTGCTGGAATCCCTGCTGGAGGACGTGGCCCCGGCTCGGGACGAAATTTACGACAACCTCACCCGGGATCTGCAACAAGACCTGATCGTGCCGGTGTTCTTTGGCTCGGCGGACAAGGATTTCGGCATCAGCCGCCTGTGGAAGGCCCTGCGCCACGAGGCCCCGGGGCCCGAGGTGACGGCGCACCGCCTGGGCCTGCCCCTGGAAGGCCCGGCACCGGTGGCGCGGGTGTTCAAAACCCGCCATGGCCAGCAGGCCGGCAAGCTCAGCCTGGCCCGGGTGTTCAAAGGACCGCTGCCGGAAAGCCACAAGGTGGGCGCGGATCACGTGGCGGGCATCCTGCGGGTGCAAGGGGGCGAGGTGCGCCGACGCGGCGCCGTGGAAACGGGCGAAGTGGCGGCCCTGGCCCGGCTGGATCGGGTGTCCACCGGGGCCCTGATCGTGGGCACCGACCTCACCAAAGCCGGCACCTGGCCGGAGGTGCAGCCGCCGGTGTTCGCGCTGGCCCTGACCCCGGACCACGCCGGCGACGACGTGAAACTGTCCACCGCCCTGCAACGCCTGCAAGACGAGGATCCGTCGCTCCAGCCAGAGCTCAGCAACGCCACCGGCGAGTTGCTGCTGTGGGGGCAGGGAGACGTGCACTTGCAGGTGGCCCTGGACCATCTGAAACAGGACGGGCTGGCGGTCTCGGCGCAGACCCCCCGGGTGCCCTATCGGGAAACCCCCCGGCGCGCCGTCACCCGCAGCGCCCGCCACAAGAAACAAAGTGGCGGCCATGGCGAATTCGCCGGGGTGACCCTCACCTTCGCGCCGCTGCCACGGGGGACCGGCTTCACCTTCCACGACGAGGTGACCGGGGGCGCCGTGCCCCGGCAATACATCCCGGCGGTGGAAGCGGGGCTCAAGGAGGGGTTGGCCAAGGGGCCGCTCGGCTTCCCGGTGGTGGACCTGTCGGCCACCCTCACCGACGGCCAGGCCCATGCGGTGGACAGCTCGGACATGGCCTTCCGCAAGGCGGCCCAACTGGCCCTGCGCGAGGCCCTGACCGAAACGGACCCGGTGCTGCTGGAACCCATGGTGCATGTGGAAGTGACGGTGCCCAGCGCCGTGATCAACAAGGTGCAACGGGCCCTGGCCAGCCGGCGGGGCCAGATTCTCGGCATGAGTCACCGGGAGGGCTGGCCTGGCTGGGACGTGATGGCCGCCTACCTGCCCCAGGCGGAGATGCGCGATCTGATCGTGGAAGTGCGCTCCAACAGCATGGGCGTGGGCACCTTTTTCTGGCGGGTGGACCATCTGCGGGAAGTGGAAGGCCGGGTGGCCGACCAGATCGTGGCCGGTCAGAAGGGCTGATCATCGGGAAGACGCCCTGATCATTGGAAAGACGCACGGGGGCGGGCGCCGCGTCCGCCCCCCCAACAAACGGGGGGATCCCCATGGTTCTGAGCAAGGCGGTATCGTGGCTGCTGCTGGACCGCAAGGGCCGACAGTCCCTCAAAAAGCGCCGGCGCAGCGCCAGCGCACGCAAGGCCGATGCCCGCGCCGAGGCCCTGGCCCAGGTGCGCGCCCAGTCGGATCAGGTGATGACCGACGCGCGCAAGGAGCTAATTCGCCAAGCCCTGTCGGTGCGCAACGCCCGCCAGAAAATTCTCGACGATCTCAACGACGAGGACCGGGCCCGGCTGGTGGCCCTAGCGGTGCGCAACCTGATGAACGAAGACCCCGACAACCCCGGGGCGCCCGCCCCCAGCGCCCCGCCAGACGCGGCCCCCAAGGGAGCCGCCCCCGCCGCCGCCGCGAGCCCCTCCCCCAAAGCCGCCGCCAAACGCACCAAAGCGGAGCGGGACCCGGACAACGGCCACAAACCCAAGGGCCCCCGGCCCCACGCCCCGGTTCCCCGCAAAAGCCGGAAGCCCCGGGCGTAGCCCTCTTTCGTGGTCCCGGGCGTCGCCCTTTGGGGCCGGGCAATCTGGGTTTGACACGGGATTCCTTTTGTTTCTCCTGGCGCCAACGGCTATCCTGACCTTGTCAAGCATTGCGTACCAGGGTGGGTTCCGTGACCAGCAACATCAACGACCACGACATTTCCACGCTGAAGAAGGAGCTGCTGGGGCTGTTCGAGCACCTGCAGACCATCCGGCGGGAGATCGCGTCCATCCGCCGCCCCGATATGAGCGACGACCACTTCGCCACCATGTCGGAGCAATTGGATGCCATCACCAAGGCGACGGAAGCGGCCACCAACACCATCATGGAATCGGTGGAATCGGTGGACGACACCCTGGCCACCATCCGCCAGAAATCCGACGACACCGAGATCCAGGCCCTGGCGGAATCCGCCTCGGACCGCATCGTCTCCGTGTTCGAGGCCTGCTCCTTCCAGGACATCACCGGCCAGCGCGTGGGCAAAGTGGTGGAGTCGCTGAAATTCGTGGAGGGACGCATCAATTCCCTGATCAGCATCTGGGGGCCGGACCAGTTGGCCGCCGTGGCGGAAGCGGAATTGCATCACAAGGACGCCAACAAGGACGACGAGCACCGCAGCCTGCACGGTCCGCAAAACGATGTGTCCCAGGACCGGGTGGACGAGTTGTTCGGCAATCCCGGCAGCGATGTCTCCCAGGATGATATTGACAAGTTGTTCGGATAGACCCTCTGCGGCGGGGACGGGGGTGGACACCCTGTCCGCGCCCGACCAGCCCGCACGGAGCATGGACGATGTTACAGGAACGCGGCCTCAGTCGCGGCAAGGATCTTTTTGGGAAGCGCGCCCCCCTTTACACCGTGGAAGACGTGACGGCCATGCGTCGCGCCTGTCGGCTGGCCGCGGAAACCCTGGACCACATCACCCCTTATGTGGTGCCCGGGGTCAGCACCGGCCACCTGGATGACCTCATCCGCGCCTTTATGGAAGAAAACGGCGGCGTGCCGGCCACCCTGGGGTACAAGGGCTATCCGGCCAGTTCCTGCATCTCCCCCAACCATGTGGTGAACCACGGCATTCCCTCGCCGGACAAGCTGCTGAAGGACGGGGACATCACCAATATCGACGTGACGGTGATCGTGGACGGCTGGTTCGGGGACAGCAGCCGCATGTACCCGGTGGGCGACAAAGTGGGGCTGAAGGCATGGCGGCTGATGGACGCCACCCACGAGGCCATGATGGCCGGCATCGCGGCCGCCCGCCCGGGCCACACCCTGGGTGACGTGGGCTGGGCCATCCGTCAGGTGTGCGAGCACTACGACTACACTTCCGTCACCGATTTCGGCGGCCACGGCATCGGCACCAAGTTCCACGACGCCCCCTTTGTGATGCACTGGGCGGATGCGCCGGGTTCGGGGCTGGAGCTGGAGCCAGGGATGATGTTCACGGTGGAACCCATGATCAACGCCGGCAAACAGGCGGTGAAGGTGTTGCAGGACGGCTGGACCACGGTAACCCGCGACCGTTCCCTGTCGGCCCAGTTCGAGCACACCCTCGTGGTCACCGACGACGGGCCGGAAATCCTCACCCTCTCCCCCAAGGGCTACAGCAAAGCGCCTTACGGGTGATAGGGGCGGGCGATAGGGGGCGGGTGATATGGGGCGCCCATTCCGAGGTCACCCCCGGTGATAGGGATGGCCGTCCAGGATGCAGCGGGCCCGGTAGAGCTGCTCCGCCAGCAGGCCGCGCACCAACAGGTGTGGCCACGTCATGGGCCCCAGCGCCAGGGTGAGGTCGGCGGCCTGCCGCACGTCCGGCGCCAGACCATCGGCGCCGCCAATCAGAAAAGCCACCGCCGGCCGGCCCTCATCCTGCCAGCGGCCGAGCCGGGCGGCAAAGGTGGGGCTGTCCAGGGCGCGGCCCGTTTCGTCCAGAGCCACCGTGGCCGCCCCCGCCGGCCGGGCCGCCAGCAGCAAATCCGCTTCCTGGGCCTGTCGCCGCGCCACCTCGGCGGCCGGGCGCCGGGGCACCACCTCCACCAGCGACAACGCCCCCCGACACCGTTCGGCATAGTGGCGGTACAGGGCCCGCTCCGGCCCCTCCCGGTCACGCCCCACGGCCACAAGCACCAAACGCATGGCCCGGCGATCAGTCGGCGTCGGCGGCCGGCTCCGTGCCATAGGCTTCGGCCGGCAGGTCGTCCAGCCGGGTGAGCAGGTAATCCAGATCGTCGGGCTCGAAATCCTCGGCCAACCATTCGGCCTGGGTGAGCACACGTTCCATCACCTGCCGGGCGTGGCGTTGGCGATCATGGGGCTCGCCATCCAGTTCCGTTTCCGCCATCACCGCCAACGCCGCGCGCATCACCGGCAGATAGGGCGCGGGGATGGAGGTCTTGTCGGCAATGCCCTGCAACCCCAGGGGCCCGGAGTCGTGAATGAGCATGCGGGTGTTGTCCAGGGTCAGCCCCGCCATCTCCGCCATACCGGCCTCGAAGAACGGCAGGTCCCCCCCGCAGACCGCCCGCACCAGCAGCGACGGGGTCAGGCGGTCGTTGCGGCGCAGGTGGGCCACCATGTCCATGAGTTCGTCATCATCGGCGCCCTCGGCCAAGCCCACGGTGGCCCGTTCCCGGCTTTGCAGCAGCAAGGCATCGGCCAGCCCCTCGGGCAACTGGTGACGGGCCGCGATGCGGGCGCGCAGTTTTTCCGAAACCAGAGTCACCAGCCGTTCGGAAACGGTCATGGGCAAGCGGTCGCGATCGACCATGGCCTCCGTCACCGCCCGGTCGCGGGGGAAGGTGTCCAGGGCGTGCTGCAAGCTGTCCTCGCCCACGTCGGCCCCCTGATTACCCATCAGGGCGCAGACCACGCCGGCATCGTCCGTGTGCACCAGGGCTTCCGACAGCCCCGGCGACACCCGGGCCCGCCGCGCCATGGCCATGGCGCGGTGGTGGCTGTTTTCCGGCCGGGCGGTGCGCAGGATGGTCAGCAGGTCATCCTCGGTCAGCACCTGCGATTCTTCCAGCATGGGCGTGGCCACGGATTCCACGTCCTCGGCCAGGGCCAGAGCCACATCGTGCGGCACGGTGGTGGCGCTCTTCAGGCTTTCCGACAGGGCCTCGCGCACCCGCACCGCCGCATCGCGCACCATCAGGCGGAAGATTTCCTCGGCCAGGTGCCGTTCATCATCGCTGTAGGCGCCGGAGTCGTAATCTTGGCCCAGTTTGGCGGCGGTGGCGCCGCGAGTCTCCTCCGACGGATCCGCCAGCAGCCGTTCCACATCGGCGCGCGTCAGAGTCTGGCGCTCGGTCATGCGTTGCTCTCCACACTGCCACCCGGCGCGGGTGGGGGGTCCGGGGTGGGAGCGGAGGCTCCCCATCCAAGGTATGGTAGGCGCCAAGGTATGGCATGGGAAGACTTCTGGCCACCCTTTTGCCAACCAGAACGGGGAATCCTGTCCGCCGGCCGTGCGCCGGCTCACGGGGCTTGGATTCCAAGGGGGGGAACGGGTATGCTACGTGCTGAGTGGGGGATTATGTTGAGATTCGGGCCGTCCGTCTGAAAGAAGGGATGTTACCACCATGGGCCGCAGAATGCCGTCGGCACCATCCGAAACCGCGTCACCCGCCTGGCGTCGCCGGGTGCGGGACAGTGTGGCCGATTCCCGCCGCGCCCTGAGCTGGCGGATCATGGCCAACGTCACCGCCGGGCACTGGCCCTGGCCCGTGGCGTGGCCGCTGTTGCGCACCGGCGTGGTGCCGGGCGCACCGCGCCGCCCCTGGCGCCCCGGACACATGGCCCGGCAATGCCTGGTGGTGGCCCCGCCTCTCTCCGGCGGGACCGACGTGGCCACGGTGGTCTATGGCGCCACCGCCGCCGCCGAGGCCCCCACCGCCGTGCATACCCCCATGCTGATCTACCAGTTGGCGGATCCCGCGCGATTCCGCGCGGTGCTGAAGGTAGGGGTGGTGCGCGATCCCTGGGCACGGCTAGCCGCCGCCCACGCCCTGCTGCGCAGTGACCGGGCCTCCCCCGATGATCGGCGCTGGGCCCGGCGCTGGCTGCCGTGGCGGGAGGATATGAACGCCTTTGTGCGCCGGCTGGACGGCGACCCCGCCTATTGCCACCAGGTGATGCGGCATCCGGCCTTTCTGCCCCAGACCGCCTATCTGGCGGACCGGGACGGCCGGGGCGCCGCCGACGTGATCCTGCGGGCCGAATCCTTGCCCGAGGATGTGCGCCGCCTGAGCCAGCGGATCGCCCTGCTGCATCCGGTGAATGCCCTGCCCGAGCTGCCGCCGGCGGAAGACGCCCATGCCCTCTACACCCCGGAGACCGCCGCCATGGTGGGGCGGCTGTATGCCCGGGACGTGGCCTTCTATGGGTATGGCGGCCCGGCGGAAGCGATGGGAAGCCCCCTCGCCGCCCCTACTCCCGCGCCGGTCGGGTGACGGGCCGTTCATGACCCCGCTGCTGGCACAGGGACTGTACGCCCTGGCCTGGCTGTCCTTCGCGGCGGCCCATTCCTGGCTGGCGGGCCCCGCCGGCCGGCGGTGGCTGTGGCGCCGGGCCGGCCAGGGGCATCGGCTGCTCTATAACGGATTGGCCGTGGCCCACCTGGGACTGGTGGCGCTGGTGGGATGGATCGTGCTGGGCAATGCCACCCCCTATGGCTGGGCGGAGACCCTGGCCCCCCTGCGCTGGCTGATGGTGCTGGCCGGCGCGGGGATCATGGTGCTGGGCGGGCGGCAGTATGACCTCAAGCGCTTCGTGGGCCTGCGCCCCGACGTGGACCGCGAACCCTTGCACCTGGACGGCCTCCACCGCTATGTGCGCCATCCCCTCTACAGCGCCGGCATGGTGATTCTGTGGGGGTTGGTGCACGACCCCTACAGCTTCGCCACCGCGCTATGGGGCAGTGCCTATCTTGTCATCGGCAGCCGCTTCGAAGAACGACGGCTGTTGCATCTGCACGGCGACACCTACTACGCCTACCGGCAACGGGTGCCGGCCTTCCTGCCCTGGCGTGGCCGGGTGAACCTGTAACGGCAACGCACGAGAGGTGGACCGGTATGGCCAAGGGGTTGTGGTCGCGTCTGGGGCAGTTGTTTGACCGGGAGGAAGAGGCCGCGTCTCTCACTCGGGAAGAGCAGAAGTGGGAGCAGTCCTTCGGCGACCGGACCCTGGATCAGGACGCGGTGGACCAGACCCAGCAGGGCCGCTGGGGAGCGGTGGTGCACGTGATCTCCCTGGCCGCCTTTCACGACGCCGTGGGCAGCCAGTGGCCGGACGTGGCGCAGCGGGCGGTGACCATCACCGAGAACGCCATTCAGCACCACATGGCCGGCACCGGATTCTTTCGCCAGCAGGGGGCGGATCTGTTCCTGCTGGCCTTTCCCACCCTGAGCGAAACCGAGGCCAAGGCCCGCACCGCCGCCATTGCCGACGAGGCCGGCAAGAAGCTGCTGGGCGCCCGCTTCGTGAGCGACGGCCGGCCGTTGGTGCACGCGGCGGAAGTGCCCACCGACGACTTGTTCGACGACAGCGGCGCCGTGCGCACCAGCGTGGCGGCGGCGGCGGTGGCGGAAGTGCGGGCCCTGGACCCCGAACCCAACACCACCGGCCCGGCCAGCCCCCGCGCCCCCGCGCCGGCGGAACCCCAGAGCCCCCCCCGGCGTCACGGCGTGGCGGGCTCTGGCCGGGACAATGAAATCAGCATTACCTTCCAGCCCGTGTGGCGCCGCCGGACGGAGGCGGTGGATACCTATCTGGTGCGGGGCCACCGTTCGGTGGGGGGAATGATCTTTTCCGGCAGCCTGGTGCACCCGGCGGAAGCCGGCGGTGATTTTCTGGGGCAGTTGGACCGGGCCCTGGTGCGGGAGACGGTGCGCCGCATGCCGGCGGCGGCACGCAACAAGGTCACGGTGGTGTTGCCGCTCAGCCTGGGCGGGGTAACGGGTCCCCATGGGCCGCGCATTCTGGAAGCCCTGGCGGCCCTGCCGGAGGGGTTGGCGTCCCTGTGGCTGGTGCTGGTGCTGGTGAACGTGGCACCGGGACAGGACAAGCGGCTGGGCGATGCCCTGGCGGCCCTGGACCGTTATTGTCAGGCGGTGGGCGTGGGCTGCGAGCGCCTGCCCCCGCGTGAGGCGCTCCGTGCCGGCGCCGCCTGGCTGGGGGTGGACGCCGAGCATCATCGGCTGCGCAGCGACCTGCTGGCGGGGGTGGCCCGGGGAGCGAACCAAGGGGCCACGCCCTTTGTCTGGAACGTGCCGGACAAGGAAAGCCTGGCGTCGGCGGTGAGTCAGGGCGTGGCGGCCGTATCCGGCCCGGCCCTCTCTACCCGCGAGCTGGAAACCCCCGGCCGCGCCGTGCCCGTGCCCTGGGCCAAACTGGCGGGGTGACCGGCCCCCCTCAGGTCAGGCCGTCTACCACCCGCCGTGGCTCAACCAGGCTTCCACCTGTTCCAGGCTGTCCAGGCCCCAGAAGGGTTCCTCGTCCACCAGGAAGAAGGGCGAATCGAAGACCCCCCGGCGCAGGCCGTGTCGGACCTCCGATTGCAGCCGCTGGTGCGCCTGCTCCGTGTGGACCGAGCGTTCCAGACGGGCATCGTCCAGCTCCATGGCCCGCCACAGGGCCCGCAGCACCATCATGGAGCCCAGGTCCAGACCCTCGCCATACACCGCATGAAACGCGGTGAGCACAAATTCCCGGCCGCGCACCGGGTCCTGGTCGGCGATCACGTAAAACGCCCGGCAGGCGCTGCTGGTGTCGAAGGGATACCGGGAGGGCCACTGGAACGGCAGCTCCAGCCGGCGCGCCTGCCGTTCCACATCGTGCCGCAAGTAAGGGCCCTTCAGGGGTTGGCCCAACGGCAGCCGGTCGCCCGTGGCCTGCAACAACGGCTCCAGCGGCACCGGACGCCATCGCACCCGGCGTTCATACGCCCAGGCCAGTTCGTCGATCTGTTGTGCGGCCACGTAGGCATGGGGCGCGGCGAAATCGAAGTAGAACTCGATGACCCCGTCCCCGCTGGTTCCCTCACTCATGCCGGTCTCACTCATGCCGGTCTCCCCGTCGCGGTCCGCCCCAGGGTAGACCGGCGTTGCCTACCTTTGGGTTAATCTCTCTCCCGCCGGGACGCCAGTCTTTTTACCACGGCACCTCGCGGCCGGTGTAATCAAGGAAGCGACCGGCATCGGCCGGGGTGAGGTCCGCCAGCACCCGCCGCATGCCAGTGACGCTTTCCTCCGGCTGAATGAGCGCGTGCGGCCCGCCCATGTCGGTGACCACCCAGCCCGGGTGCAGCACCACCACCGTCACCCCCCGCGCCTTCAGGTCGATGGCCAGACTGCGGCCCACGGCGTTGACCGCCGCCTTGGAGGCCCGATACAT
>CAZHRQ010000068.1:0-14045 GCA_964535075.1 uncultured Rhodobacterales bacterium | reverse complement strand
AGTTGCGGATGGTTTCTTGCTCTTGCGCGTCCATGGGTGCCGTGTCCAGTTTCCAGAATGGCCAAACCGTAGGCCGGAACCCCGGCGGGAGCAAGAGAGCGCAACGGAATCGCCGCTTTATGGTGCTGCCGCCCCCTGGTACAGCAGGGGATCATCGGCACCCATCACAGCCCCAGGGGGGAACGCGATCATGAAATACCAGGCGGTCATGTTCGATGTGCACACCGGCGCCCAAGCCACCTATCAGTTCGAAGCCGAAGACGATTTGTTTGATCGTCCGCGCCGGGAACTCATTGAGGCCTTCATGGACTACGTGGATCACGTGGAACTGCCCAAGGAGGACGTGGGCTACGACATCCAGACGGCGCTGAAGGACCGGGAGCACAAGGTGGTCACGGCCGTGGGCTATCTGCGGCTGGCCCACGGCGAAATTCCCTTCATGGCCATGATTTCTCAGGTAGGCGGCTGAGGCCGCCCCCCCAGAGAAAGGGGGCGGCTGAGGCCGCCCCCCCTAATGCCGTTTTTTTGTCTTGAGATCGTTTGCCGAACGTCAGTAGGGCCAGATCCAGTCCCGCACTTCCGGCATGTCGATGCCGTGTTCCCGCACATAGTGCTTGTGGGTCACCAGTTTCTCCAGCATGGCCTGCTTGGCATAGCCGGCCTGATGGGCCAGCCGGGGCACGCGGTCCACCACGTCCATGACCAGATGGAAGCGGTCGATTTCATTCAGCACCGCCATGTCGAAGGGCGTGGTGGTGGTGCCTTCTTCCTTGTACCCCCGCACGTGCAGGTTGCCGTGGTTGGGCCGGCGGTAGGTGAGCCGGTGAATCAGCCACGGATACCCATGGTAGTTGAAGATGATGGGCGCATCGGCGGTGAAGATGTCCACGAAGTCCTTGTCGGACAGGCCGTGGGGGTGTTCCTTTTCCGGCTGCAATTTCAGCAGGTCCACCACGTTCACCACCCGGATACGGAGATCCGGGAACATCTGGCGCAGCAGGTCCACGGCGGCCAGGGTTTCGATGGTGGGCACGTCGCCACAGCAGCCCATCACCACGTCCGCCAGGGCATCGCGATCATTGCTGGCCCATTCCCAGATGCCCAGGCCCGCCGTGCAGTGCAGCACCGCCTGTTCCATGGTCAGGAATTGCAGTTCCGGTTGCTTGCCGGCCACGATCACGTTCACGTACTGGCGGCTACGCAGGCAGTGGTCCACGGTGGACAGCAGGGTGTTGGCATCCGGCGGGAAGTAGACGCGGATCACCTCTGCCTTCTTGTTCACCACGTGGTCGATGAAGCCCGGATCCTGGTGGCTGAAGCCGTTGTGATCCTGGCGCCACACGTGGGAGGTCAGCAGGTAGTTCAGGGAAGCGATGTGCGGCCGCCAGGGCATGTGGCGGGTGGTCTTCAGCCACTTGGCATGCTGGTTGAACATGCTGTCCACCAAGTGGATGAAGGCTTCGTAGCAGGAGAAGAAGCCGTGCCGCCCGGTGAGCAGATAGCCTTCCAACCAGCCCTGGCAGGTGTGTTCCGACAGGATTTCCATCACCCGGCCGTCGGGGGCCAGGTTTTCATCCTCGGGGATGGTGGGTTCCATCCAGGTGCGGTCGGTGACCTCGAACACGGCGCTCAGGCGATTGGAGGCGGTTTCATCGGGGCCGAACACGCGGAAGTTGGCCTGATCCTCGTTCTGGCGCAGGATGTCGCGCAGGAAGGTGCCGGCCACCCGGGGGCCTTCCGCCCGCTCGCTGGCCGGGCGGTTGAACGTCACTTCGTAGTCGCGGAAGTCGGGCATGCGCAGGCTGCGCAGCAGCACGCCGCCGTTGGCGTGGGGGTTGGCGCCCATGCGGCGGAGACCTTCGGGGGCCAGGGCCTGCAATTCCGCCTTCAAGGTGCCGTTGTCATCGAACAGCTCTTCCGGCTGGTAGCTCTTCATCCAGGTTTCGAGCATCTTCAAGTGCTCGGCATTTTCGTGCATGCCGGCCAGGGGCACCTGGTGGGACCGCCAAAAGCCTTCGGTTTTCTTGCCGTCCACTTCCTTGGGGCCCGTCCAGCCCTTGGGCGTGCGCATGATGATCATGGGCCAGTTGGGACGGCTGGGATCGTTGGTGTCCCGGGCGTGGGCCTGGATGGCCTTGATGTCGTCCATCAGCTTGTCCAGGGTGGCGGCCATCAGTTGGTGCATGGTGGCCGGGTCATCCCCCTCCACGAAATAGGGGGTGTAGCCGTAGCCCTCGAACAGCTTGGTCAGTTCCGCGTCGCTCATGCGCCCCATGATGGTGGGGTTGGCGATCTTATAGCCGTTGAGGTGCAGGATGGGCAGCACTGCGCCATCGCGGATGGGGTTGAGGAACTTGTTGGAATGCCAGGCGGTGGCCAGGGGGCCGGTTTCCGCTTCGCCATCGCCCACCACGCAGCACACCACCAGATCCGGATTGTCGAAGGCGGCGCCATAGGCGTGGGAGATCACATAGCCCAGCTCGCCCCCTTCATGGATGGACCCCGGGGTTTCCGGCGCCACGTGGCTGGGGATGCCGCCGGGGAAGGAGAACTGCTTGAACAGCCGCTTCATACCCGCTTCGTTGGGGCTGATGTCGGGATAGACTTCCGAATAGGTGCCTTCCAGATAGGTGTTGGCCACCAGACCCGGCCCGCCGTGACCCGGCCCGGCGAGATAGATCACGTCCAGGTCTCGGGCCTTGATCACCCGGTTGAAGTGGGCATAGATGAAATTAAGCCCGGGAGTGGTGCCCCAGTGGCCCAGCAGGCGCGGCTTCACGTGCTCGGCCTGGAGAGGTTCCCGCAAAAGGGGGTTATCCATCAGATAAATCTGGCCTACAGAGAGATAGTTGGCCGCACGCCAGTAGGCGTTGATGCGGTCCACTTCCTCGGCGGTCAGCGGCGTGGCGGTCTTCAGGTCCGACATGGCGGTTCCTCCCGATAGGGGCGTTCATACCGCCTCAGGATACCGGAGACCCCGCCCCCTCAAAGGGGGTGCGCCGTGAAGAATTGGTGACACCCATCGGGGAAGGGTCGGGGAAGGGTCGGGGAAGGGGCAGGGGGCTACAACCGTTCCACGAAAACGTGCGCCGGTTCGGGGCGGCCGAACAGGAATCCCTGGGCATGGTCGCAGCCGTAGGCCCGCAGGTGTTGGCACTGGGCATCGGTTTCCACGCCCTCGGCGGTGACGGTGCGGTCCAGGACGTGGGCCAGCCCCGTGACGGCCCGGGCGATGGCCGATTCGTGAGGCGGCAAGGCCATGTCGTCGATGAAGGCCTTGTCCACCTTGATGTGCTGGACCGGCAACCGTTGCAGGTAGGACAGACTGGAATAGCCGGTGCCGAAGTCGTCGATGGCCAGCGAGACCCCCAGGGCCCGCAGACCGTTCATGGTGGTGATGGCGGCTTCCGGCCGGTCCATGGCCGCCGTCTCGGTGATCTCCACCTCCAGCAGCCCCGGATCCACCCCGCTTTCCTGCAGGATGGTGGCCACCAGGGTCACCAGGTTGGGATCGGTGAACTGGCCGGCGGAGAGATTCACCGCCACCGGGACCGGGGTGAGGCCGGCGGCCTGCCAGGCGGCGATCTGGGTGCAGGCCTGCCGCAACGCCCAGGCGCCCATGGGCAGAATCAGACCGCTGCGCTCGGCAATGGGGATGAACTCGCCGGGGGAACGCAGGCCCCGTTCAGGATCCTGCCAGCGAATCAGCGCCTCGGCCCCCACCAGCCGGCCATCGGTCAGGGAGACCTTGGCCTGGTAGTAGAGCCGGAATTCCGCCCCCGCCAGGGCGCGGCGCAGGTCCCGTTCCATTTCCTTGCGCCGGCGCACGGCGTCGGTCATGCCGGCGACAAAAAAACGATAGCCGCGACCGTCCTCTTCCTTCACCTGATTGCGGGCGGTCACCGCCGCCTGCAACACCGCTTCCGCCGTTTCGCCGTCGGCGGGGGCCATGGCGATGCCCACCGCCACCCGCATGGTCAGGGCGTGGTCGGCCACCTCCACCGGGGCCTCCAGGCGGTCCAGCAGAGCCTGAGCCAGGGTGGCGGTGGCGTCGGCGTCGGTGCCCGGGGCCCGCAGCACCGTGAATTCGTCGGCATCCAGCCGGCCCAGGGTGTCGCTGGGGGCCACCACCTGCCGCACCCGGTTGGCCATGATTTCCAGCAGGGCGTCCCCGGCGGCGTGGCCCAGGGAACGGTTGACGTCCTTCAGGCCCTCCACCTCCACCAGCAGCAGCGCCCGGGTGCGCGCGTCGCCGGCGCGCAGGGCCTGGCGCAGGCGGTCGGTGAACAGCCGCCGGTTGGCCAGGCCGGTCAGCAGGTCATGGCTGGACAGGTGATCGAGCCGTTCCTCGGCCGCGGTGCGGTCGGTGACGTCCTGGCCATACGCCACCACGAAATCGGCCGCGGGCACGGGGTGGAAGACAAAGGCCAGCACCCGGCCGTTGTGGGTGAGTTCCGCCTCCCGATCCGCGCCGGTGGCGAAGCACTCCCGGGCCAGATCGGCAAAGTAGTGGGGGCCGGGGGCGCCGGCCTCGCCCCCCAGGTCGGCCACCAGGACGCGGCCGGCGGTGTTTACCGATAACAACACGCCCTGCCCGTCCAAGCGCAGCACGGGATTGGGGTTTTCCTGGGGAATACGGGACAGGCCGTCGACTTCCGCCAACAGGCGGCGGCGGGTCACCTGGGCCTCGTGCAGGGCGTCCGCCAGGGGGCGGTGGTTGGCGTGGCTGCGCCAGCCGCCGGCAAGAATCGCCGCGCCGGCGGTCAGGGCCACGGCCGACCCGGCGCTCGTGCCCAGCAGCAGAGCCACGGCCCCGCCCACGGCGCACCCCCCGGCCACGGCCAGCGCCACCTTCAGCGCGGGACAGCGGGGGGCGGGGGCGGGATCGATGGGCTCAGGCATATCTGAAGGGTTCCGTTCCCTGGGCTGAGGGCGCGCCGCCCCCGCGGGGCGCGCCGCCCTCGCGGGGCGCGCCGCCCTCGCCGGGACGAGGTCCCCCCGCGAAGATCCGTCGCCAGCGAGCATCACGTCATCTTGCGCACCCGGCCCGCCAGTGCAAGCCTTGATCGACGGCATTTTAACCTTATGTGATTCACCCTCACCCTTTTGTTTTGCGGACGTTACCAGCTATAGGCGAGGACGTCTGTGAGTGCTACACTCACTCGATCAGGGCATGACCCTTTTTCGGACCGGATAGGAAACGTGGCGGCATGGACCTCATTCAATGGACGGACAAGCTCAGTGTGGGGGTGGAAAGCCTCGACAATGATCACAAGCGTCTCATCGACCTCATCAACAAGTTGGCCGAGACCACCCAGGCCGGCGAGGACCGCGCCGTGGTGGGCGACGTGCTGACGGAACTGGTGGATTACACCCACTACCACTTCGCCCGGGAAGAAAAGATCCAGGAAGCCGGGGGCTATCCCGACCTGGAACGGCACAAGGACATCCACGCCGACCTCACCGAGCAGGTGGAAGAGGTGAAGGCGGATTTCGAAGCCTCCGACGCCACGGGCGTGGGGCGGGATGTGCTGCTGTTCCTCTCCGACTGGCTCAGGAAGCACATCATGGGCGAGGACATGAAGTACGTGGCCTATGTGAAGGATGTGAACATCGACGCCTAGAGCCTATCGCGGTCAATCGGGTTCACAGCGTGAACCCGATTGGGTGCGACCCGCTCTAACCGCTGCCGGCTGGGACCGTAAAACCCACGCGCACCCCGGGGGGGAGAGTGCCATGACCGTGGAGCCCGTAGAGCCCCGGGTGCAGGCCTTGCGTCTGCTTCTGGTGAGCGGGAACGACAACCTGCGCCGACTCGTGCGGGCGCTGCTGCGCACCATGGGGATGACGCGGGTGCAGGAAACCGCCGATACGGCGGAGGGCTATCTCCTGGCCCGGGACCACAGCCCGGATGTGGTGATCGTGGATGTGGATGCGCCGGGGGACGGGGTGGCGTTCGTCCGGGCCCTGCGGGAGGGGGTGCCGCCCGGGGGGCCCACCTTCGATCCCCGTGTGCCGGAGCCCGGGGTGCCGGTGTTGCTTCTCACCGCCGGGGCCGACGAGGCGCTGGTGCGCAAGGCCAAGGCCCTGGGGGTCAACGGCCTGCTGGTCACGCCGCTGGTGCCGCGCAAGCTGCATGATCGGTTGATCCGCATCGCCGAAACACGATCCTGAGCGGGGCACTCTTTATCTTGGCGGCGCGCCGCCCGATATGGGATAAGAAGAGGGGGCGGGGTGGAAAAACGCTCGCGATTGAGGATGTGACGCCTTGCATCAAGATGAGCGGGAATCGGCCGGTGGGGAGTACAGCCTGGAGCGGCTACACTTCCTGGTTGTGGACGACAACAAGCACATGCGGGCCCTGGTGAAAACCATCCTGCACGCCCTGGGCGCCAAGTCGGTGGTGGAAGCCCAGGACGGGGCTGATGCCTTCCGCGAAATGCGGCACTTCCCGGCCGACATGATCATTTGCGACTGGAACATGTCGCCCCTGGACGGCCTTGATTTCGTGCGGCTGGTGCGCACCGGCAACGACAGCCCCAATCCCTTTGTCCCCATCATCATGCTCACCGGGCATACGGAAATGCACCGGGTGTTGGAGGCCCGCGACGCCGGGGTGCACGAGTTCCTGGCCAAGCCCATTTCGGCCAAGAGCCTCTATACCCGCATCCGCATGATCATCGACAAGCCGCGCTCGTTCATCCGCACCAACACCTACTTCGGGCCCGACCGGCGGCGGCGGCAGGTGCCCTTCCGCGGCAAGGACCGCCGCAAGGACGGTGGCGGTGCCGGCGACGAGGAAGGGGGCCTTACCCAGGAAGAAGTTGCCGCTTTGCTCAACGGGTAACCGGGGTTAGGGTGATGACTGGGGAACGGGCCTATTCATCCGCCCTCCCGCCAGGCAACAAGAGGACGAGGCAAGGCCATGAGCGGTGACAGCAACGGCGATCAACCCCAGGTGATCCGGCCGCCCAACACCCTGCGAAAAAAGGCTGAATCGGCCCCGAAGCTCGACCTCAAGGCCCTGGAGGAAGCGGACAAGGTTGTCCAGAATCTGGCGGGGGATTATCTGAAGTGGGTATCGGACGATATCCGCGCCCTGCAGGAACACGTGGATGGCCTGGAACAGGGCACGCTGGAGGAAAAACCGGCCCTGGACGAGATTTTCCGCATCGCCCACGACATCAAGGGGCAGGGCGGCAGCTTTGGCTATGACCTGATGACGGTGATCGGCAATCATCTGTGCCGCTTCATCGAAAACACCGAAAGCGCCACGCCGGCCCACCTGGACGTGATCAAGGTGCACATCGACGCCATGCGCCTGGTGGTCAGCCAAAAGATCGAAGGCGACGGCGGTGGGGTGGGCAACAAGCTGGTGCGCGGCATCGAGGCCGTGGTGGCCAAGGTGCAGGGTCCCCCCCGACAGGAAGGCGACGGCTGAGGTTTTCCCAGCCCGGACCAGCCCGAAAATGTGTGCCTGCCGTCATTGGCGCGAGGCGGAACCTATTCCCGACCCCCCGCGGTTCTCCGCCCGTCTGTCCCGCAGTTACAGGGAGCCGGCGGATGGATCTTGCGGGCGGCGCCTGCCTCTGCCCGGGGGCTCCTCCCTCCGGGCACTAGAGCCGATCGCGGTCAATGGGACTCATTTGTGGTTCCCAGTGACCGCGTGACTCGGCTCTATCTGTTTGTTTTAGAGCGGGCGGAGGGCGCCGCCGCCAGGGTGCGGGTCAGCACCCGCCGGGTGGTGGCCAGGCCCAGCCCGGTGGGGATCACCGCATCGGCCCGGCGGCACCGGCTGGCATCGTCCCATTGCCGGGCGCGAATGGCCGCCAGCCGGGCCGGCGTCATGCCCGGGCGCGCCAGCACCCGCCGTGCCTGCACAAAAGCCGGGGCCGAGACCGTCCACACCGCGTCACAGCGCCGTTCCGCCCCGGTCTCGAACAACAGGGGAATCTCCAGCACCACCCGCGGACAGCCCCGCAGCCGACACCGGGCCAGGAACCGGTCGGCCTCCCGCCGCACCAGCGGATGCAGCAGTCGCTCCAGGGCGGTCAGGCGCCCCCGATGGCCAAACACCTGCCGACCCAGGGCCCGACGGTCGATGCCGCCCGCCGGGTCACGGGTGCCGGGAAAACGCGCCGCCACCGCCGCCACCGCCGCCCCGCCCGGCGCCAGCAGCCGGTGCACCGCCGCGTCGGCATCGTGCACCGGCACGCCGGCCGCCCGCAGCAACCCGGCCACCGTGCTCTTGCCCATGGCGATGCCGCCGGTCAGACCGATGATCCGCATGGTCCAGGCCCGTCACACCGTGGCCACCACCTTGCCCGGTGGCTGTTCGCGGCTGTGCAGCACCTGCTTGCGCAGCCCCGGCGTGACATTCACGTCCACCCCGAACCACGCCCGAAAGCCCGGCACCGCCTGATGCAGCAGCATGCCGATGCCCTCCACCGCCGGATTGCCCCGGTCGGCGGCCTGACGCAGCAGCCGCGTTTCCTGGGGGCTGTACACAATATCCGTCACCACCGCCGTTTCCGGCAGCCGTGCCAGATCCATCTCCAGCGGCGGCTGGCCCGTCATGCCGAGCGCGGTGGTGTTCACCAGCACCGCGGCGTCGGCCAGCACCGCCTCCCGCTCGGCCCAGTCCGCCACGGTGACCGGCCCGCCCACGGCCGCCGCCAGGGCGTCGGCCCGGTCGCGGCTGCGGTTGGTGACCACCACCGACGGCACCCCCGCGTCCAGCAGCGCCACCACCACCGCCCGGGCGGCCCCGCCGGCCCCCAGCACCACCGCCGGCCCCCGCTCCGGCTGCCAGCCGGGATGGCCGTGGTGCAGGCTTTGGGCAAAGCCCTCGGCATCGGTGTTATGGCCCAGCAAAGTGCCATCGGCCTGCACCACCACCGTGTTCACGGCACCGATTCGGCTGGCAACGGGGGTGACCGTATCCATCACCGCCAGCGCCGCCTCCTTGTGCGGCACGGTCACGTTGACGCCGCGAAAGCCCAGGTGCGGCAGGGCCCGCAGCGCCGCCGGCAGGTGATCGGGCGCCACCGCCAGCGGCACATAAACGCCGTCGATGCCATGCTGCTTGAGCCAGTGGTTGTGAATGGCGGGGGACAGGGAATGGGCCACGGGCCAGCCCACCACGCCGGCCAGGGCGGCGGCGCCGGAAAAGAACAGCGGCGTGATATTCATTCGGGAATCACTCCCAGGGTTCGCAAGTAATCAAGGAGGGACCACAGGGGCAGTCCCTGGATGGCAAAGGCATCGCCCGCCACGTGCGCGAAAAGCTGAATGCCCTGTTCCTCCAGGGCATAGGCCCCCACACAGGCGGTGAGGGCGGCCCCGGCGGTGGCAAGATACTGATCCAGGAAGGCATGGGAAAAGGCGCGCATGGTCAGGCGCGGCCGGGCGCCCTGCTGCCACAGCCGTTCCCCATCGCGCATCATCACCGCCACCGTGGCCAGGGTGTGGGAGCGGCCGCGCAGGGCCAGCAACTGGGCCCGGGCGGCGGCCACATCGGCGGGTTTTTCGTACCACACCCCGTCGCAGTCCAGGATCTGGTCGGCGCCCAGCACCAGGGCCCCCGGGTGCAGGCGGGAGACGGCCCGGGCCTTGAGATCAGCCAGCACCGTGGCGGCGCCCTCCGCGTCCAGGCCCTCGTGACGGCAGCTTTCCCGGGCCGCCGCCTCGTCCACCAGGGCCGGCACCACCGTGTGCGGCACGCCGGCCGCCGTCAACAACCGGCGCCGCGCCGCGCTGGCCGAGGCCAGGATCAGCGGCGGGGCGCTCATGAGTCCGCCGCCAGCGCCTGCTGGCGCCGCCGGTGCTCGCCGTAAAGCTGCTGCACGTTGGCCGCCACTTCTTCGATGGAGCGGCGGGACACGTCGATCTGGGGCCAGCCGTGGCGGGCGAACACCCGCCGCGCCCGCTGTACCTCCTCCCGCACCGTATCCTCGTCAGCGTAGGTGGTGGCATGATCCCCCATTTCCCGCAACCGGTTCTGGCGGATCTGGCTCAGGGAGCGGGACTCGCGGGTCAGGCCCACGATCAACGGCCCGGTGTGGGGCGACAGTTGGGTGACCCTCGCCGGCGGGGTGCACTCGTTGACCAAGGGCACGTTGGCCGCCTTCAACGCCAGCCGATGGGCCAGATAGACGCAGGTGGGAGTCTTGGAGGTGCGGGAGACCCCCAACAGAATCACATCCGCCTTGTCCAGGCCGTCCAGGCACTGGCCATCGTCATGGGCCATGGTGAAGTGAATGGCCTCGATACGGGCCAGATAGGCTTCGTCCTGCGCATGCTGCCGTCCCGGCAGGCCGGCGGCAGGTCGCCCCAGATGCCGCCCCAGGGCCTCCAGCGGCGTATCCATCACCGCCACCAGCGGCACCCCCAGCCGCTCCGCCCCTTCTTCCAGTCGGCGGCGCAGCGCGCCATCCACCAGGGTGAACATCACCAGCCCCGGCTGGGCGGCGATGCCCTGTAACACCCGGTCCATGCGCTCCGGCGAGCGCACCATCCACCACATGTGTTCCTGCACCTGGAGATCGGGAAACTGCATCAGGCAGGCCCGGGCCAGGGTGCTGACCGTCTCCCCCGAGGAATCGGACACCAAATGCACATGAAAGCCGGCGGTTGCATCATGCATGAACGTCTTCCGGCCGGGCCGGTCCCTGTGAATCCCTGTGGATGATGGGGAGTGTGCCACAGGGTCCCCGAACTGTCATGATTCCGTTCATCGAGTCCCCCCCAGGGGGACAACGTTATTCCCGGGTTGGGGACAAATCATCTTCTCCCAGCGGTATGCCTGGAGTCCTCCCCAGCGACTCGATTCCGGGAGACTCGCCAGCATTTCGGGGAGTCGCCCCCTGTTATCCCCATAATCCACAGCACCCTGTGGATAACTTTTCCCCAACGGGGAGGACTCCAGGCACAAGCCGCGGCGTCCCCATATCCACAGGCCCATACCACCCCATCTACCTTTTAGATATTTCTATGTTATGAGGGAGGGACCGCACGGGACCCGGGACGGCGCCCCCTTTCCGCCGCCTCGGACCGCCCCCAAAGGCCAGTCCAGCAGACGGAACATGATCGTGACCCAAGCCAAGCCCCTCCTGCGTGCCCTCGCCGGCGAACCCCAAACCGTTCCCCCTGTATGGTTGATGCGTCAGGCAGGGCGCTATCTTCCCGAGTATCGCGCGGTGCGCGCGCAGGTGGGCGGTTTTCTGGATCTGTGTTACACCCCGGCCCGGGCGGCCGAGGTGACGTTGCAACCCATCCATCGCTATGGCTTCGATGGCGCCATTCTGTTTTCCGATATCCTGGTGATTCCCGATGCCGTGGGGCAGCCGGTGACCTTCCAGCCCGGGGAGGGGCCGGTGTTGACGCCCCTGGCCGACCGGGCGGCGGTGGCGGCCTTGTCGGCGGACCGGGTGCTCACCCATCTGGCGCCGGTGTTCGAGACGGTGCGGACCCTGCGCCGGGACCTGCCCGACGCCACCACCCTGATCGGCTTTGCCGGGGCGCCGTGGACCGTGGCCACCTACATGCTGGAAGGCGGGGGCAGTAAGGACTACCAACAGACCAAGACCTGGCTCTATGGCGATCCCCAGGGCTTCCAGGCCCTCATGGACCTGCTGGTGGACGCCACCGTGCGCTATCTCACCGCCCAGGCGGCGGCCGGTGCCGAGGCGGTGCAGATATTCGATAGCTGGGCCGGGGTGCTGGCCGACGATGCCTTCCGCCGGTGGGTGATCCAGCCCCACCGCGCCATCGTGGCGGGCTTGCGGGCCCAGGGGGTGACGGTGCCGGTGATCGGCTTCCCCCGCGGCGCCGGCGTGCTGTATCCCGAGTATGTGCGCGAAACCGGCGTCACCGCCGTGGGCCTGGATACCACCGTGCCGCCGGCCTGGGCCGCCCAGCACATCCAACCCCTGGTGCCGGTGCAGGGCAACCTGGATCCCATCCTGCTCAAAACCGGTGGCGAAGCCCTGGTGGCGCGGGTGCGGGAACTTGTCAACGTGCTCGGAAAAGGGCCCTTCATCTTCAACCTGGGACACGGTATTGTGCCCAGCACCCCGCCGGAGCATGTGGAATTGCTGCTCCGCACCCTGCGATCGCCGGAGGCCACGGCATCATGACCCAAAAACATGCGGTTGTGCTGTTCAACCTGGGGGCGCCCAACAGCCTCCAGGCGGTGAAGCCCTTTTTGCGCAACCTGTTTTCCGATCCGGCTATTCTGGACGCGCCCCGTCTGGTGCGGTTTTTCCTGGCCCGGCGCATTGCCGCCAAGCGGACCTCGGCGGCCAAGGCCAACTATGCCCGGCTGGGGGGCGCCTCGCCGCTGTTGCCCCAGACCGAGGAACAGGCGGAGGCGCTGCTGGCCGCGCTCAGGATCACCGGCGTGGATCGGCCCGGCGACGAGGTGCGGGTATTCATCTGCATGCGCTATTGGCACCCCATGACCGAACAGGTGGTGGCGCAGGTGAAGGGATTCGGGCCCGACCGCGTGACCCTGGTGCCCCTCTATCCCCAGTTTTCCACCACCACCACCGCGTCCTCCATCGGCGAATGGCGGCGGGTGGCCAAGGCCGCGGGGGTGATCGCCGCCACCCGGGCGGTGTGCTGTTGGCCCGACCTGCCGGGCTTCATCCAGGCCCAGGCGGCGCGGTTGCGGGAGCGCCTGAAGGAGGCACGGGCGCAAGGGGTGCCCCGGGTGCTGTTTTCCGCCCATGGCTTGCCCGAACGCATCGTGGCCAAGGGGGATCCCTATCCCGACCACGTGGAGCGCTCCGCCGCCGCCATCGCCGAGGCGGCCGAGCTGGAACCGGAAGAGTGGGTGGTGTGCTATCAAAGCCGGGTGGGGCCGTTGAAATGGATCGAGCCCTATACGGAAGACGAAATCACCCGCTGTGCCGAGGACATGCGGGTGCCGGTGGTGGTGCCCCTGGCCTTTGTCTCCGAGCATTCGGAAACCCTGGTGGAGCTGGACGAGGAATACCGCGACCTGGCCACGGAGGCCGGGGTGCCGGGTTATGTGCGGGTGCCCACGGTGCAGTGCCATCCGGCCTTCATCGAGGGGCTGGCGGGCATGATTCGCGCCGTGTGGCGGGACCCCCCCATGGCTGATGCCTTCTGGGCCGCCGGCGCCGGCGGCACCTGTCCGGAAACGGCGGGCGCCTGTCCCTTCCGGCAGGACAGCGCTTCCTGACCCTATTTCTCCGCCGCCCGGGCAGGCTAGAGCCGATTCACGCGGTCAATGGGACCCGAGAATGGGTTCCCATTGACGGCGATCGGCTCTAGGGTAGGCGGTTCGGGGCCCGCGGACCCGCCCGAAAAAATCTGACAACAGGAGAACCGGAACGCCATGCGTGCGGAAACGGAAGCGGTGGTCACCGAGATTAAGCAGTCGCTGGAACTGCTGAGGAGGTCTCTTTGACTGGAATAACGCGCTGCTGAGACTGGAGGAACTGAACGCCCTGGCCGAGGACCCCAATTTGTGGGCCGATCCCGCCCGGGCGCAGTCCCTGATGAAGGAACGCACCCGCCTGGACCAGGCCGTGAGCCGCACCCGCCGGATGGAACAGGAACTGGCCGATCAACAGGACCTGATCGAAATGGGCGAGGCCGAGGCCGACACCACCGTGGTGGCCGAGGCCGAGGACGCGCTTCAGGTCCTGCTGGCCGAGGCCCGGGCCATGCGCCTGGAAAGCCTGCTTTCCGGCGAGGCCGACAGCAACGACTGCTATCTGGAAGTCCACGCCGGCGCCGGCGGCACCGAGGCCCAGGACTGGGCGGAAATCCTGCTGCGCATGTACGTGCGCTGGGCGGAACGCAAGGGCTACAAGGTCTCGTGGCTGGAGGAAAGCGCCGGCGAGGAAGCGGGCCTGAAGTCCGCCACCCTCCAGGTGAGCGGCACCAATGCCTATGGCTGGCTGAAAACCGAAAGCGGCGTGCACCGGCTGGTGCGCATTTCGCCCTTCGACAGCGCGGCCCGGCGCCACACCTCCTTTTCCTCGGTATGGATCTATCCGGTGATCGACGACAGC
>CAZHRQ010000067.1:0-14076 GCA_964535075.1 uncultured Rhodobacterales bacterium | reverse complement strand
GAATCCATTTCAAGCCCGACCGCTACCCCGATTTTTCAAATGCGATTCCCCTGAGGAGGATATTGCAACGCAATAATGCCACGTTACAAAGCACATGGCCAAGCACATGGAACGTGACCCGGGGCCCGGAGTATGCGACCTGCCTAGAGCGGGTCGCACCCAATCGGGTTCACGCTGTGAACCGGATTGGGTGCGTGAATCCGCTCTAAACTGCGGCCAGAATGGTTTATCGGGCAACAGGCAACAGCACGTCATCCTTGACGCGTAAGACATAAACTTGCCGCCTGCAAGGAAATCCACCCGAAAAACAGACCACAAATACCTTAAGTCTAGCTCTTACGACCTAAAGAACCAGATCAACAACACGCCACAGACAAAAAATGCCCATAAATCGCCCCCTCCCTTCTGTCTTTGAGCGCCCTTGCCTTCCCGAAAGGGGCGCGCCCCCCCTGCTGATCGCCCACCGGGGCGCCTGCCGGAGGGCCCCGGAAAACACGCTGGCCGCCCTGGATGCGGCGTGGCGGCAGGGGGTGCGCTGGGTGGAGGTGGACGTACGCTTGAGCACCGACGGCGTGCCCTTTCTGCTGCATGATGCCACCTTGGAGCGTACCACCTCCGGCCGGGGACAAGCGGCGGCCCACGCCTGGGATGCCTTGCGGACCTTGGATGCCGGAAGCTGGTTCCATCCCCGCTTTGCCGGCGAGCCCCTGCCCAGCCTGGAAGCCACCCTGAGGGCGTTGCGGACGCGGCGGATGGGGGTCAATCTGGAGCTCAAGCCCCACCCCGGCCAGGAAAGCCGATTGGTGGGCGCGGTGGGCATGGCCCTGGCGCGGGTGCCGGGGGTCCCGGTGCTTTTTTCCAGCTTTTCCCCGCCCCTGCTCGGCGCGCTGGCCCGCCACCTGCCCGGACTCTCTCGGGGACTGCTGGTGGTGGCGGGCACGCCAGTGACCCTGGCCATACAACAGGCGCAAAGCAATGGCTGTACCACCCTGCACCTGCCTGCGTGCGATATCACCGTCCCCACCTTACGTGCCGCCGTCCGCCAGGGGGTGAGGGTGGTGGCGTGGACGGTGGATGACCGCCAATGGGCGATCCGGCTGGCGCGCTGGGGGGTGACGGCAGTGATCAGCAATGATCCCCCCCGCCTCATGAACCGGTGGTGAAATCCTGATTTGCGGAAAGGAAAGAAACACCCAAATAAAAACGAGGGCCAACCTGTCCCGAGTGACCATCGTTACAATACAAAACCTGGCAGCAGAGGACCGGTACTGCCGACACAGTCATTCGCCCCTGATGGTGGTGGTGCGCTGATGCAATGAGCCAACTGGCCGAGAAAAATACCTGAAAGAAGTACTCTCCTATGTCGGCACCCTCTATGTGTTTTTTTTCTCCGAAAGACAAACCCTGTGCTCAGGATCCCACCAAAGAACCCTCATAACGCTTCCGTGGGGTATACAAAATACACGCGGCTTCCCCATAATGCGGAATGACATCAACTCATCAATATCGTCTTGCTGAATTTCTATCAGTCTATCTTTGCCTTCCTTGCTAATCTTATCTATCTCAATAGAATGACTACCTGAATTATTTATTGCACTCATATCCATGCTTTCAAATTTATGTAGCTTTTCCATAACCTTTCTGTAATCGTCATCTGGCAGTTTATTCCACGAAAAAGGGCCGCCATGATCAACCGCCCCGAAACGCCAAGACAAAGGCGCCCCGTTAATATGGGGTGCCTCAATAGACTTTGGCTGTTTGGAAGGTTTTGGATAAGAACTCGCTTTAGGTTGCTTCCTTTGACTGGCGGGTGCCTGCTTGACCCTTGGCTGTTTCTTTTTTACCACGAGAACTAGAGCCCCCCGTAGTACTCGGCCATTGCTGCGAGTGAAATCTCGACATTGCCGCGCATGCCATCAGGCAAGCCCGCTCGGGCGTCCCGCCAAGGGTCTTCCTTATGAGACAGATCGCTCAGCCATTGCGCAGATTGCGGGCCGTAGAATTTAAGAACCGCCGTGATGGTTTCTCTGCCGTCATCATCAATCGCATCTGGATTGCCCGAAACCGTATCATAGGACACCTTAAAACAGCCGCGATGAGCCGCGTATAGATCAGGAACAACAGGACCGTTTGCCCACGCTTCTATTCTTTCGTCGAACAGAGGATGCTCATCCCACACCAAGGACCACGCCTGACTGTAATAAACAAGCTTCTGAAGTTTCATCGCGGTCATTTCGCCCTGCTCGCGCAGAATGAACGCGGCTACGTCGCGCACGGTGGCCATGACGCGATCCTCCCTTTCGCCAGAGCCAGTTAACTACTTCATACATAAATACATAAGTCGCTGCAAGCTTCATGCAATATAAAGCCTCGCCATCCGGAGTGGCAGACAGCATCATCGCCCCATGAAAAAGCCCGCTAAGTCATTGACCTAGCGAGCTTTTCTAATGGTAGCGGAGGAGGGACTTGAACCCCCGACACGCGGATTATGATTCCGCTGCTCTAACCAGCTGAGCTACTCCGCCGCAGATGGGACGCTGTAAATACCGGGTTTGCGCCCTCTCTGTCAAGAAAAAATCCAACCTACCGCGGTTTGATGCGCAGCACCACCCGCCGGTTGAGTTCCTGGTTCTGCGGGATGGGAACCCCGTTCATGTCGCGGTTGGGCACCTTGGGCGAGGTGTCGGCGAAAGCAATGGCCTTCATGCGCTCGTCGGCCACACCGCCCGTCTCCAGCGTGCGCAGAATGCCCGTGGCCCGATCCGCCGACAACTCCCAGTTGGAGGGATAACGGGGCGTGTTGATGGGGCTGTCATCGGTATGCCCCTGGATTTCCAACTGAAAGTTCTCATAACGCCGCGAGGCCAGAGTCTGGGCGATCTTGCGTAACAGCGGCACCGCTTCCCGCTTGATCTGGGCGGAGCCGGGCGCGAACAGGGAACTGCTGAGAAGCTCCAACTTCAACCCCTGGGAATCGGTGGAAATGCCGCTGCGGTCCTGGATGTTCATGGTCCGCAACACTTCTTGCAGGTCCACCTCCATCATGGGCAGCGGATTGCTGACCTCTTTTTTACTGATGGACTTGGCCAGCCCTTCCCGCATCTTTTGGTACTTGACCTCGTCGATACTGGAAATGGAATTGAAGATAATGAAGAAGGCCATCAGCAGGGTCACCGCGTCGGCGTAAGTGACCATCCAATCGTCGGCGCCGAGGGAAAAGTTCACCTTATCCCGCTTGGCACGCCTCCGGCCTTTTTCGAAGCCGCCCATGGTCATGGTTCGGGCCCTCCTGTCTCGGCGGTCGGCACGCCGCTTATCCGCGGTGCCGGCCCGATACGATCACCGATTGAACTTCATCTGGGTGTCGATGTTGAAGTGCTCCGCCGGCGGCAGATAACTGTTCATCTTGTCCTGGATATAACGTGGGCTTTTGCGCTCCGCCAACAACGCCAACCCCTCCGCCAACAGATAGTTGCGGAATCGAACGATTTCCTCCCGGTGCTGAATCTTATAGGCCGCCGGCAGGAAAACCAGCCGCGCCACCAGCACACCGTAGAGAGTGGTGATCAGGGCCACCGCCAGCCCCGGCCCCAGGGCTGCCGGATCGTCGCCCATGTTGTCCAGCATGATGATCAGACCCACCAGGGTGCCGATCATGCCAAAGGCCGGCGACGTGGCGCCCATATTGCGCAGAATTTCCGACGGCACCGTATTGCGTTCGAAGGTGGTTTCCACGGTGTTGGCCATCACCTCCCGCACCTCCTGCCCCGTGTAGCCGGTAACCACCAGGTCGATGCCGAAAGAAAGGAAGCGGTCGTTCTTCCGCACGGCGGCGGCATCCTGTTCCAGGGCCGGCAGGCCATTGCGCTGCACCACATAGCCCCAGCGGATCACCCGGCCCACCTCGTTGGTGAGAAGCTGGTGCCCCTCCCGGTGCTGAAAGAGAATCGAGGACATGATGCGCATACTCAGCACCACGTAGCGGGCCTCGAAGGAAATGAAGGTGGCGGCAAAGGTCCCCCCCACCACCATGATCAGCGACGGACCGCTAAGAAAAATCACATAGTTGCCGGTGCTCAACAGCACCGAGCCGAAGAACAGGCCGAACCCGAACAGGAAACCAAGAACTGTTGCGAGGGACATGGAATGATCCGTTTGCTGTCGGTGCCAGACTCCGATTCCAGGCTCATCACCAGGCGCGTGGCCGCCTCACCGCCCCCCGCGTCGAAGAGCCCCATGGGAACGAGAATGGCACCCCGCCGCCGGGAAAGAAAGCCCTAAACCGGCCTTTTTCCCCACGGCGTGCCCCTATCGCTCCCGGAATGCCTCGTGCTTAAGTTTAAGCACAGGCTTGATAAAATAATCCAGAACCGTTTTCTGCCCGGTATGAATATCCACTGTGGCGACCATGCCGGGCGTGATGGGCAGAGGATCCTCTTCCGTCCCCAGTTGCGTGCGATCCGTCTCCACCAGCACCCGGAAGTAGGGCGCCCCGTCCTCCGGGGTGGTGGAATCGGGGGCCACCAGAATCACCACCCCCTCCAGGCCGCCGTAGCGCACGAAGTCGTAGGTGGAGATTTTGACGAACGCCGGCTGGCCCTTCCGCACATAGCCCCGGTCCACCGGCCGCAGACGGGCCGCGATCACCAGCTTGTCCTTGGTGGGCACGATGTCCATGAGCACTTCACCGGCCCCGGCCACGGCCCCCAGGGTGTTGTAGCGCATGTTCTTCACCACGCCGTCGATGGGACTGCGGATGAGGGTGCGCCGTTCCTGATCCTCGGCCAGGGTCATGCGTTCCCGAATGCGGGCGATTTCCTCGCTCACCTCCCGCTGCCGGGTCAGGGCCTCGCGCCGGAAGCCGGAGCGGGTCTGCGCGATTTTCTGTTCCGCCTCCTTCAGGGCCGAGCGCAGCCGGGGCAGCCGCGCCTCCAGCACCGACACCTGTCCCTGAAGGTTCTCCACCTCGCCCTGCAATTCCAGATGTTCCATGCGCGGCACCAGGCCGTCCCGCACCAGGCCGGCCGACAGGGCCAGCTTGCGCCGTTTCACCCGCAGTTCCCGCCGGACGCTGCCCAGTTCGGCTTCCGCTTCGGTGATTTCCTGCCGCCGCTGGCTCAGGGCCTCCTGCTGGCCCTGGAGGATGTGTTCGTATTCGGCCACACGGCTTTCGTACAGTTCCTGCTCCCGCGCGGCCATGGCGGGATGGGCGGTCGCGTCCTCCCCGGGCAGGGACAAGGGCGCGCCGGTGGCCTCGGCCTCCAGCCGCGCTTCCGTCAGGCGGAGCCCGGCCAGGGCGATGTCCAGTTCCTCCCGCTCCATGCCCCGAGTGCCCAGATCCAACTGCAACAGCGGCTCGCCGGCGGTCACCACATCCCCTTCCTGCACCAGGATGTCGGTGATGATGCCGCCCTCCAGGTGCTGGATGCTTTTGACTTTGCCCTGGGGGATGACCTCGCCTTCGGCCACCGTCACTTCATCCAGCCGGGCCACGGAGGCCCAGGCCACCAGCCCCACCACCAGCAGGGCGATGGCCCAGCCGGTGAGCCGCCAGCCCTGCCCCGGATCCCGGCGCAGCAGGCGCTCCATGGGGGAAGGGGGGCTCATCGCCGGGCCTCCACGTCACTGGCGGCCTGGGAGTCGGCCTGGCGGAACAGACGGGGAAACAACCGGGGCAGCAGGGACCGCGCCGGACCGTGCGCGGTCACCGCGCCCTGGTCCATCACCACCACTTCCCGGCAGGCGCTGAG
Organism: uncultured Rhodobacterales bacterium; assembly: GCA_964535075.1. Lineage (GTDB taxonomy): Bacteria > Pseudomonadota > Alphaproteobacteria > Rhodospirillales > CAJXLG01 > CAZHRQ01. The sequence goes on along the minus strand of CAZHRQ010000067.1, from coordinate 8,326 downwards.
CAGGGCGGGAGCGTGGCTCACCACCACCACCAGATGATCGGAGGCCAGGGTTTCCAGGGCCTGCCGCAAGTCCTCTTCCGACACCCGGTCCAGACTGGCGGAGGGCTCGTCCAGCAGCAGCACCGGCGGATCGCCCAGCAGAGCACGGGCGATGGCCAGTTTTTGCCGCTGCCCCCCGGAGAGCACATGGCCGGCCTCGCCGATGTCGCTGCCATAGCCATCGGGCAGGTTGAGGATGGTTTCGTGCACGCTGGCCAACTTGGCCGCCTGCACCACGTCCTCGTCGCTGGCACCGGGATCCCGGGCGGCGATGTTGTCGCGGATGGTTCCGTCGAACAGCCGCGCATCCTGGGGCACATACCCCACCCAGCGCGCCAGATCCGCCCGGCCCAACTGGCGGATGTCGGCGTTGTCCAGCAGCACCCGCCCTTCCTCCGGCCGGTAGAGGCCCTGCAACAGCTTCAGCAAGGTGGTCTTGCCGCAGCCGTTGGGCCCCACCAGCCCGATCATGCGCCCGGGCCGCAAGGTCACCGACACATCCTTCAGCACCGGCGGGGCATCGGGGCGATAGCGGTAGATCACGTTTTCCGCCGTGAGAATGCCCCGGGGGCGCTCCAGGGCCACGGCGGAATGGCCGAGGTCCTCCGCCTCCCCGAACAGGGCCCCCAGACGGCCCAGGGCCTGCCGCACCTGCATGAAGCCGCGCCAACTGGACACCAACTGGGCGAAGGGGGCGATCAGGCGCCCGGCCAACATGTTGGTGGCGACCAGTTGCCCCACGGTCAGGCGTTGGTCGAGAATGGCCAGCGCCCCCACGGTGGTCAGGGAAACGGTGCTGATCATGGTCAGCAGGTGGGCCGCCGCCGACTGAGAATCCATGCGCCGGCCCCGGACCAGGGCTTCCTCGATGGCGTGGGCTTCACGACCTTCCCAGCGGTCGCGGAACATCTCCTCCAGGTTAAGCGCCTTCACCAGACCCCGTCCCTGGATCATCTCCGCCACCACCGTTTCCCGGGCCACACCGGCCCGACGTTCCTCGGCCTGCGCCTTCACCGCCGCCCGCCCCGACCACCAGGCGAGAATCACGAAGGCCACCAACACCAACGCCAGCACCGGGGCCAGGGGCTTGGCCAGGATCACCACCAACCCCATGAACAGAAAGGCAAAAGGCAGATCGGTCACCAGCAGCGCCGTTCCCCCGGCCAGCACCGTGCGCACCGTTTCCACATCCCGGAAGCACTGCAACCACTGGGCGGTGGTGCGGCTTTCCAGGGTGGCCAGGGGCAGGGCCACCAGTTTCTCGAACAGCTTGCGGCCCACCTCCACGTCGATGCGCAGAGCCAGCCGATTCAGCACCCGCGAGCGGGTCTGGCGCAACAGGAAGTCGAACAGCAGCACCACCGCCATGCCCACCACCAGCGCCTGAAGGGTGCTGAGCCCGGCATGGAACACCACCCGATCATAGACCTGGAGCACAAACACCGGCACCGCCAGGGCCAGCAGGTTCACCACCCCACTGAGCACCAGCAACTCGCTCAGGGACCGCCGCAGGGGACCTGCCACCTCCTGCAACCAGCCGCTGTTGGGAGACTCCGTCATGACCCGACCCTTGGTTCCACGAACGCGACCGGGGCATTGTAGAGGGCTGCCGCCCGGGTGCAAGGACTTGCCCCGCCTTCCCGGATGCAGTACCAGAAACGCATGGTGAAAATGGGGGAGACACGGTCATGGCAGAGGGGGAAACACGTCCGGCCCTGATGCGTCGGCTGGCCCAGCTGCCCGGGCGGTTGTGGCGGGCCGTGGGACCCGTCCGGGTGATCGCCCTGGGGCTGTTGGCGTTGCTGGTGATGGCCCGCGCCTCCGATCCCCTGCCGCTGGAAATCCTGCGCGCCCGGACCTTCGACCTCTATCAGGTGATCCAGCCCCGCCCTGTTCCCGAGCAGTTGCCGATCACCATCATCGACATGGACGAGGAAAGCCTGGCCCGCCTGGGGCAATGGCCATGGCCGCGGACCCTGTTGGCCGATCTGGTCAAGCGCCTGAACGGCATGGGCGCCGCCGCCATCGCCTTTGACGTGGTGTTCGCCGAACCCGACCGGGTGTCGGCCGACCGGGTGGCCGAGACCCTGCCGCTGGCCTCCCCGGCGCTGCGGGAACGGCTCAAGGAGCTGCCCTCCAACGATACGGTGTTTGCCGAGAGCATGCAGGGCCGGCGGGTGGTGCTGGGCCAAGGGCTGCTCAACACCCCCACCCCGCCCGACGAGGCGTCCCGCATTCCCTTCGTGGAGATCGGCGGCGACCCCCGACCCTATCTGGCCCCCTTCCCCGGCCTGCGCGCGAACCTACCGATGCTGGAAAAGGCGGCGGCCATGACCGGCGTCTATACCGTGGCCACGGAGGTGGACCGGGTGGTGCGCCGGGTGCCGGCGGTGGTGCAGGTGGCGGGTCAGTTGCGCCCCAGCCTGGCCCTGGCCACCCTGGCCGCCGCCACCGGCAATACCACCTTTGGCATCCGCACCCAGCCCGGCGCCGGCATCGAAGGCGTGATCGTCCGTCCCAACCTGGTGGAGACCGACCCCAACGGCCGCATCCGCGTCTATTTTTCCAAGAGCAGCCCACGGCGCTACGTCTCGGCCTACGAGGTGTTCGAGACCCCGCAGGCGGTGGCCCCCCGTATCGCCGGGCGGCTGGTGCTGTTCGGCACCTCCGCCGTGGGGCTGAACGACCTGAGAACCACACCGGTGGAACGCAGCATGGCCGGGGTGGAGGTGCACGCCCAGATTCTGGAAAACATCCTCTTCCAGACCCAGTTGCGCCGGCCGGTATGGGCCCTGGGGCTGGAACTGGTGTCCACGGTGGCCATGGGGGTGCTGTTGATCATCCTGGTGCCCATGGTGGGCGCCCGCTGGACCCTGGCCCTGTTCCTGCTGTTTGGCGGCAGTGCCATTGCCGGCTCGTGGTTCGCCTTTTCCGAGCACAGGGTGCTGTTGTCCCCGGCCTTTGCCGTGATCACCACCCTGGTGATCTACATCATCATGTCCTACGGCAGTTTCGCCCGCGAGGAAGCGCGACGGCGGCAAGTGCGGGATGCCTTCAGCCGCTACATGTCGCCGGCGCTGGTGGAGCAGCTGGCCGCCGATCCCTCGCGGCTCAAGCTGGGGGGCGAGCGCCGGGACATGACCATTCTGTTCTGTGACGTCCGCGGTTTCACGTCCATTTCCGAGCGTTACGACGCCGAGGGTCTCACGCGGCTCATCAACCGCTTCCTCACCCCCATGACCGATGTGATCCTTCGCTATCAGGGGACCATCGACAAGTACATGGGCGACTGCATCATGGCCTTCTGGAACGCGCCGCTGCCCGATTCCGAGCACAGCCGCCATGCCTGTTCCGCCGCTCTCGCCATGCTGGAAGCCATGGAACAGGTAAACGTGGACCTGAAGGCGGAGGCGGAAGCCGAGGGCACCACCTATCTGCCGCTGAAGGTGGGCATCGGCCTCAATTCCGGGGAAGTGTGCGTGGGCAACATGGGATCCGATCAGCGGTTCGACTACTCGGTGCTGGGGGACAACGTGAACCTGGCCTCCCGCCTGGAAGGCCAGTCCAAGCCCTATGGCGTGCAGGTGGTGATCGGCGAGAACATGGTAGAGGCGGTGGCGGATTATGCCCTGCTGGAACTGGACCTGATCCGGGTGAAGGGCAAGCTGAAGCCGGTGCGCATCCATACCCTGCTGGGCGAGCCCGAACTGCACAACGATCCCGATTTCGCCCCCCTGAAGGAACGCCACGAGACCATGCTGGCCGCCTACCGGGCGCAAGACTGGGACGCCATGGCGCAGGCACTCCAGGCCTGCCGCGCCGGATTGGGCGAGAAATTTGCCCACCTGGACAGCCTGTATAATCTGTATCAGGAACGGCTGGACACCTATCGTGCCACCCCGCCCGGCCCCGAATGGGACGGCGTGTTCGTGGCCACCAGCAAATAGCCCCCCCCGGGCCGCGATCGGCTCTAAACCGTCACTGCCGCCGCAGCATCTGCGCCACCTCGCGGGCGGCGTAGGTGAGGATGGCATCGGCCCCGGCGCGCTTGAAGGCGGTGAGGCTTTCCATCATCACGGCATCGTGGTCCAGCCAGCCGTTGGCAGCGGCGGCCTTCATCATGGCGTACTCGCCGCTCACCTGATAGACAAAAGTGGGGCCGGCGAAGGTATCCTTCACTCGGGACAGAATATCCAGATAGGGCAGACCGGGCTTGATCATCACCATGTCTGTACCCTCGGCCAGATCCTGGGCCACTTCCCGGATGGCTTCGTCGGTATTACCGGGGTCCATCTGGTAGGTCTTCTTATCACCCTTGAGCAGATCGCCCGAGGCCACGGCATCGCGAAAAGGACCATAGAAGGCGCTGGCGTACTTGGCGGCGTAGGCGAGGATGCTCACGTTTTCATGGCCCGCCTGATCCAGGGCCCGGCGGATGGCGCTCACCCGGCCGTCCATCATGTCGGAAGGCGCCACCACATCACAGCCGGCTTCGGCCTGCACCACCGCCTGCTGACACAACACCTTCACGGTGGCGTCATTCACCACTTCCCCGTCCACCACCAGCCCGTCGTGGCCCTCGCTGTTGTAAGGGTCCAGGGCCACGTCGCAGATGATCCCGATCGCATCGCCGTGGGCCTGGCGGATGGCCCGCACCGCCCGACACACCAAGTTATCCGGGTTGATGGCCTCGGCACAGTCGCGGGTCTTGAGCCCGGGGTCCACGCGGGGAAACAGGGCAATGGCCGGCAGGCCCAGTTGGATGGCGGTGGCCACCTCCGTCACCAGGTGGTCAATGGAGAGGCGTTCCACCCCCGGCATGGAGGGCACCGTCTCGCGCACGGTCTCGCCCTCGCACACAAACACGGGCCAGATCAGGTCATCCACGGTGAGACGGGTTTCCGCCACCAACCGCCGCATCCAGTGGGTGCGGCGGGTGCGGCGCAGGCGGGTGTGGGGATAACGGCCAATGATGCTCAGGGGATGATCGGTCACAACAGGGTCCTGGTGGATGGGGGAAGGGAAAGGCTCACGCCTGATCCAGCGCCTGGGTGAGGTCGGCCAGCAAGTCGTCGGGGTGTTCGATGCCCAGCGACAAGCGCACATAGCCCTCCGACACCCCGGCGGCCGCCCGTTCCTCGGGCTTGAGCTGCTGGTGGGTGGTGGACGCCGGGTGAATGGCGAGGCTGCGGGCGTCGCCGATGTTGGCCACATGATAGAACAACTGCAAGGCGTCGATGAAACGCCGGCCCGCCGCCACGCCGCCGGCCAGCTCAAAGCCCACCAGTCCGCCGTAGCCGCCGCTGAGATAAGCATCGGCGCGGCGCCGGGCCTCGCCGTCCTGCAACGAGGGGTGGGCCACCCGCGTCACCTTGGGGTGATCCTTCAGGAAAGCGGCCACCCGGGTGGCGTTGTCCGCATGGGCCCGCATGCGCAGCGGCACCGTTTCCACGCCCTGCAAGATCTGGAAGGCGTTGAAGGGGCTGAGGGCCGGCCCCAGGTCGCGCAGCAGCACCGCCCGCATGCGCAGGGCAAAGGCGATGGCCCCGGCCGCCTCGGTCCACTTCAGGCCGTGATAGCTGCCATCGGGTGCGTTGAGGGTGGGGAAGCGCGCCGCATGGCCGGCCCAATCGAAGGTGCCGCCATCCACCACCACTCCCCCCAGGGAGGTGCCGTGCCCTCCCAGATACTTGGTGGCCGAGTACATCACCACCGCCGCGCCATGGTCCAGGGGACGGCACAGCACCGGCGCCGAGGTGTTGTCCACCACCAGCGGAATCCCTCGGTCCCGCCCCAGGGCCGCCACTTCGGCGATGGGAAAGACGTTAAGCTTGGGATTGGGCAGGGACTCGCCGTAATAAAGCCGGGTCCGGTCGTCCGAGGCCCGGACGAAGGCTTCCGGATCGGTGGGGTCCACGAAGCGGCATTCGATGCCCAGGCCCTTCAGGGTGTTGTTGAACAGGTTCCAGGTGCCGCCATAGATGTCGGTGGAGCAGACGAAGTTGTCGCCGGCCTGACACAGGTTCATCACGCACAGGGCGCTGGCCGCCTGCCCCGCCGAGAGGGCCAGGGCCGCCGCCCCGCCATCCAGGGCCGCCAGCCGCTGCTCCAGGACGTCGTTGGTGGGGTTCATGAGCCGGGTGTAGATGTTCCCAGGCTCCGCCAGTTGAAACAGGTTGGCGGCGTGGTCGGTGCTGTCGAACTGATAGGCGGCGGTCTGGTAGATGGGCACCGCCACGGCATTGGTACCGGGCGCATGGCGCCAACCCGCATGCACGGCCAGGGTTTCCGGATGCAGGGACGCGGCATCGTGAGTCATGGCGGGGTTCCTCGCACAACGGTGGCAACACGGGCAGATCCCGTACAGGGCCTACTGTTGGACAGGCCCGAGGCCGAGTCAAGCCGTACCCCGCCGCGACTTGGGCGATACGGTTGCGTTGTTTTCCCCCCCGGGGTAGCAATGGAAGGATGATCCGGTCGGATCAGGCCCACGGAGCCAGGAGACTTCTTTCATGGCGCATGCCAGCGACGCCACCGTGCTGCTTGAACACCTGCGTGGCCTCGCCGGCGGCAGCGGACGGGAAAACAGTCTGGTGCTGATCTCCCTGGCCGCCCTGCCCCAGGACGATGTGCCCGAAAGCCTGCCCCGGGTGCTGGGCGAGCGCATGAATGCCATGGCCGCCCGCTGGCACGGTCGCCACTACGCCCTTTCCCCCCTGGAACACGGCTTGCTGCTGCGCCTGGGCACCGACGACAGCAGCCCCCTGATCCAGCAGGTTCGGGAAGCCCTCTATTCCCTGGTGGACCAGGCCATGCCCGGGGCGCGCGAGGCCCTTAAGCCCGATCATCTGGTGCGGGTGGTGGACCTGCGCCGGCACATGGAAAACGCGGTGCTGTTGGTCAAACGCCTGGGCGAGGTCGGATCCACCGACACCGAGGGCGGCCGGCCACTGAGGGAAGAGGATCTGGTCAAGGTGGAACGCACCGTGGCCATGTATGGCAGCAGCGCCTTTTTCGCCAGCTTCGTGCGCTCCCAACCGGTGGTGATGGTTCGCGACGATACGCCACCCCAGGTGGTGATGACCGAATACTATGTGGCCATGGACCGCCTGTGCGGTCAGTTGCTGCGGGGTGTGGACGTGCGGGCCAACCGTAACCTGTTCCGCCAGCTTACCCTAACCCTGGACCGTATCCTGCTGGAGGCCTTCCCCGAGGCCATGCCCGACAAACGACGCTGTGCCCTGAACATCAACGTGGATTCGGTGCTGGATCCGGCCTTCGGGCAGTTCGTGCGGCGGGTGGGCGGCGGCGCCATGAACCGGCTCAGTTTCGAGTTCCGGCAGGAAGACATCCTGGGTCGCTTTGACGAATTCCAACTGGCCAGCGACTATTTGCGCTCCCAGGGGGCATTGCTGGCGGTGGACGGGGTGTTGCCGGAAACGGTGGGGCTGGTGGATCTGCCGCGCCTGGGGGCCAGCTTGGCCAAGGTGTTCTGGCGTGCCCACTCGGCCCCGGTGCTGCGGGACTGTGCGGCCGACGTGCGGGAATGGCAGCGCCAGGAAATAGCCGTGGTGCTGGCCCGCGTGGATGACGAGGAAGCCCTGGCCACCGGCCGGGCGGCCGCCATCACCCTCTATCAGGGATTCGCCCTGGATCGGCGGCTGGCCCGCGCCCGCGCCCGCGCCGGCCTGAAACCCACCGCCCGGGCGTGAGGGCGGAAACAGGCGGAAGGCTGGCGCGTGACCCGGTGGCAACCCGCTACGGCTGCTTCCTTCCGGACCTGACCGGGTTCACGGAGCCCCCGTCCACGGCCAACCTTCCTCCTTGTTTCATACGCTTCCGCCCCGGGAGAATGCAAGCGTGAATCTTTTCTTTCAGTCGCCGCCCCTGTATGGCGCCCCTGGCATTGATTTCGCCCATCCCTGGCGGGGGGAGGACGCCGCCGTGGCGGCCGCCCTGGCCGACCCGGCCACCCGGGTGCTGGTGCTGTCTGGGGATCGCCTATGGATGACCACCGACGGCACGGCCCTGCGGCCCGTGCCCGCCCCCGCCCTGGCCCCCGCCTGGACGCCGGTGGTGATTCTCGGCACCACCGATCAGACGGTGTGGGCGGCGGTCACGGCCCCTGACGACACCCCGCCGGAGTCGGACGGCACCTGGGTGGGCCTGCGCGCCGCCACCCGCGCCCTCTCCGACCACGAGGCCACCCTGGCCGCGCGGGCCCGGGCACTGCTGTTCTGGCACCAGCGCCACCGCTTCTGTGGGGTTTGCGGCACCGCCACCGAGG
>CAZHRQ010000066.1:13775-14144 GCA_964535075.1 uncultured Rhodobacterales bacterium | reverse complement strand
CACTGATGGTGTCCACCCCGTCGTCGTGGCCGGTGATCAGGAAGCTGTCGTCGCCAGCACCGCCATACATGTCGTCGTTGCCGCGCATGCCGTACAGTTGGTCGTGGGTATCGGTACCGCTGAGGGTTTCGCCGGCGTTGGTGCCCCGGATGAAGTTGACGGCATCATCGGCCACCGCCTGCACGCTCACGTCCATGCTGCCGCTGGTTTCGCCGCCATCGGTGGAGGTGGCGGTGATCTCCAGTGCGAAATCGCCGCTGAATTCCTCCGGCGGGGTGAGGGTGAGGCCCTCCACGTCAGCCCCATCCACCGTCCAGGACCCGTCCCCGTTATCGGTCCCCGCCGAGAGGGTGGCGCCTTCGGGCACGC
>CAZHRQ010000066.1:0-13675 GCA_964535075.1 uncultured Rhodobacterales bacterium | reverse complement strand
CGCTCACGGTCACCGAGGCCACGTCTTCCGCCCCCGGCACGCTGGCCTGAATATCCAGGCCAATGGCCGTGTCTTCGTCACCGCTGGCGTCCTCAACGGCCACCGCCGGCGCGTCGGCCACGGCCGCCACGTCCACGGACAGGCTGCTTTCCGTCACCCCGCCGTCGGTGGAGGTGGCCGTCACGCCCAGGTCGAGGCTGCCGTGGTAGTCCGCCGGCGGCGTCAGGGTCAGCCCCTCCAGATCCCCGGCTTCCAGGGTCCAGGTGCCGTCCCCGTTATCGGTCCCCGCCGAGAGGGTGGCGCCTTCGGGCACGCCGCTCACGGTCACCGAGGCCACGTCTTCCGCCCCCGGCACGCTGGCCTGAATATCAAGGCCAATGGCCGTGTCTTCGTCACCGCTGGCGTCATCCGCCACCAGGGTGGGATCCGTGGGACCAGAATCGGCTTCGGAGGCCTCTTCCTCATCAACAGAGCCATCGGCGGACGTACCCGTTTCGTCGCCAGAACTCTCCCCGGCCTCCGTTTCGTCGGCCTCTTCCTCAACAACCGGTGCCGCCGTGCCTTCCCCCCCGGCCCCTTCATCGGCAGCGGGTATATCCGCCGCGGCGTCCGCCGGCGCGCCCCCATCGGCCTCGCCGTCGGGGGTGGTTTGCGCGCGGCCGTCCTCGTCACCGGTAGAGTCCTCGTCACCGGTAGAGTCCTCGTCACCGGCAGAGTCGGACTCCGAGTCCTCACCGCTGGGGGTCTCTTCGTCTTGCGCGGATTCCGAATCGGTCTCGCTGTCGGTAGCGGCTTGCGCGCTGCTGTCTTCGCCCCCCGCGGAGTCAGAATCCGAGTCCTCACCGCTGGCGATATCCTCGGCCACGACGGTGCTGGCGGCGTCCTCATCGGACTCCGAATCGGTCTCGCTGTCGGATGCGGGCGTTTCTTCGGCGGCGGACTCCTCTGCCGGAGTTTCTTCTTCCGCCGACGTGTCCTCATCCCCGGCCGAGTCCCGTTCCGCTTCAGCGTCGGCGACCGGTTGGGCCTCGGCAGCCGGCGACGCCGCATCGGCCTCCTCTTCGGCGGGCGGGGCCTCGGGCGGCGTGGCGCCGGCCGGCGGATCCTGGGTCACCGGCGCGGGATCGGCAGCGTCCCCCCCCGCCGTCGCCACACCGGCCGTCGCCACCCCCGCCACACCGGCCGCATCCTCGCCGTTGTCGCTCAGACCGCCCACCAGCGGCGCCCCGTCGGTTGTCCCCTGGACGCCCGCGCCGGCCACCGCTGCCTGTTGCCCCGCATCGCCCTGAGGCGTCCCCGACGGTGCGGAAAGCCCCACCTCGCCCTCAGCCACCGGCGGCTCGGTAGGGGGCATATTGTCGCCATTCAGCACCTCGTTGACGGGTGCCTGTTCCGCCTGGACGTTTTCCAGGTTGTTTTCGTCAGCGATGGTCGGACCGCCGCCGATACCCTCCACCTCCGGCTCCTCAGGGGCCTGGTTGCCGCCATCTAGAACCGTTAGTTCATCAAACAACCGGGCTTCATCCTGGGTGTTCTGATCGTCGTCGGCGTGTTGATCGTCGGTGCGGGTGTTGTCCGTCGCCATGACCTTGTCTCCCCCTGGTGCCCCCATGGGCGCCGTCCTGTGGCTCGTCATTCCAATGGTCGGGACACCGGGATCGCCCAGCCACTGAACGCACGCCCTTCTCTGGGCACACGCTCATCCCCGACTCTTCTCTTAAAGAATACCCCCTGGCCGCCGCCGCCGATAGACGGCCAGAAGTTACCCAAGCTTAACCTCAAGCCCTCGCGATCGTGCGTAGTGATCTTGTTGATTCAGCGGTGCCGGGGCGAAGACGCTGCCCCGGCACGGCCTTATCGTTCGGTAAAGGCCGTGTCGATGGCGCCGATCACCGGGTTTAACAGGTATCCCAACAGCGTCTTGGTGCCCGTCAGAATGTCCGCGTCCACGCTCATGCCCGGCAGAATCACGTTCTCCCCCGGCACGTCGCCCACATAATTCCGGTCGAAGGTCACCACCCCCTCGAAATAGGGATTGCCCTCCTCGTCCAGCAGGCGGGAGGCCGACACCCTGGCCAGGGTCCCCTCCACGCCGCCAAAACGCCGGTAGTCATAACCGGTGATCTTCACTTCCACGCTCTGACCCGCTTTGACGTGGCCCACATCCTTGGGATTGATGCGCACTTCCGCCTCCAGGGTGTCATCCACCGGCACGATGCGGGCGATCATGCCCCCCGGCTCCACCACCTCCCCCACACCAGAGAGTTGAAGGTCCTGCACCACGCCTCGCTCCGGCGCCTGGATGCTCAGGCGGGCCGCCCGCTGGCGGGCATCCTGCAACCGGCCGCGCATTTCCGCCAATTCCGTGGAGACCTGCCCCAGTTCGTCCGCTGCCGCCTCTCGCAACTTGGCCTGGGAGTCGGCCCGCTGGTCGCGGATTTCCGTCGCGGCCTCCCGCGCCGCCTTCAGATCCTGGCGCAGGGTGCGCACCTTGGTTTCCGCCGCCACCGCCTGCTGCTGGCTTTCCAACCGCTGCACCCGCGACACCAGCCCCTTGCGCTCCAGCGTACGGCGCAGGTCCAGCAGCTCGTTGGCCAGCGCCAATTCCCGCTGGGCCATGCCGATCTGTTCGGTCAGCGATTCGATTTCGTCTTCTTTCTGCGCCAGACGGCTGTTGAGCACCCGTGTCCCCGCCGCATGACTATCCAGACGGTTGCGATAGATTTCCCGCTGGCGCGCCACCATGTCGGGGTAGCCCCGGCCGATCTCGGCCAGCCGCGCCACCATGTCGGGGTAGCCCCGGCCGATCTCGGCCAGCCGCGGCGCCCGGTCGTCCAGGATGGCCGTGAGCCGTTCCTCCCGCAGCCGCAACGAAACCACCCGCGCCTCCCGTTCCTGAAGGGTGGCCACCGCCTCGCCGCCGTCCAGCCGCACCATCACCGTGCCCTTGTCCACCAGTTGGCCGCTTTCCACCTGGATGGCGGCCACCCGCCCCCCGAACAGGTGCTGGACCACCTTGATGCGGCCGCTGGGCACCACCTCGCCCGGCGCCACCGCCACCTCCGAGATTTCCACCATCGCCGACCAGATCAGGAAGAGGATCACCATGACCGCCACCAGATACAGCAGCGGCCGGGCGAAGGCCGGCATCAGTTCCTCCTCGATCTGCACCGCCTCCGACAACAGACGGCGCTGGCGTTCGCCCCGCTTGACGCGCACTTCCTGGCTGGTGTGTTCCTCGGGATTGGCCATGGCTACAATCCGGACATGATAAGGGATTCAATATCGGTGAAGGGCGCGGCGGCCCGCACCTGCCCCCCTTCCATGTAGATCACCCGGTCGGCGATGCGCATGTGCCCCGGCCGGTGAGTCACGACCAGGGTCGTGGCCCGCCCCCGCAACCACTGCAAGGCGCGGGTCAGCGCCTGTTCGCCTTCCCAGTCCAGGCCGTTGCCCGGCTCGTCCAGCAGCACGATGGCCGCAGGCTTCAGCAGGGTACGCGCCAGGGACAGCCGCTGTCGGAACCCCAGCGCCAACTGCTCGCCGGCCGTATCGGAAATGCGGGTCTGGAAACCTTCCGGCAGGGCCTCGATGTCGGCGGTGAGATTGGCCATGTCCGTGGCCCAGCGCAACTCGGCGTCGCTGGCCGTGGGATGCACCAGCCGCAGATTCTGGGCGATGGTGCCATAAAAGATCTCGCAGCGCTGCGGCATGTAGGTGATCTGGTCCCGCACGTCGGTGACCGTGAGCTGGCGAATGTCCACGCCGTCCAGGCGGATGCCGCCGGCCTGGGGCATGTAGGTGCGCAGCAGCAGCTTGAGAATGGTGGATTTGCCCGATCCGTTGGGGCCGGCAATGGCGATCAGCTCGCCCGGATTAACATCCAGACTCACCGCCAGCAACGCCGGGTCGGCCTCCGGCGTGTAGCGGAAGGACACCCGCGACAGGGTAATGGCGCCCTGGCTGGTGGGCCGGGCGCTGGCGCGGCTGCGGTGCTCGTTCTCCGGCTTCAGCCGCATGAGCTTGTCCACCTGCCGCAAACTATTGAGAGTGCGGACAAAGGTGGGCGCCGACAGAAAGGCGTTCTGCACCGGCCCCACCATGCGCCAGATGATGATCATGATGGCGAGAATGGCCCCACCCGCCAATTCTCCCTGGATCACCAGATGGGCCGTGACCACCATGGCACCCACCCCCATGAACATGCCCAACAACTGCGCGATACTGCCCACCACCGTGGACACCCGCGTGGCCCGGTATTCGGCCATGGCCGCCCGCCCCGACAGCTCCCGATAACGGGTGAGCCAGCGCCCCGCCGCCCCAGCGGCGCGGATGGTGAACAACCCCTTCAGGGTTTCGGTCAGGAATTCGTCCCGCTCGGCGGCCAGACGGGTGGCATGGCGGCTGACCCGGTCCTGAGGGCCATAGGTGATCAGCCCCAACACCACAAAAGCCAGCATCCCCCCCGCCACCACCAGCAGCACCGGCGGCGCCAGCAGCAGCAACACCACGGCAAAAACCAGCGTGGCCGGCACCTCGAACATCAAAAAGGACATGGGGCCCAGGAAGAAATCCCGCAGCGATTCCAGATCCTTGATGCGAGAGATCTGGCTGCCCACCGACACCCGTTCGATGGAGGGCGCCGGCAACCCCAGAATACGCTCGAAAATAGAACTTCCCAGGATGTACTCCAGCCGCCCCGCCACCTGGGCCATGAGGCCGCTTTTCAACTGGCGCAGGAAGAAATCAAGCCCCAGCGCCATCACCACCCCCACCAGCAACGCCCCCTCTGTGCCGATGTCGCCGGTGGGCGCCACCACCGTGAACACCGCCATGATGAACAGGGGCGGCACCAGGGCCAGGGCGGTGCTCAGCACCGTCACGACCAACAGAAGCAGCAACAGCGGCCGGAAACGGCCGATGAGCCGCCGGCTCCAGGAACCTTGCTCGTCGGCGCGCAGGGCCTCGTGATCCTCCCGCGGGCGAAACAGATAGGCCGTGCCCCGCACCCGTTCGTCTTCCGCCAGCCCCACCGACACCGTTTCCCCGTTGAACAACACCGTACGTCCTTCCTGACGCCCCAGCACCACCTGCGCCGACGCGTCGTCTGCCAGGAACAGGCACGGCATCAAGCGGTTGTCGATGGCGCCCAGGCTGGTTTCCCAAAGGTGGCAACTGAACTCCAGGTTGTCCATCACCGCCCGCAACCCCGCCAAGTCCAGGGTTTCGGCCACGTGTGGCAGGGCGGTGATCAGGGCCCGGGGCGTGCCCCGCCACTGCATGGACCGCAACAGCGCCGCCAGACACATCCCGAAATCGCTGGCCTGGGGAAACACGTCCAGCAGGTCGGCCACATCCTGGCGTGTGGCCACGGGCCGGGCCGCCTGCACCAGGGCATCCTCGCCGCTGTCCGGCTTGGGCCCCGCGGGCTTCTGGGGCGCGGGGTCGGGATCATGCAGGGCACCATCGCGCAGCACCAGTTGCCGGTCGGCGATGCGGCGCAGAGAGGGCCGGTGGGTCACCAGAATGATGGTGCAGCGGCCCTTTACGCTTTCCAGGTAGTCGGTCAGCACCCGGTCGCCGGCCGAATCCAAGGCATGGTTGGCCTCGTCGAACAGCAACACCACCGGATCGTGCGCCAGGGCCCGGGCCACGGCGATGCGCTGGCGGATGCCGGCCGGCATGGTCTCGGTGGAGCCTTCCCCCACCGGGGTTTCGTAGCCCAGGCGAAAGCCGGCCACCACCCGGTCCAGCCCCACCTTGCGCGCCGCCTCCAGCGCCCGCTCCTCCAGGGCGGGATCGTGCATGGTGAGGTTTTCCATGATGGTGCCCTTCACCAGCACCCCTTCCTGGGGCAGATAGGCGATCTGCTGCTGCACCGCCTCCGGGTCCAGCGTGCTCACCGGCTGCCCGTCCACCAGCACCTCGCCCGAATCCGGGGCGATGGTCCCGTTGAGCAGGGACAGCAGGCTGCTTTTGCCGCTGCCGCTTTCCCCCTGGATGGCCACGCACTCGCCCGGCGCCACCTTCAGGTTCAGATTGTGGAACAGGTCCGTTTCCCGCTTGGGCGGGCGCAGCCGCACGTTGATCAGCTCAAGGGCGCCATCGAACTGCCCGGGCACGGGCGCCTGATCGCCGCCGGCGGCGGAGGGCCGGTCGAACAGGTGGGTCAGACGATCCCGGGCAATGACGTGGCTCTGGTACTTGAGCCAGGTGCGGAAACTGGCCCGCAACGGCTGCAACGAGCGGGTGGAAAGCATCACGCAGGCCGCCAGCGCCCCCGGGGTCATGCGGCCGTCGATCACCAGAAAGGCCCCGGCCGCCGCCACCCCCACGGTCATCACCTGGGTAAACAGGGAGCCCAGGTTGGCCGCCAGCCCATTGGCCCGGGTGAGGGAGGTCCCGCGCTCGGCATTGCTTTCCTGCAACCGCTCGTAGCGCCGGTGCATCATGGCTTCCATGGCCATGGTCTTGATGGAATGGACGCCGCGCAGGGTCTCCGCCAGGAAATTATAGCGCCGGTCATCGCGCACCGTGCGGTCCTTCAACTCGGCCCGCAAACGGGTGATGAGATAACGGGTGGTGATCAGGAACACCCCGATCACCGTCAGCGGCACCAGCACCAACCAGCCGCCAATGGCCGCCACCGTGCCCAGGAACAACACCATGAAGGGCAGGTCCAGCAGGGAGGTCAGGGCCTCCCCGGAATAGAAATCCCGCACCCGGCCGGCACCGCGCAGGCGCTCGCGATAGCCCCCTGCCTCTTCCCTCACATATTCTCTCAGGGGCATGCCCATGATGTGGGCCAGGGCGGTGCAGCTCACCCGGTGCTCGAATCGCACCCCCAGCCAGCCGGTGACCAGGCTGCGGGCCGTGCGCAACAGACCGTCCAGCACCATGGCCAGGGCCACCCCCACCACCAGCATGGTCAGGGTGGAATAGGCCTGGTTGGGCACGATCCGGTTGTAGACCTGCAACAAGGCCAGGGGCAGCGCCAACCCCAACAAGTTCAGGAACAGGGTGCTCACCAGCAGCGACGGCATCACCCGCCGGGTTTCCGTGAACGACTTCAGCACCGCCCGACCATCGGGGCGGGCACGGCCGGTCACGGTAGACGCCGGAGGAGGCGATGCCGTGGGCGGGGGCGCGGGCGGGGAATCGGTCACCGTGAACACCGGCTGCCGGAGGTGAGAGGGCGGGTGCGCCGCCCCCCGCCCCGCCGCTGCGGGCACGGCGGAGGACCCTTTGCGCCCCGGGCTACCGACTATATACCTTGAACCAGTAAGGTAAATGTCTTGTTATACCTGGGCGTGCTCCCCTGGGGAGCGACGCAGCAAGGGAGGTCCCAGGCCATGACCGACGGCGAGACGCCCCCGCCCGAAAGCGGCGACACGGCCCGCAAGCGCCAGCCCCTGCCGCTGGTGTGGCAGGTCCGGGCCCGCATCCTGGCCGGCACCGGCATGAGCCGCGAGGATATTCGCCGCCAGGTGCTGCTGGGGCCGGAAAAGACCGCCCCCAAGGCCGACCCCGCGCCGGAAGCCGCCCCGCCCCCGTCGGAGCCCCGCCCTGCGGCGCAGACTCCGCCCCCGAAAACGGCGTCGCCACCCAAGGCGCCCCACCAGCCCCTGTTCCGTCAGGCGCCCAAGACGCCGGCCCGGGACCACGGCACCACCACCGACGATTCCAACGTGCTGCGGGACCGCCTCAACCAAGCGTTGTCGGCCATCGGCGACCTGGAACCCCGGGACAAGGGGACCCGGGAATGACTCATCCCCGCCCCTTCGCGGCCCCCAGCCGTTCACGAGGCGCCCCATGAACGGTCCCACCGGGCTCACCCCCCGCCAGCGCGAGATTCTTACCCTGCTTAGCGCCGGCAAGAGCAACAAGGACATCGCCAACACCCTGGGCATCGGCGTGGGCACGGTGAAGCAACACCTGGTGGTGCTGTTCCGCAAGCTGGGGGTCACCAGCCGCAGCGCCGCCGTGGCCGCCGCCGCCGCCGCCCTGGGGCACTGGGTGGGCAGCGACCAGACGGCGCCACGCAGCGTGCTGGAATCCCGCCCGGCCACCGCCCTCAGCGTGGTGGGGCCGGAACCGGGGCCGGAGGAGGAAACCCCCACACCGCTGCAACGAATCCTGGCCCAGGTGGCCTCCGACTTCCATGCCATCCTGTTGGAACGCCCCGATGGCGGCGACATTGTGTTCGGCATCCGCCGCAGCCGCGAGAACGATGCCCAACGGGCGGTGCGGGCCGCCTTCGCCGTGGAGCGGCTCTGGCGCAGCCGCCCCGGCAGCGGCGAACGGACGGCCCTACGCATGGCCTTGGGCAGTGCCCGGCTCCTGGCCAGCATCACCCGGGCGGGCGGCGGTTGGTCGGGGGAGGTGCTGTCGGGGCCCCTGACCGCCACCACCCGCACCCTGGCCCTGAAGGCTCCGGCCGGCACCCTGCTGCTGGGAGATGCCACCCGGGACCTTATCGCCTTCGCCGCCGGCCATGACCCGGGCGGGGTGCCGGCCCGCCTGCCCCTGGACCACAGTTTCCGCTGGGCCTATCCCGCCCCCCCCGCCCCCAGCCTGCTGGGGCGGGAAGGGGAACGGGACATGTTGAACCGCCTGCTGGACGCGCTGGCCGGCGGCCACGGGGGTGGCGGCCTGATCGAGGGTGAGGCGGGCCTGGGCAAGACCAGTCTCGCCCTGGCCGCCCTGGCCACCGCCGCCCACCGCGCCTATGGCGTGCGCCGGCTGCGGTGTCTGGCCCCCGACAGTCAACCCCACGAGCCCTCTCTGTCTCGGGTGGCGGACATGGACAGCGGCAAGACCCTGGCCCTTTCCGCCCTGGAAACAGCCTTGGATCGGCCAGCGGCGCCGTTCGTCTGGCTGCTGGACGATGTGCATCTGCTGCCGGAGAACAGTGTGACGGTGCTGGGGCGTCTGGTGCGCAAGGCGGGGGCGCGGGGTGGGTTGCTGCTGCTCACCGGCCGGCCGGCCCGGACCCTGAAGCCTCTGCCCCTGCCCCCGGACCGCCGCCTGCGGCTGGCCCGCCTGCCGGCCACCGCCATGAGCCGGCTGACGGAAGCCCTGGAGGGCGTCTCCGCCGCCGACCGGGAGCGCATTCTGAGCCTGGCCGGCGGGGTGCCGCTGTTCGCCGTGGAGCTGGGCCGGGCCGCCGCCGCCGGGGAAAAGGGCGTGCCCCTCACCCTGACCAGCCTGATCGTGGCCCGCGTGGATGGCCTGCGGCTGGACCGCCTGTTGTTGCGGCTGGTGACCCGGCGGCAGGGGGGGGTCTCGCTACACGCCCTTTACCACCACTGGCCCGACACCCGCGACTCCCTGGAAAAAGCCCTGGACCGGGCCGTTGCTGCCGGCCTGGTCCGGGCCAGCGGCAACGGCAGCAGCGAACGCCGTCACGTGGCCCACCCCTTGGTGGAACGGGTGCTGCAATCCCTGTTCCCGGATCAGACCGTTTCCTTCGCCCCCGTCTTCTCCGACGGCGGTTTAAGGTCATGACAAGGTTGGATAAGAACATGATGCGATGGCCGTGGGCCTTGGCCCTGGTGGTAATGGCGAGCAACGCCCAAGCCTGCACCGTGGCGGTGGACGTGGGCCATGGGCCCGAGCGCGGCGGCGCCACCAGCGCCCGCGGCAAGGCCGAATACACCTTCAATCAGGCGCTGGCCCGGCGGGTGGCCGGCGCCCTGAAGGCCGAAGGGGTGGCGCCCGTGCTGATCAATGCCAACGGTGAGACCCCCGGCCTGCGCGCCCGCACCGCCCGGGCCACCGCCGCCGGCGCCGACTTGTTCCTTTCCATCCATCACGATTCGGTACAGCCGCATTACCTCAAGACCTGGACGGTGAACGGGGTCCAACGACGGTACAGCGACACCTTTTCCGGCTATTCCGTGTTCTATTCCGACAAAAACCCCGACCGCGCCGCCAGCCGCGCCCTGGCGGAAGCCGTGGGGGGCGCCCTGCGCCAGGCCGGCTTCCGCCCCAGCCTTCACCACGCCGAGCCCATTCCCGGTGAGAATCGCCCCCTGGTAGTGCCGACCAAGGGGGTCTACCGCTTCGATGATCTGATCGTGCTCAAGAGTGCGGCCATGCCGGCGGTGCTGCTGGAAGCCGGCATCATCCTCAACCGGCAGGACGAAGTGCGGTTGTCCAAGCCCGCCACCCGCACCCGTCTGGCCGAGGCCGTGGCCCGGGCGGTGAAAGGGCAGTGCCCGCCATGACCCCAAACGGCACGGAAAACGGGGGCGTGGGAAACGGCGGCATGGAAAGCGACAGTCTGGCCCGGGCGCTGCTGCGACTGCGGCGCCTCGCGCCCGAGGCCGGCGGCCCCACCCTGGGCGCCGTGGTGGCCACCCTTGGCACCCGCTCCCTGCCGCTGGTGATGCTGCTGCTGGCGGTGGTGGCCACCGTGCCGTCGCCCGGTCTGCCGGTGGGCATGGTGTTCGGGACCGTGATCCTGGTGCTGGCGATCCAGGGCCTGTTGCTGGGGGGGGAGCCCCGCCTGCCGGATCGCTTCGCCCGTTGGCGCCTGCCCACCCGCCTGCTGGAGGCCGTGCTGCGCCGCATGGTACCGCTGCTGCGGCGGGTGGAACGACACCTGAAACCCCGCTTGCCCTGGCTGACCAGGGGCGCCGGCCGGCTTGGCGCCGGTCTCATGATCGCGCTTCAGGGCTTTCTCATGGCCGTGCCCATTCCCTTCGGCAACACCGCCCCCGGCATCGTCATCGCCGTGATCGCCCTGGGGCTGCTCCGACGCGATGGCCTCGCCCTGATCATCGGCCACGCCCTCGGCCTGCTGGCCGTGGCCGTGCTCATCGCCCTTACCCTCGGCGCGTATCACCTGCTTGCCTGGATGGGGCACCTGTTCGGGCTTTGAGCGGGCCTCCGGCGATCCGCTTTAGGATGGCCCCTTACCCCTCCGTCCACACCATGTGCGGCGGCAGGTGAAGGTGGAAGCGGGCGCCGCCTTCGGGGGCATCCTCGATCACCAGGGTGCCGTCGTGGCTTTCGGCAATGCGGCGGCACAAGGCAAGCCCCACTCCCGTGCCTTCCACACCCCCCGGCGTCTCCAGGCGCCGGAAGATGGCAAAGGCATCCTCCCGCCGCTCCGCGGGGATGCCTTTGCCGTTGTCGTCCACCGCCACGTCCACCCCGCCGCCGGGGCCGGGGCTGAGGGGACGGATCATCACCAGCGGTTGACGGTCGGGCGGGCAGCATTTCACCGCGTTGCCGATAAGATTCTGGAACAGCCGCAGCAACTGGTCGGCGTCGCCCCGCACCACCGGCAAGCCCTCATCCACGATCAGTTCGGCGTTGCGTTCGTCCAGGCGCGCCGCGAGGCTGCGACCGGCGTCCCGGGCCACGTCCCCCAGCGGCACCCGTTTCAGGTCATGGGGTTGCCGGCCCAGGCGGGAGTATTCCAGCAGCGCCTGAATCTGCTGCTCCATGCGTTTGGCCCCGTCCACGGCATAGTGAATGAACTCCCGGCCCCGATCATCCACGTGGTCGCGGTAGCGCCGCTCCAGCAATTGCAGATAGCTGGCGATGGTGCGCAGGGGTTCGCGCATGTCGTGGGAGACGGCATAGGCGAACTGTTCCAGCTCCGAGTTGGAACGGCGCAGGTCCGCCTCCATCTGCTTGCGTTCGCTGATGTCTTCCTTGATGCCCAGGTAGTGGCGCACGCTGCCATCGGGGTCCACGATGGGGGAGATGGCGGCGCTTTCCCAATACAAGGTGCCATCGCGCCGGCGGTTGAGGAATTCGCCGGTCCAGGTTTCGCCCCGGCCCAGGGTGGCCCACAATGCCTTGTAGGTGGAAGCGGGGGTCTGGCCGGATTTGAGAAGGCGAGGCGTGCGCCCCACCACTTCCGCCGAGGGATAGCCGGTCACGATCTCGAAGCAGCGGTTCACATATTGGATATGACCCTCGGTATCGGTGATCATCACACAGGCGGGGCTTTGTTCCACCGCTTCCGACAACTGCCGCAAGCGGATTTCCTGGCGTTTGCGTTCGGTGACGTCCCGCAGGGTGCCGATGGCGCGCAGGGAACGGCCGTGATCATCGCGGTGCACCACCCGGCCCCGGCTTTGCAACCACGCCCAGCCGCCATCGGCGCGCCGGAAGCGGTACTCCACTTCCATCACCGGGGCCAGCCCCGCCAGATGCTGCTGGCGGACCGTGCGCACGGCCTCCAGGTCGTCGGGATGGACGAGGTTGTCGTAGAAGGACATGGTGGTTTCCCAGTTGGTGGGCACATAGCCCAACATGGTCTCCACCTGAGGCCCAAAGCGCAGCCGGCCGGAGGGCACGTCCCAGTCCCAGGGACCCAGGCCGGTATTCTCCAGCGCCGTTTGCAGGTTCTGTTCGCTTTCCCGCAGCTGCTGGCGGGCCGCCACCCGGTCGCTCACATCCAGCAGCAGGCCGTTCCACAGCACGCTGCCATCGGGCTCCCGCCGGGGGATGGCATGGGCCTGAATCCACACGGGCACGCCGTTCCCCCCCACGCTGGGCACCGGCGTCATGCGGAACTCGCACTGGAAAGGCGTGAGGTGGGTGTAGGACTCCTGGGAAGCGGCGGCGACGGTCTGCCGGTCCTCCGCCAGCACCAGATTGAGCAGCGTGCTCGAATCCGCGATCACGGCGCTGGCGGGCAGGCCAAACAGGTCCTGCACCCGATCACTGATCCAGGGAAAGGCGATGACGCCGTTGGGTTGCACCAGATACTGATACACCACCCCCGGCACGTTGCGGGTCATGTCGAGGAAACGGGCCTCGCTCTGGCGCAGGGCCTTGAAGGTGGCAAGCATGGTGCGGCCCAGGGCGCCGGTCTCGTCCGTCTCATCGAAGGTGGTGAGCGGCGGCAGGGTCTCGCCAGCCGCCGCTTCCCGCGCCACCCGGTGGACCCGGTTCAGGGGCCGCACCACCAGCACCAGTACCAGCAGGGCCGCGAACAGCGCCCACAGCACCAGTCCCCCCACCAGCACCAGCACTTCGTGCCGGGTCAGGTTGGCCACGGCGGCGCCGGCCAGGGTTTTGTCCACCACCGCCACCACCACGCCGGCCGGGTCCCCACTCGGCCAGCGACGGGCGGCATGGGCCAGGACGGTGCGGGCGGCCGCGGGACGCACCACCGCGCCGCCCTCCGGCCCCCGGTCAAAGGCGGCGCTGGCGGCCCCGCGCACCAGCGGATCGGCCACGTGCCCCAGGGAGCGCCCGCGCACGGCAGGGTCGTTGGCGACGACCACCATCCGGTTGTCGTCCAGCACCAGCCAGAACGCCACATTGGGGCCGAGAGCGCGAATCTGATGGTCCAGCCGCGCCGGATCGTCGATCACGGCGGCGGCGCTCACTGCGGCGCGCAGGAAGTTCTGACCGCGATCCATCATGTCGGCGTGCCGGGCCTGCTGTCCCAGGGCATAGGCCAACCCGACGATGAGCGCTCCCAGCGCCAACAGCCCCACCACCAGCCACAACAGCAGACGCAGGGCCAGGGAGCGACGGGCGGGTGGGGATGGCAGGGGCTCGGTCATGGGACGTCCTCGAACAGGCAGGGGCGCCGGGGGGGCTCATGATACCGCGCCCGGCCGGCCCACCCCAACCGTTTCCCGCCTTGACCAGCAGTTCTCAGTATGGGTCCGGGCGGAGGTGTCATGGGCGGGGGCTGATT
>CAZHRQ010000065.1:0-14204 GCA_964535075.1 uncultured Rhodobacterales bacterium | reverse complement strand
GATGCGGTCCACCCCCGGGGCGGCGCCACCGTGGGGCGGCGCCCCGTAACGGAACGCCTGGAGCATGCCGCCGAACTGTTGTTCCACCACCTCCTGGTCATAGCCCGCCAGCGCGAAGGCCTTGAGCATGATGTCCGGCCGGTGGTTCCGGATGGCCCCCGAGGACAGCTCCACGCCGTTGCAGACAATATCGTACTGGAAGGCCTTGATGGTCAGGGGGTCCTGGTTTTCCAGGGCCTCCATGCCGCCCTGGGGCATGGAGAAGGGATTGTGACTGAACTGGATGGCGCCGGTGGTTTCATCCCGTTCATACATGGGGAAGTCCACCGTCCAGCAGAAGCGGAAGGTGTTTCGCTCCAGCAGCCCCAGTTCGTCGCACAGGCGGGTGCGCACCACCCCGGCGAAGGCCGCCGCGCCCGCTTCCGCCGCGCAGACGAAGAACACGGCATCCCCTGGCCCCACACCGGCCTTTTCGGCGATGGCCTGGGTGCGTTCGTCGTCCAGGTTCTTGGCGATGGGCCCCCGGGCGCCCCCGTCCTCGTAGATAATATAGCCCAGGCCGCCCTGGCCCTCGCTCCGGGCCCAGTCGTTGAGTTTGTCGAAAAAGCTGCGCGGTCGGCCGGCGGCGCCGGGCGCCGGAATGGCCCGCACCACCGAGCCCTTGGCCACGGCCTTGGCGAACAGACCGAAACCGGAGTCGCGGAACGCTTCGGTGACGTCGCAGATTTCCAGGGGGTTGCGCAGATCCGGCTTGTCGGTGCCGTACTTGAGCATGGCCTCGTCGAAGGGAATGCGCGGGAACGGCATGGGAGAGACGGCCCGTTCCCCGGCAAATTCGCTGAACACCCCGTGCAGCACCGGCTCGATGGCCTGGAACACGTCTTCCTGGGTGACGAAGGCCATCTCGAAGTCAAGCTGGTAGAATTCCCCCGGCGAGCGGTCGGCACGGGCATCCTCGTCCCGGAAACAGGGAGCGATCTGGAAGTAGCGGTCGAACCCGCCCACCATCAGAAGCTGCTTGAACTGCTGCGGCGCCTGGGGCAGGGCGTAGAACGTGCCCGGGTGCAGCCGGCTGGGCACCAGGAAGTCCCGCGCCCCCTCCGGCGATGAGGCGGTGAGGATGGGGGTCTGGATTTCCTGGAACCCCTGGTCCCACATGCGCCGGCGCAGGCTGGCGATCACCTGCGCGCGCAAAATCATGTTGGCATGCACCGTTTCCCGCCGCAGATCCAGATAGCGGTGGCGCAGGCGCAGTTCCTCGGGGAATTCGGCCTCGCCGGCCACCTGCAACGGCAGCAACGCCGCCGCCGACAGCACGTCCACGCTTTCCACCACCAGCTCCACGTGGCCCGTGGGCAGGCGGGGATTCACCGTGTCGGCGGTGCGCTCCACCACCCGGCCGGTGACCCGCAGCACGCTTTCGGGGCGGGCGGCCTCCAGGGTGGGGAACACGGCGCTGGAAACATCGCACACACATTGAGTGAGGCCGAAGTGGTCCCGCAGGTCGATGAACAGGAGATTGCCATGGTCCCGTTTGCGGTGCACCCAGCCAGACAGGCGGGCGGTCTGGCCGGCGTCCTCCAGCCGCAGGGCGCCACAATGATGGGTGCGATACTCGTGCATGACACTGTCCCGTGATTTTTCGCAAAGCCGACCGGGCGCGCTCCCGGGCCCGCTCGGGCCGGAAGAGCACACCGAACGCCGGCCTTTGTCAAGCATGCTCTCCCGCCGCTCTTGCCTCACCCGGCGTCGTCGGGATATGCTGCACTGCAATACATCTCCAGCCACGGCACGACGCACAGGAGGCGGTTATGGACGAGACGCAACGGGCGGCACTGGATGGCTATTGTTTCGAGGATCTGTCGGTGGGGATGAGCGCCACCCTGGCGCGCACCATCACCGAGGCGGACATCGTAGCCTTCGCCGGGGTGTCGGGCGATACCAACCCGGTGCACCTGGTGGAGCCCTATGCCGCCAATACCCTGTTCAAGGGCCGCATTGCCCACGCCATGCTGTCGGCGGGCTATATCTCCGCCCTGTTCGGCACCCGTTTCCCCGGGCCGGGCGCCATCTACGTGGACCAGAGCCTGCGCTTCAAGGCGCCGGTGCGGCCCAACGACACGGTGGTGGTGCGGGTGGAAATCACCGAGATGAACGAGGCCAAGAGCCGCGTGTTCTTCGCCATCGATGTTTCGGTGGATGGCAAGACGGTGATCACCGGCGATGCCGAACTGCTGGTGCCCAAGCGCAATAAGTAGGCGATGGCAAAGGAAGACCGGGGCGGTTCGCGCCGCCCCGGCGTGTTGTTGGGGTCAGGAAACGTTGATGCCCTGGGCGTCGGCCGCCAGCAGCGACCCCAGACACACGGCCACGTCCTTGTGCCCCTGGCGCCGCAGCACCGAGGCGGCGATCACGCCCCGTTGGCCGGTGCGGCATACCGCCACCACCGGCCGGTCCTTGGGCACTTCGTGGGCGCGGTCCACGATTTCCCCACAGACAATGTGTTGGGCATTGCGCCACTGCCGTTGTTGCACCTCGCCGGGGTTGCGCACGTCCAGCAGGGTGAAGGGCTGGTCGCCTTCCATGCGCGCGGCCAGGGTCTGCACGTCCTCCAGCCGGATCTGCTCGTACGGTCGTCCCGCCGTTTCCCACGCCGTGAGCCCGCCCTGGAGATACCCCGTGAGACGGTCAAAACCCAGCCGGTAGAGATGGAGGGCGGCGGCATCGGCCTGGGCCTGATTCTCCGCCACCAAAGCCAGATCCGTATCGGCGGGCACGATCCAGTTGGCGAAGGGGATCATCAGGTGCACGGGCAGATAGAGGCTGCCGGGAATGTGGGCGCCGGCGAAGGCTTCGGGGCTGCGCACATCCACCACCACGGTGCCCTTGTCCATGGTTTCGGCGAAAGCCTTGTGATTGCGGGGCAGCAGCCGGGGCACCGGCCGGTCGGCGGGACCCACGCGGTTGGTTTCCCGCATGCGGGCGAAATGGGGCGGCTTGGGCGGCTTTTGCCCCAGGCGCCAGCGGATAAAGTCATCCCGTTGCGCATGCTGTAGCGCCGGGTTGTGACGGCGTTCGTAGCCGATGGTGGAGAAGGGACGGTCCACGGTGGTGGCGCCGCACAGGGTGCCAGAGCCGTGCCCGGGCATCACGATCACGCCGTCATGCAGGGACAGCAGGGTATCGAACAGGCTTTCGTGATAGTGCCCGGCCAGGGTTTCCGCTTGTTCGGGCAGCAGGTCGGATCGGCCCAGGCCGCCCACCAGCAAGGTGTCGCCGGTGAACACCACCACCGGATCAGGGCTGGCCGCGGTATCGGCCAACACCACCACGATGGATTCCGGCGTGTGGCCGGGGGTGGCCATGATGCGCAGTTCCATGCGGCCGATGGTCAGCACGTCACCGTCATGAACCGTCTGCCCATGGGTGAAGTTCAGACCGGCGCCGTGATAGACCTCCGCTCCGGTGCGCTCGGCCAGGGTGCGGGCACCGGAAATCATGTCTTCCTGGGCATGGGTCTCGATCACATGGGTGATGGTGGCCCCGTGCTGCCGCGCCACGTCCACATAGACGTCAACGTCACGGCGCGGGTCGATCACCAGGGCCTGACCGCTGTCGGCCACCACATACGACAGGTGGCCCAATCCTTCGGTATGAATGGGTTCCAGGTGCATAGCGCAGTTCCCTTCGGGTCAAACGGGCGACACAGCCTGTCCCGCGGAAGGACAGGTTGGCGCGATGACGCGGAGGGTATCACGACCGGGGGCACGGGGACGAGAGGGGAGAAAAACAGCCCCCTCTCTCCCTCGGCGGATCGGGGTCAGACGCACGGGCCCACGGGCTGCAGCAGGCCCAGCACCGCGCCCTCGGGATCACGGAACACGGCGATGTCCCCCACTTCGGGAATGAACAGGGGCGGCAGCAGCACGGTGCCGCCCTGGGTGGCCACCTTGGCCACCGTGTCTTTCAGGTTGGCGACTTTCACGTAGGCCATCCAGTGGGGCGGCACATCGGTGAAGTCGGGGCCGTCCATTTTCATCATGCCGCCTTTTTCGGGCTGGTCATCGCCCTCCTGAATCCACAGGTGATAGGGAGGGCGATCTTCCTCGCCGGGGGTGTGCCACGCCTTCACGGTCCAGCCCAGGACCGCGCCATAGAAACGGGCCGCGGCCTCGGGGTCGCGGGTCATCAGTTCGTTCCACACAAAGGAGCCGGGGGGGGTGCTCATGGCCATATCTCCTGGCAAGGGCCACAGGGTGACAACCAGGACTATACCCCCGCCAAACCCCAAATGCATCCCTCAAGACCCAGAAGGTAATCAATATGGATTACGCCGCATGGCTAGGGTGCTAAGAAAAAGACTGGCCCATGGTCGAGGGAGTGCGGTATAGAACAAGAGGTTGGGACTCAACGCTGGGATGTGTACGATAATGGAGAGGAAGAAGTGCCCCGTTTGAAGGAAGAGGTCGGGTATCCCATTGACGAGCACGTGGGAAACCGGGTGCGGTTGCGCCGCACCATGCTGGGACTGAGCCAGGAACGGCTCGCGGAAGCGCTGGGCGTGTCTTTTCAGCAGATCCAGAAATACGAGAGGGGTGGCAACCGCATCAGCGCCGGCCGTCTGTACAGCATCAGCCGGGTGCTGAACGTGCCGGTCTCGTTCTTTTTCCAGGATGTACCGGGGCATAAAACCGGAGAGTCTGCCGCGGAAGACGACGAGTCGCTGGCGCGGCGGGAAACCCTGGAGCTGGTGCGCGCTTTCTATCGCATTCGGGATCCCCGGGTGCGGGAGAACCTTGTCGCCATGCTCCACGCCCTGGCCCCCGCGGACCAAAGGACACCGGTTCTGGAGTAGCGATCCGCTCTAGAGCCTATCGCGGTCAATGGGACCCAATTCTCGGGTCCCATTGACCGCGTGAATCGGCTCTATCTATTTGATTTAGAGCGGATTCACGCACCCAATCTGGTTCACAACGTGAACCCGATTGGGTGCGACCCGCTCTAGTGTGCCGCGATAAGGTCAGCGGTCCGTGCCGCCGAGGGTTTCTTCGGCGGCACGGAGAAGCGCGCGGGCCTTATTGCAGCTTTCCTGATATTCGGCGTCGGGATCGCTGTCGTACACGATACCGCCGCCGGCCTGTACGGTAAGGGTCTCGTCCTTCACCAAGCCCGTGCGCAAGGCGATACAGGTGTCCATATCGCCGTTGCCGGCGAAATAGCCCACACAGCCGGCATAGAATCCCCGTCGCACCGGTTCCAGTTCGTCGATGATTTCCATGGCCCGCACTTTGGGGGCGCCGGAGACGGTGCCCGCCGGCAGGCCGGCCATGAGGGCGTCCATGGCGTCGCAGCCGGGCCGCAGGGTGCCCTCCACGTTGGAAACGATGTGCATCACGTGGGAGTAGTATTCCACCATCATCTGCGCCGTTACCCTGACACTGCCGATGGTGGCGGCGCGGCCCACATCGTTGCGGCCCAGGTCCAGCAACATCAGGTGTTCGGCGCACTCCTTGGGATCGGCCAGCAGGTCCTCGGCCAGCGCCTGGTCCTCCGCCGGGGTGGCGCCCCGGGGGCGCGTGCCGGCGATGGGGCGGATGGTGACCGTGTCGCCCCGCAGGCGTACCAGGATTTCCGGGCTGGCGCCCACCAGCTGGAAGCCATCCAGGTCCAGATAGAACATGAACGGCGACGGGTTGAGGCGGCGCAGGGTGCGGTAGAGATCGAAGGCCCAGGGGGCAAAGGGCAGGGTGAAGCGCTGGGACAGCACCACCTGGAACACGTCGCCGGCGGCGATGTATTCCTTGCCCTTGCGGATCATGGCGTGGAAGGCGTCCCGTGTCATGTTGCTCGTCGGTGCCGATACCGGTCCGGCCGCCGCCCGAGGGTGGTGGGCCACAGGCTTGTCCAGGTCGGCGAGGACGGCGGCCAGACGGTCCCGGGCGGCCTCATAGGCGGCCTCTGGCGTCAGGGCCGGGTCGGGCCACACGGGGGTGACCACGGTGGCCATGTGCTTGATGTTATCGAACACCACCGTGATGGTGGGCCGCAGGTAGAGACTGTCCGGCAGGTCCAGGGGATCGGGATTGTCGTCGGGCAGGGTCTCCACCTGCCGCACCATGTCGTAGGCCATGAAGCCATAGACCCCCACCGCCAGCGGCGGCAGCGACGGCGGTAGGGGACACTGGCTTTCCGCCACCAGGGCGCGCAGGGACTCCAGCGGCGGCTGGGGGTCGGGCGTGAAGGCGCCGGGGTCGGTGAGGGCGGTGCGGTTGACCTCTGCCCGGTCGCCGCGGCAGCGCCACACCACATCGGGCCGGCCGCCCAGCACCGTGTAACGCCCCCGGGTGGCCCCGCCTTCCACGCTGTCCAGCAGGAAGCTCATGGGCGCCCGGCCGCAAATCTTCAGATAGGCGGCAATGGGGGTGTCCAGGTCGGCGGGCAGGGTCGTCCACACCACCTGCGGCGTGCCGGCACGCAAGCCCGCCACGAAATCGGCGCGCGCGGGATGGACCGGAAACGGGGACGCAGACGAAGCGGTCATGCGGGGACCTCCCAAGGGCAGGGAACCGGGGCGGGCCTCACGGGGCCTCACCCAGTCGGGCCTGATTGATGCGCACCGGATACCGTTGTTGCAGGCTGGCCAGGAAGGCCGCGGACACATCCTGCCGCAGTCCCCCGGACAGGGTTTCCGCCAGCACCGCCACGGCATTCCCTTTGGGTTCGGGCTCGGTGATGGTGGCCAGTCGGGCGATCAGGGCGGCCTCGCCGGCGGGCGCGGTTTTCACCGCCCCGGCCCCTTCGGCGGCGAACAGGGCCGTCACCAGGTCGCCGGGCAACGCGGGCGCCCCCTGACCGTCGCGGGTGAAGGGGCCCATCGTGGCCACCGTGGTGCCGTGTTCGGCCGCCACGTCGGCAAGGGTGGTGCTGCCTTCGCTCAGGGCCAGGGCGGCCGCGTCGGCGGCGTTGCGGGCGGCCTGCCGCTGTTGTTCGGCGGTCCAATCCTGGGTAACGGCGTCCCGCACCTCGGCCAGGGGGCGGGGCTGGGCCGGGGTCACATGATCCACCCGCAGCACGTAGGCCCCGGTATCGGTCTCGTTGAGGAAGCTTTGCTGTCCTTCCTCGGTGGTGAAGAGCACCTCCAGGAAGGCATCATCGGTCAGCAGCCCCTCGGCGGCGGTGCCATTGGGGCGGGTGCCCTCACGGGTGATCCCCGGGCTTTCCAGCAGGGTGAGAGTCAGGCTCTCCGCCGCCTCTTCCAGGGTGGCGCCGCCGGCCAGGGCGTCTTCCAACTCGGTGGACAGGTCATAGACCCCCTCCAGGGCCTTTTCCTGCCGCACCAGTTCGGCCACTTCCTCCCGCACCGCGCTCAGGGGTTGGGTGGTCTCGGGCACCACCCGGGTGACTTGGAACACGTGCCATCCCAGGGGCGAGCGCACCGGGTCGGTGACCGTGCCCTCCGTGGCCGAGAACACGGCCTGGGCCGCCGCTTCGGGCAAATCGTCGGGGCTGACGTCGGTCAGGGTCATGGGCGGGTTGCCCGCCGGGGCGGCCTCGGCGAAGGGCGTGCCGCTACGGATGGCGGTGACGGCCGCCGCCGCCGCCGGCTCGTTATCGAACAGGATCTGGGCGGCATCCCGTTCCCCGAGAGTGCGGAAACGGTCCAGGTTGATGTCGTAGGCCTGTTCGATTTCTTCGTCGGTGGCGGCGAGGGTGGGGGCCAGATCGGCGGCACTGACCACCACCGCTGTCACGCCCCGGGTTTCCGCGGCCATATAGGCATCGGGGTGTGCCTCGTAATAGTCCTTGAGGGCCTGTTCGGTGGGGGCGGGGGTGGAGAAGGAGTCGTAGGGCAGGGCCACCACCTCGGCAGTGCGCTGTTCGTTGCGCACCTGCCACAGGGTGCGGGCCATGCGCTCGGGGACGCGCACGGCCTCGCCCACCGCCTGCACCAGGGCCGACCGTTGCAGGTCTTCCCGCACGTTGGCGATCAGGCCTTCCTCGGTGAGGCCGGAGCGGGAGAGAAAGACCCGCAGGCGGTCGCGGTCGAAATCGCCCAGGTCGTTTTGGAACTCGGGAATGCCGGTGATGGTGTCGCGCACCATGGCGTCGGGGATCACCAGCCCCAGGCGCTGGGCTTCCTGCCGCAACAGCGCCTGGTTCACGAGCTCCCGAACCACCATTTGCTCCATGCCCATTTCCCGGGCGCGGGCCAGTGTGAAGTCGGGGCCCAGGACCGGCCGCAGGCGTTCCACCCGCTCGGTGAGGGTGCGGGTGATTTCCTCGCGCGGGATGTCCACGTCGCCCACCTCGATGGCCGGGGGCGCCTCGCCCAACTCCCGAACGATGTCGCCGATTCCCCAGGCTGCGAAGCTGAGAATCAGGACTCCGAACAGGATTTTGGCCAACCAGGTGGTGGCGCCCTTGCGTAATGCCCCGAGCATGGTAATGGACCTCGTGATACGGACCGGTAATGGTGGACGTCCCAGGGTCGCCCTGAAAACACGGGTTTCCGGAGACGCCGCGACGGATAGAGCGCGCATCATAGAAGTCCGACCCCGCGCCTGCAAGCGGCGGTGGGGAGATGTTTGGCAGCCCCGGGCCGGTCGTGCTATGACCCGGGGGAACCCGGGCCGGCCCGGTGGCCGCCCGCGACCCCTGGACCTGCAACAAGGATACGTCCTGCCATGACGACTCCCCGACGTCCCATGATCGCCGGCAATTGGAAGATGAACGGCCTGCTCGAAGACAGCATCGGCCTGGCTCGGGATGTGGCCGAACGCCGGCGGGCCCTGGCGGACGCTCCCTTCGACATGGTGATCTGCCCGCCCTTTCCCCTGCTGACGGTGGTGGGCGAGGCCATCGCCGACAGCGGCGTGATGTTGGGGGCGCAGAACTGCCACCACCAGGACAAGGGCGCCCACACCGGTGATGTCTCGCCGGCGCTGCTGGCCGCCCTGGGCTGCACCCACGTGATCCTGGGCCACTCGGAACGGCGTGACGAGCACCACGAAAGCGATCAGCACGTGGCCGCCAAGGTGGCGGCGGCCCACCGCCACGGTCTCACCACCATCGTCTGCATCGGCGAAACCCAGGAACAGCATGAGGCCGGTCGCACCCTGGATGTGGTGAAGCAGCAGATCGCCGGCTCCGTGCCCAAGGGCAGCAATCCCGCCAACACCGTCATTGCTTACGAACCGGTGTGGGCCATCGGCAGCGGCCTCACGCCCACCCCCGATGACGTGGCCAAGGTCCACGACATGGTGCGGGAAGATATGTGCGCCCTGTTCGGCGAGGACATGGGGCACACCATCCGGGTGCTCTACGGCGGGTCCGTGAAGCCGGAAAACGCCGCCGAGCTGCTGGCCCTGGACAACGTGGATGGCGGCCTCATCGGCGGTGCCAGCCTTAAATCGGACAGCTTCTGGGGCATCGCCGAGAAGTGCTTGTAAGGCCAAAGGGGTAGGGGGAAACCGATTTCCCTCTAGCCAAGGGCGGGTCGGGAAGGGTAAAACCCTCCCCGGGTTTGCCACGCGCCGGGCCTGTCACAGGCCCCGGCCCGGCGCTTTATGAACGGAACAGACCGGCGGACCCCCGCCGCAACGGACATGCTCTCTAGGCCGCCGGACCCCTTGGTGTCCGGCGCGTCCGTTTCCGGGCCGCCGGATTTTTTCGGAGTCGGAATCAGGTTATGATCACGGTCCTGCTCGTCATCCATCTGTTGATCTGCATCGCCATGGTGGGATTGATCCTGCTGCAGAAAAGCGAGGGCGGTGCCCTGGGCATCGGCGGAGGCAACGCCATGGGCGGTCTCGTCAGCAGCCGGGGGGCCGGTAACCTGCTGACCCGGGGCACCACCCTGCTGGCCGCCGCCTTCTTCGCCACCAGCATGATCCTGGCTCTCATGGCCAGCCACCGCGAGGACCGGCCGTTGCTGGAAGACTCGCCCCTGACCGCGCCCGCCGCGGCCCCGAACCAGGCGACTCCTCAAGCGGAGGGGACCGAGGCCGACGCCATGCCATCGGTGCCGGCAGCCGGAGACACGGCGGGCGAAGACGGCAGCGGCAGCGACGCCCAGGACAGCAGCCCCAGTGTGCCTCTGGCGCGCTAGAGAGTGTGCCGCTGGCGCGCTAGAATCGGGTCGCGGGTCGCGGAAAAAGTCGCGATAAAAGAACAGGGGAACGGCGGCGGGAGGTCTCGCCGTCGCGGAGGCCCGGTCCCGGGCCGTGCTTGGCAGGGGTGGCGAGCATGACGCGCTATATCTTCATCACCGGCGGGGTGGTGTCGTCGCTGGGCAAGGGACTGGCGGCAGCGGCGCTGGGCGCTCTGTTGCAGGCCCGGGGCTATACCGTGCGCATGCGCAAGCTGGATCCCTACCTGAACGTGGACCCCGGTACCATGAGTCCCCTGCAACATGGGGAGGTGTTCGTCACCGACGATGGCGCCGAAACGGATCTGGACCTGGGGCACTATGAGCGCTTCACCGGCGTGGCGGCGCGGCGGTCGGACAACGTCACCAGCGGCCGGATCTATCTCGATGTGATCCAGCGGGAACGGCGGGGCGACTATCTGGGCGCCACCGTGCAGGTGATCCCCCACGTCACCGACGCCATCAAGGATTTCGTGCTGCGGGATACCGATGACGCCGATTTCTGCCTGTGCGAGATCGGCGGCACCGTGGGCGATATCGAAAGCTTGCCGTTTCTGGAGGCCATTCGTCAGCTTGGCAACGAACTGCGGGAACAGGCCCTGTTCATCCATCTGACCCTGCTGCCCTACATCGCCACCGCCGGCGAGTTGAAGACCAAGCCCACCCAGCACTCGGTGAAGGAACTGCTGTCGGTGGGCATCCAGCCGCACATTCTCATGTGCCGCAGCGAAAAACCCATTCCCGAAAGCGAGCGGCGCAAGATTGCCCTGTTCTGCAACGTCAGCGACCGGCGGGTGATCGCCGCCCAGGACGTGGCCACCATCTATCAGGTGCCCATCAGCTATCACGAGCAGGGCATGGATGTGGAGGTGTGCCGGCACTTCGGTCTGGACGCCAGCGAGCCCCCCGACCTGTCCCGGTGGCAGGAAATCGCCCACCGGCATTTGCAGCCGGAAGGCGAGGTCACCGTGGCCATCGTCGGCAAATACACCCGCATGGTGGACTGTTACAAATCCCTGGCCGAGGCCCTGGCCCATGGCGGCATCGCCAACAATATACGGGTGCGGCTGGAGTGGATCGATTCCGAGGTGTTCGAATCCGAGGACGCGGTACAGCGGCTGGAGAACATGCACGGCATCCTGGTGCCCGGGGGCTTCGGCGAGCGGGGCGCGGCCGGCAAGATCGCCGCCGTGCGCTTCGCCCGGGAACACCGGGTGCCCTACCTGGGCATCTGTTTCGGCATGCAGATGGCGGTGATCGAGGTGGCGCGCAGTCTGGCCGGCATTCCCAACGCCGGCTCCACCGAGTTCGGCCCGGCGGAGGAACCGGTGGTGGGGCTGATGACCGAATGGGCCCGGGGCGAGAGCGTGGAACAGCGGGATGAAAGCACCGACCTGGGCGGCACCATGCGTCTGGGGGCCTATCCCTGCCGGCTCAAGCCCGGCAGTCTGGCCCGCACCATCTATGACCGGGACGAAGTGGAGGAACGCCACCGCCATCGCTACGAGGTCAACGCCGGGTACCGGGCGGCGCTGGAGGGCGCGGGACTGGTGTTCTCCGGCATGTCGCCCGACGGTCGGCTGCCGGAAATTGTGGAACTGACCGGGCATCCCTGGTTCGTGGGGGTGCAGTTCCACCCCGAGCTCAAGTCCAAGCCCTTTGATCCCCATCCGCTGTTCACCGCCTTCGTGGCCGCCGCCGTGCGCCAGAGCCGCATGGTGTAGCCGGGCCGGGACACCGTCCGTCCATGACTGTTGCTCCGCCGCGCCCCCTGCTGGCGTCGTGAGCCCAACCCCAGAGGGATCCCCATGAGCGAGACCCAACCCGTACCGCCGCGCACGGTGGCCATCGGCCCCCATGCCGTGGCCAACGACCGGCCCCTGACGGTGATCGCCGGGCCCTGCGCCATCGAAAGCCGCGCCCACGCCCTGGAAACGGCCCAGGCCCTGAAAACCATGACCGACGTGCTGGGCATGCCGCTGGTTTACAAGTCGTCCTTCGACAAGGCCAACCGCACCAGCCTGGGCAGCCATCGGGGCGTGGGCATGGCGGAGGGCCTGGAGATTCTGGCGGCAGTGCGGGCCGAAGTGGGATGCCCGGTGGTGACCGACGTCCACCTGCCCGAACAGTGCGCCCCGGTGGCCGAGGTGGTGGACCTGTTGCAGATTCCGGCCTTCCTGTGCCGGCAGACGGACCTGCTGGTGGCCGCCGCCACCACCGGCCGGCCCCTCAATATCAAGAAGGGCCAGTTCCTGGCGCCCTGGGATATGACCCAGGTGGTGGCCAAGGTGGAGGCCGGGGGAAATCGTAACGTTCTGGTGTGTGAACGGGGCGCCAGTTTCGGCTACAACACCCTGGTGTCGGACATGCGCGCCCTGCCCATCATGGCCGCGTCCACCGGGTGTCCGGTGGTGTTCGACGCGACGCACTCAGTGCAGCAGCCGGGGGGGCAGGGGACCACCTCCGGGGGGCAACGGCAGTTCGCCCCGGTGCTGGCACGGGCCGCGGTGGCCGTGGGAGTGGCCGCCGTGTTCATGGAAACCCATGCCGATCCCGATCATGCCCCCAGCGACGGCCCCAACATGATCCCCCTGCGGGACATGCCGGGGCTGTTGCAGTGCCTGCGGGACCTGGATCGCCTGGCCAAGGCGACCCCGGTTTTGTCCACCACCGAATCGTGAAGCTGGGAGAACGGCTATGACGGCCATCATCGACATTCATGCGCGCGAGATCCTCGACAGCCGGGGCAACCCCACTGTCGAAGTGGATGTGATCCTGGAAAGCGGGGTCATGGGCCGGGCGGCGGTGCCGTCGGGCGCCTCCACCGGGGTGCACGAGGCGGTGGAACTGCGCGATGGCGACGACAAGCGCTATGGCGGCAAGGGCGTGCTGAAGGCGGTGGATGCCGTCAACGGCGAGCTGTTCGAGGCGCTCTCGGGCCTGGACGTGGAAGAGCAGATGCTGCTGGACGAGACCATGATCGATCTCGACGGCACGCCCAACAAAAGCCGCCTGGGCGCCAACGCCCTGCTCGGTATTTCCCTGGCGGCGGCCAAGGCGGCGGCGCAGGAGTCGGGTCTGCCCCTCTACCGCTATCTGGGGGGCGTTCATGCCCACCTGCTGCCGGTCCCCATGATGAACATCCTCAATGGCGGTGTGCACGCCGACAACCCCATTGATCTGCAGGAGTTCATGGTGGTGCCGGCCAACGCCCCCACCCTGGGCGAGGCGGTGCGCATGGGGGCGGAAGTGTTCCACGCGCTGAAAAAGGACCTGGCCGCCGGCGGCTATAACACCAACGTAGGTGACGAGGGCGGGTTTGCCCCCAACTTGAAAAGCGCCGACGAAGCCCTGGCCCATATCGTCAAGGCCATGGAAAGCGCCGGCTATGTGCCCGGCGAGGACATGTGGATCGCCCTGGACCCCGCTTCCTCCGAGTTTTATGAGAACGGCCGTTATGAGCTGAAGGGCGAGGGCAAGAGCCTGGATGCCGAGGGCATGATCGCGTTCTACGAGGATTTGGCCAACCGCTACCCCATTCTCTCCATCGAGGACGGTCTGGCCCAGGACGACTGGGATGGCTGGAAGGCCATGACCACGGCCCTGGGGGATCGTGTGCAGTTGGTGGGCGATGACCTGTTCGTCACCAACACCGAGCGTCTGCAACGGGGCATCGAGGACGGGATCGCCAACTCCATCCTGATCAAGGTCAACCAGATCGGGACCGTGACCGAGACCATGGCGGCGGTGGAAATGGCCCACAAGGCGGGCTATACGGCGGTGATCTCCCACCGCTCTGGCGAGACCGAGGATTCCACCATCGCCGACTTGGCGGTGGCCTGCAACACGGGTCAGATCAAGACCGGTTCCGCCTCCCGCACCGACCGCATGGCCAAGTACAACCAGCTCATCCGCATCGAGGAGGAACTGGAACCCGTGGGCCGCTTCCACGGCCGCAACGTGCTGCGGTAACCGCCGCCTCGTCCTTCACCCTAGAGCGGGTCGCACCCAATCGGGTTCACGCTGTGAACCGGATTGGGTGCGTGACTCCGCTCTA
>CAZHRQ010000064.1:0-14241 GCA_964535075.1 uncultured Rhodobacterales bacterium | reverse complement strand
TCACATCCTGAGTCCGACGCAAAGCCCCTTTTTGCTAAAATGAGATCTGCTGGCCGGGGCCCGTCCGTGGTTCCGTCTTTCCCGTCGCCGCCATTTTCGCCTCTCCCCTGCCCCTCGCGTCCGTGGGAGCGTTGGGGAATCCCGTCCGGACGCGGGCCGACGGCATCCCTATCCCCTGCCAGAGCGAAGGTCCCCTTGCCCTGGCGCTTAGCTTCATACATGGCCTCGTCGGCCTGCTGCATCAAGTCGCTGGCGTCTTTCGCGTCATGCGGGAAGAACCCAAGGCCGATACTGGCCCCTATTTGGATGACTACGTTATCAAGGGGGAAGGGTTTCTGCAAGGCTCTGAGGGCCTGGCATGTGACGCGGATGGCGTCATCGCGGTGCTGCAACTGGCGCAGCAGAATGACGAATTCGTCGCCGCCCAGGCGGGCCACGGTATCGCTGTTGCGCACGCAGGCGGCGAGGCGCCGGGCCACTTCCTGCAGCACCCGGTCGCCCATCACGTGGCCGTGGGTATCGTTCACGGGCTTGAAGCCGTCCAGGTCCACGAACAACAAGGCCAGGGTGCCCTCGTCGCGGCGGGCTTCCTCGATGCCCTGCTTCAGGCGGTCCAGCAGCAGCAGGCGATTGGGCAGGCCGGTCAGGGCATCGTATTCCGCATGATAGCGAATGCGTTCGGTGACCCGTTTTTCCTCGGTCACGTCGCTGAACACGGCCACATAGTTGGTCACGGCGTCGGCGTCGTCGGTGACACGGGTGATGGTCAAACGCTGCACATAGACCTCACCGTCGCGGCGGCGATTCCAGATATCCCCCTGCCAGCGGCCGGTGCGCCCCAGTTCCGCGAACATGTCGGTGTAGAAGGCATTATCGTGCCGGCCCGAAGCCAGCAGCCGGGGCGTGCGGCCCCGCACTTCGTCCAGGGTATAGCCGGTGATGGTGGTGAAGGCCGGGTTCACCGCCTCGATGCGGCCATGGGCATCGGTCATCATCATGGCCTCGCCGGCGGTCTCGAACACGGCGGCCGTCATGCGCTCATAGCGGGCGCGGGCCAGACGATCGCTGATGTCGCGAATCAACACTTGCAGGCTGGGGCCGTCCCCCTCGAAGGCCGGCACGGCCACGAATTCCACTTCACGCGGGGACCCGTCGGTGGCGGTGAAAACACACTCCCGGGCCGAGGACGGATCGGCCGCCAGGGCCCGGTCCAGGGTTTCGATCACCAGGGCGTGACAGCGGGGGGTCACCCAGTCCAGGAGCGACGTCTTCACCAGTTCGTCGGTCTGGGCCACCCGCAGCAGGCACGCCGTGGCCGGATTGGCATAGTGAATGGTCCGCGACTCGTCCACCAACACGATGGCTTCCGGGGCCCGCTCCACCAGGGTGCGATACCGCTCCCGGCTGCGATGCAGGGCGTGTTGGTTCTGCTGCCGTTCCAAGGCGAAATGCAGGGTGCGGGCGATGAGGTCGCCGTCGGCGGCGCCCTTCACCAGATAGTCCTGGCCGCCCACGTGCAGGGCGTCCAGGGCCATGCGCTGATCGTCCAGGCCGGTAAGCACCACCAATGCGGCATCAGGCGCCTTGGCGTGCACGCGCTCCACGCTGGCGAGGCCGGAGGAATCGGGCAATCCCAGGTCCAGCAACACCACCGGAAAGGCTTCGGCCTCCAGACGGGCCTCGGCCTCGGCCAGGGTGTGGACGTGGGTGACGGTGAAGCCGGGGCCCTGGTAGGCTTCCTGCAACAGCTCCCGCACCAACCGGGCGTCGCCGTTGTTGTCCTCCACCAGCAGCAGCGGAATCAGGGCCTCGGGGCCGGAGAAGGAAGGCGTCAGGGTCATGAGGGCGTGATCATCGTTGCGGCGTTTCGGGATCAGGACAACCGCGCCACCCGGCCCTAGAGCCGATCGCGGTCAAGGGGACCCAATTCTCGGGTCCCCTTGACCGCGTGAATCGGCTTTATCCCTTTGATTTAGAGCGGAGTGACGCGCCCAATCGGGTTCACAGCGTGAATCCGATTGGATGCGATCCGCGCTAACGCGGCACCTTACAGTGATAGCCCCCGCCCCCCCGGGGCGCAAGGCCCGCTTGTCCCGGGCGGGTGGGCGGCGTATAACGCCGGCATGCATATCACGTTCGTGGACGACTCCCTGGCCTTCGATCCCGTCACCCCCGAGGCACGGCCCCTGGGCGGCGCGGAAAAGGCCTTCGCGGCCCTGCCCGGCGCGTTGGCCCGGCGCGGGCACGAGGTGGTGGTGATCAATCGCGCCCCCCACCCCGGCACCTTCGCGGGGGCCGAGTGGGTGGGCTGGGAGGGCGCGCGCCCGGCCCGCACCGATGTGCTGGTGGCTTTCCGCCGCGCCGCCCTGCTGGAAACGGTGCCCGAAGCCCGACACCACGCCCTGTGGGTCACCTCCCCGGCCGGCTACCTGAATCGCCCGGCCAGCCAGCGGCCCATGGACCGGGTGCGGCCGGTGGTGCTGATGCAGGGGGAGGCCCACCGCGCCGACTGGCGGCCGTGGCGGGACTTCCGCACCGTGGTGCTGGCGCCGGGCGTGAACGACGTCTATCGGGACGAAGCCCCCCGCGTGCCCGCCGATCCCCCCCGGGCGGTGGTCACCACCCACCCGCGCCATGATCTGGACTGGCTGCTGACCCTGTGGACCGAGGTGATCCGCCCCCGCGTGCCAGGGGCCGAATTGCAGGTGGTCTCCGCCGGCCTGGCCCGGGGACTGGCCGGAGAAACCCCCGACCAAACCCTGGCCCCGCTGGTGGAACGGGTACGACCCCTGGCGCCCGAGGGGGTGGTGGTGTTGGCCCCCCACGCCGATCCGGGCATGGCCGCCCTGTACCGCGAGGCACGGGTGCACCTCTATCCCGGGGTGGAAAGCGACATGATGGCCGCCACCTTGGCCGAGTCCCAGGCCACGGGGCTGCCGGCGGTGGCCCGCGCCCGGGGCGCCGCCGGGGAGCGGGTTCGCAACGGTCAGACCGGCTATCTGGTCCCCGATGCCGAAGCCTTCGCCAATGTGGCCGTGTCCGTGCTGACCGATGAGTCCCTGTTCTGGTCCCTGTCCCGCGATGCCCGCATGATGCAGGCCGACCGTAGCTGGGACCGGGTGGCCGCCGAGTTCGAACGCCTGTGGCGCTGAGGTGCCGTTTCCCGTTCCGTGACGGCCATTCCACCTTTCTGTAACTGAAAGCCCCGCCATGCGCCTGTTGTTCATCACCAGTACCCGCCTGGGGGATGCCGTGCTGAGCACCGGGCTGCTGGATCATCTGCTCAGCCGCCACCCCGGCGCCCGCGTCACGGTGGCGGCAGGGCCGGTGCCGGCGCCCCTGTTCGCGGCGGTGCCGGGGCTGGAGCGGCTGCTGCCCATGCCCAAACAACGCCACAGTGGCCACTGGTGGCGGCTGTGGCGACAGACGGTCACCCGGCCGTGGTCGCTGGTGGTGGACTTGCGGGGCTCGGCCCTGGGCTGGGGCCTGCCCGCCTGGCGCCGCCGTCGCCAGGGCAAGGCGGACCCCACCTGTCATCGGGTGGAGAGTCTGGCGCGTTTTCTCGGGGTGAGCCCGCCGCCGGCGCCGCGGGTGTGGACCACGCCGGCGGACGAGGCCGCGGCGGCGGCCCTGATCCCGGCGGACCGGCCGGTGCTGGCCCTGGGCCCCACCGCCAACTGGCGGGCCAAGGTGTGGCCGGCGGAGCGTTTCGTGGCCACCGCCCAGGCCCTCACCGCCCCCAACGGCCCTCGGCCTGGGGCGGCGGTGGCGGTGCTGGCGGGGCCGGGCGCGGAGGAACGGGCCGCAGCCGATGCGGTGTTGCAGCCCCTGGCCCGGTCGGGACCGGTGATCGACCTGGTGGGACAGGCCCCGTTGCCGGTGCTGGCGGCGGCGTTGCGGCGGGTGGCCCTCTATGTGGGCAACGATTCGGGACTGATGCATCTGGCGGCGGCGGCCGGCGCGCCCACCCTGGGCCTGTTCGGCCCCAGCCGGGAAGAACATTATGCGCCGTGGGGCCCCCGGGCCCGGGCCGTGCGCACGGACCTGTCCTATGATGCCCTGTGCCCGCCGGGCAGTTTCCACTACGCCACCGTGGGGTGCATGATGGAGGGGCTGCCGGTGACGCGGGTAACGGCGGCGGCCGAGGCTCTGCTGGCGGAGGGATCATGACCGCGCCCGTGCTCACCGCCCTGGTGACGGTGCACAACGAGGAACACCAACTGGCCGCCTGCCTGGAGCGGCTGACCTTCTGCGATCATCTGGTGGTGGTGCTGGACAAGTGCACCGATGCCAGTCCCGCCATTGCCGCCCGTTTCACCGACCGGCGGGTGACCGGCGCCTTCGCCCTGGAGGGAGAGCGCCGCAACGCTGGCATCGACGCCTGCCCCGAGGGCTGGATCCTGGAGGTGGACGCCGACGAGCGGGTGCCGCCGGCGCTAGCCGAGGAAATCCGCGCGGTCATCGCCACCACCCAGGCGGATTATCTGTATATTCCCGTGGATAACTATATCGGCCGGCGGCGGGTGCGCCATGGCTGGGGCGGCTCCTTCGGCAAGGGCGCTTATCCCGGGTTGTTCCGGCGCGGGGCCAAGCGCTGGGGGCCGGAACGGGTACATCCGTCCCTCACCCTCACCGGCCGCCGGGGCGGGCTGCTGAAGGCACGCCTGGACCACTATGTGGACCGGGACATTTCCGACATGATCCACCGCCTGGACCGCTATTCCACCCTGCGCGCCCGGGACCTGCGGGCGGCCGGACGCACGGGCGGTCTGGCCGGAGACGTGCGGCGCCTGTTTTCCCGTTTCTTCAAGTGCTACCTCCGGCGGCGGGGCTATCGGGAAGGCGGCTATGGCTTCCTGATTGCCCTGTTCGCGGGGCTCTATCCCCTCCTGTCCAAGCTCAAGGCCCGATTGGAAGAGGACCCCCCGTGTCCCGGATCGTGATCGCCGACGACGGTCTGGCCTTCGATGGCGCCATGGCCGCCACCACCCCCCTGGGCGGGGCGGAATCGGCGGTGGTGGCCCTGGCCGAGGCCCTGGCCGCCCGGGGGCACGCGGTCTCCGTGCACAACCGCTGTGCCGCCCCTCTCCACCACAAGGGCGTGACCTGGACCCCGCTGGCGGGGGCCGCGGCGCCGGCCTGTGATCTCTACATCGACAACCGCAGCGACCGCCTGCTCACCTGGGCCCCACGGGCCCGCACCCGGCTGTTCTGGATTCACAACCAAGCCCGTTTCGTGGCCAAACCCCGCTATGCCCTGCGGCTGGCCCGGGTGCGCCCCCGGGTGGTATTCGTCAGCCAGTGGCAGGCCACCACCTGGCCCCGCTGGGTCCCCCGGGGCGGACAGACGGTGATCCCCCTGGGACTGGCGCCGGAAGTGCTGGCCGCCGAGCCGGTGCCGGAGACCCCGCCTCCGCCCCGGGCGGTGATCGTCACCCATCCGCGCCGCAACCTGGAGACCATGCTGACGCTTTGGTGCCAGGCCATTCAGCCCAAGGTGCCCGGCGCCACCCTGACGGTCTATTCGGGCGCGGCCACCTATCAGCTCACCGGGGCAGCGGCCCGGGCCCAGGAAGCGTTGCAGGCCCGCGCCGACACCTGGGCCCGCCACGGCATCACCCTGGCCGATCCCCTGCCCCGGCGCGAACTGGTGGCGGCCCTGCGCCGGCATCGGGTGCTGCTGTATCTGGCGCCGGAGCCCGAGACGTTCTCCCTGGCGGTGGCCGAGGCCCAGGCCCTGGGGCTGCCGGCGGTGGTGCGGCCCCTGGGGGCCCTGGCCGAGCGGGTGGCCCCCGGCGAAAGCGGCCTGCACGTGACCGACGAAGACTCCTTTGCCGAGGGCGCCAGACAGGTGCTTACCGATGATTCCCTGTGGCGCCATCTCCGGGCCGGCGCATTGGCGCGCCGCTCCTTGACCGGTGATTGGGACGACGTGGCAAGCCGGTTCGAGAGCTTGATGCACCGTGCTTGACCCTTGCCGTCGCTTGGACAACCCTGTGGGCATTCCCGGGGGTCGGGGAGCGTAGAACGGGGGGGGCATCCCCCAACAAGGTGAGACGTGGCATGAAGCTGTTGCACGCGCTGGCGCCGGCGCCGTGGGGGGACACGGATCCCACCTTCACGCGGCTGCTGGCCACCCTGGCCGGGGCCCGTCGGCCGCCCCGGCAACTGGTGTTGATCCGCCCCAACCCCCAGCAGGTGACAGCGCTGCAGGCGGTGGGCGTG
This sequence comes from uncultured Rhodobacterales bacterium, assembly GCA_964535075.1. Taxonomy (GTDB): domain Bacteria; phylum Pseudomonadota; class Alphaproteobacteria; order Rhodospirillales; family CAJXLG01; genus CAZHRQ01. The sequence goes on along the minus strand of CAZHRQ010000064.1, from coordinate 8,016 downwards.
CAGGTGGAGACGGCCCGCTTCGGCGAGCGCCTGGACTGGCGCACCCGACGCCATTTCGGCCGTCTGGTGGAGACCTTCACCCCCGATCTGGTGCTCACCTGGCACGAGCAGGCCACCCGCTACACCCCGCGCGGCTATTTCATGCACGCGGCCTGGGCGGCCTCCGCCGTGGATGTGTCACCCTTCGTGCGCTGCCACCACGTGCTGACCACCGACCACCTCACCGCCGACCGCCTGCGCGCGGCGGGGTTGGACGACAGCCGGGTGCACCGCATGCCGCCGCTGTTGATGCCGCTGACGGTGGCGCCGCTGGACCGCGCCCAGTACGACACGCCGCCCGACGTGCCGTTGCTGGCGTGCGTGGGGTCCCTGGTGCCCGAGCAGGGCCAGGATCTGCTGTTGCCGGCCTTGAAGGAGCTGCCAGGGGTCTACCTGTGGCTGTTGGGGCGGGGGCCCCGCCATCAGGCCCTGCATCACCAGGCCCATCACCTGGGCGTGGCGGACCGGGTGCGGTTCCTGGACCGGGGCCAGAGCGTGGACGCGGTGCTGGCCAGCGCCGATGTGCTGGTGGTGCCGGCACGGGCGGAGGGCCGGCTGGAACCGGTGGTGCGCGGCTGGGCGGCCGGCCTGCCGGTGATCAGCACGGCCACCCGCGGCGCCACCCTGGCCATCACCGAGGGTATTGACGGCGTGCTGTGCCCGCCCGACGATGGGCCCGCCCTGGTGGAGACGCTGGTGCACAGCATGCGGGACGAGGCCCTGATGGAGCGCATCATGGGCGCCGGCGAAACCACCTATGCGGAGAAACACGCGCCGGTGATGGCCCAGCGCGCGTATATCACCCTGCTCAGTGCCCTGGCCGCCGGTCAGGCGCCGGAACCCGTGGGCGGCTAGAGCGGGTCGCACCCAATCGGGTTCACGCTGTGAACCCGTGGGCGCGACCCGCTCTAAATCAAATAGATAGAGCCGATTCACGCGGTCAATGGGACCCGAGAATTGGGTCCCATTGACCGCGATAGGCTCTAGGGACCGGCCAGCCCCGTGCGAGGGAGTACCCGTCATGGACCATGCCTTTGATCTCATCTTGGCCGGCGGCAGTTGTGTCACCGCCGGCGGCGCGATCACCGTCACCGACATCGGCGTGCGCGAGGGCCGCATTGCCGCCCTCGGGGACCTGGGCGGCGCCCGGGCGGCCCAGCGCCTGTCCATGGCCGGGCTGCACGTGCTGCCCGGCGTGATCGACAGCCAGGTGCATTTCCGCGAACCGGGGCTGGAGCACAAGGAGGATCTGGGCACCGGCACCGCCGCCGCCGCGCTGGGGGGGGTGACGGCCATTTTCGAGATGCCCAACACCAAACCCGGCACCCTCACCGCCCGCGATCTGGGCGACAAGGCGCGGCGCGCCCAGGACCGGGTCTGGTGCGATGTGGCCTTTTTCGTGGGCGCGGCCGACGAAAACGCCGACCTGCTGGAGGACCTGGAGCTTCTGGAAGGCTGCGCCGGCATCAAGATCTTCATGGGCAGCTCCACCGGCAGCCTGCTGGTGGCCGACGACGACACCCTGGCGCGGGTGCTCACCCACGGCCGGCGCCGGGTGGCGGTGCACTGCGAGGACGAACCCCGCCTGCTGGAACGCAAGGCCATGGTGGCGGAGGGCGCCCCCGTGGCCACCCATGCCGAGTGGCGGGACGCGGAAAGCGCCCGCCGGGCCACGGAACGGCTGTTGCGGCTGGCCCGGGCGGCGCGGCGCCGGGTGCACGTGCTGCACGTCTCCACCGCCGACGAGGTGCCGCTGTTGCAGGCCAACCGCGACCTGGCCACCATGGAGGTCACGCCCCAGCACCTGACCCTGAGTGCGCCCGAGGCCTATGAACGGTTGGGCAGCCGGGCGCAGATGAACCCGCCCCTGCGCGACGGCCACCATCGGGCGGCCCTGTGGCAGGCGCTGCAACAGGGCCTGGTGGACGTGATCGGTTCCGACCATGCGCCCCATACCCTGGCGGAGAAGGAACAGCCCTATCCCCGCAGCCCCTCGGGCATGCCGGGGGTGCAGACCCTGGTGCCGGTGATGCTGGACCACGTGAACGCGGGACGGCTCAGCCTGCAACGGTTCTGTGATCTGGTCAGCGCCGGGCCAGCGCGGGTGTATGGGGTGGCCAACAAGGGGCGTATCGCCCTGGGCTATGACGCCGATTTCACGGTGGTGGACCTGCACACCCGCCGCCGCATCACCGACCAGTGGATCGCCAGCCGCTGCGGCTGGACGCCCTTCGATGGCATGGAGGTGATGGGCTGGCCCCTGATGACGGTGGTCCGCGGCCACGTGGTGATGCGGGAAGGCCAGTTGCTGGAGGCGCCGGTGGGCCGGCTGGTGCGTTTCCAGGAAGTGTTGTAGCGGCGAGGCGTCACGCGGGAGATTGCCAGCCATCTCAGGGGAGGGGCAGCATGGCGGAACGAGACTGTCTTGCGGACCACACCGGAGCCTCGGCCGCCCGCGTCGGCGAGGTGTTCATCGCTTTCCTCAAGCTGGGGCTCACCTCCTTTGGCGGTCCTATCGCCCACCTGGGCTATTACCGCGCCGAACTGGTGACCCGCCGACGTTGGCTGGGTGATGAGACCTATGCCGATTTGGTGGCCCTGTGCCAGTTCCTGCCCGGTCCCACCTCCAGTCAGGTGGGGGTGGCGCTGGGGCTCATGCGGGTAGGATGGCTGGGGGCGCTGGCCGCCTTCGCCGCGTTCACCCTGCCCTCGGCCCTGATCATGAGCGCCTTCGCCCTTACCGCCACCCGCCTTTCCGGCCCCCTGGGCAGCGGCGCCCTGGCGGTGCTGGACCGCTTTTACCGGGCCGGTGCGTTGGTCTTCGGCGGTGGCCATGTGGTGCTGCCGGGCTATCTGATTTTGGTGGGCGCGCTGCCCTTTTTGGGACACCCTGCGTCGCCGTGCCTGGGCCCGCTCGGCGCTGCAAGGCACCAATGCGGTGGTGGTGGGCATCCTCGGGGCCGCCCTCTATGACCCCGTGTTCACCACCGCTATCACCGACGCGCAAGCCTTCACCGTGGCCTTGGGCTGTTTCGTGTTGCTCATGGCTTGGAAAGCACCGCCGTGGCTGGTGGTGCTGACCGGTGCCCTGGGCGGCATGGGCTTGGCACTTCTTGGATAGAGCGGGTCGCACCCAATCGGGTTCACGCTGTGAACCGGATTGGGTGCGTGAATCCGCTCTAAATCAAATAGATAGAGCCGATTCACGCGGTCAATGGGACCCAAAAAAGGGGTCCTATTGACGGCGATAGGCTCTAGAGCGGATCGCACCCAATCGGGTTCACGCTGTGAACCCGATTGGGTGCGTGAATCCGCTCTACAACAAATAGATAGAGCCGATTCACGCGGTCAATGGGACCCAAAAAAGGGTCCCATTGACCGCGATAAGCTCTAGGCTTTCCTCCCTTTCAGCCCAGCTCCAATAGCCCCGGGGCCCGTTCGATGATCTCCCGCAGCAGTTTTTCCGCCAGATCCAGGTCGTCCAGGGTGCCTTCCTGGACATGCCGGGTGAAGGGCTCCTGACGCAGGGTTTTGCGGGCTTCGTGCAGGGTTTGCAATTCGCGCATGAACACGTCGCGGGAGCCCAGGGGCAGTTCCGGCGTGTGGGAGATCTGGCGGAAGAAATGCAGGGCCGTGCCCAGCAGGGTTTCCCACAATCGAGTGGTGAGCAGGGCCAGCTTTTCCTCGAATACGTCCACGGGCTCGTTCATCTCCCGGGCCTGACGCACCCGTTCCTCGATGATGATGATCAGGGCCCGGCATTCGGACAGCAGGTTGCGCAGCCGCACATAGGCGCCGAAACCTTCCAGGGCCGTGCTGTTGAGCACCACCTGGGCGTCCAGGGCCAGGGCGTGCAGCTTCGTTTCCAGGATGTCGAGGAAGGGCCGGATTTCGTGCACCCGTTCCGTCGAGCCGGCGTTGCTATTCCAGGAGCGGGAGCCGCGCTGGGAGTCGGTGGAGGCAGGGGGCGCATCGGTCATGAGCCGCTTCCGGTCTTGCCCTTGGCGCGGCGGCGCTTGCGGGCGGATTTGTCACGGGCCTCGTGGGTCTGGGTGAGGCCGCTGGCGTGGGTGGCGCCGGACGGGCCAGCACCGGCCCCGAGCGCGTGGCCGGGCAGGTCCAGGTCCTCGGCCTCCAGCCGGCGCAGCATGTCGCGCAGGCGGGCCGCTTCCTCGAACTCCAGGTCGGCGGCGGCCGCCAGCATGCGTTTTTCCAGGTCCGCCCGCACCGCCGCCCGGTCCTGCCCCACGAAGGCTTCGTCGGCGGTGCCCGGGGTGACGGTGACGTAATCCTGTTCATAGACGCTATGCAGGGCATCGCCGATATGGCTGCGCACCGATTCGGGCGTAATACCGTTCTCGGCGTTATAGGCCTGCTGTTTTTCTCGCCGGCGGTTGGTTTCGTCCAGGGCGTAGCGCAGGGACTCGGTCATGGTGTCGGCGTAGAGAATCACCCGGCCGTCCACGTGGCGGGCGGCGCGGCCGATGGTCTGGATCAGGGAGGTGCGGCTGCGCAGGAAGCCTTCCTTGTCCGCGTCCAGGATGGCCACCAGGGCGCATTCGGGAATATCCAGGCCCTCCCGCAACAGGTTGATGCCCACCAGCACGTCGAAGGCCCCAAGGCGCAGGTCGCGAATGATCTCCGACCGTTCCAGGGTGTCGATGTCCGAATGGAGATAGCGCACCCGCACCTGGGATTCGTGCAGGTATTCGGTGAGATCCTCCGCCATGCGTTTGGTGAGGGTGGTCACCAGCACCCGCTGGCCGCGTTCGGCACAGGCCCGGGCCTCGGCCAGCAGGTCGTCCACCTGGTGCTCCACCGGCCGCACCACGCACACCGGGTCGATGAGTCCCGTGGGCCGGATCACCTGTTCCACGGTGATGCCACCGGTGCGTTGCAGTTCCCAGGGGCCGGGGGTGGCGGAGACGTGCACGGTCTGCGGCCGCATGCGGTCCCATTCCTCGAACTTGAGGGGGCGGTTGTCCACACAGGAAGGCAGGCGGAAGCCGTGCTCCGCCAGGACCGACTTGCGGGCAAAGTCGCCCCGGTACATGCCGCCGATCTGGGGCACGGTGACGTGGCTTTCGTCCACGAACAACAGGGCGTCCTCGGGCAGGTACTCGAACAGGGTGGGCGGCGGCTCACCGGGACGGCGGCCGGTGAGATAACGGCTGTAGTTCTCGATCCCCTTGCAGTGACCGGTGGCCTCCATCATCTCCAGGTCGAAGGTGGTGCGCTGTTCCAGGCGTTGCGCCTCCAACAGCTTGCCGTTGGCGTTGAAGGTGGCGAGCTGTTCCTTGAGCTCGGCCTTGATGCCCTTGATGGCCTGGGTGAGGGTGGGGCGGGGGGTCACGTAGTGGCTGTTGGGGTAGATGGTCACCCCCGTCAGCCGCTGGGTGCGCTCGCCGGTGAGGGGGTCGAACTCGTCCACGCTCTCCACCTCGTCGCCGAACAGGCTGATGCGCCATGCCCGATCGGCATAGTGGGCCGGGAACACCTCCACCACGTCGCCGCGCACCCGAAAGGTGCCTCGCTGAAAGGCGATATCGTTGCGGCTGTACTGCAAGGCCACCAGCCCTTCCAGCAGGGTCTGGCGAGGCAAGGTTTCCCCCACCGGCACGGGGATGGCCATTTCCGCATAGGTCTCCGGGGCGCCGATGCCATAGATGCAGGAGACGGAGGCCACGATCACCACGTCCCGGCGCTCGAACAGGGCGCGGGTGGCGGCGTGGCGCATGCGGTCGATCTGTTCGTTAATGGAGGCGTCCTTCTCAATATAGGTGTCCGTGCGCGGAACATACGCCTCGGGTTGATAATAATCGTAATAAGAAACAAAGTATTCCACCGCGTTGTCGGGGAAGAAAGCCTTCATTTCCGCATAGAGCTGGCCGGCCAGGGTTTTGTTGTGGGCCAGCACCACGGCGGGACGGCCGGTGGCGGCGATCACATGCGCCATGGTGAAGGTCTTGCCCGAGCCCGTGACGCCCAGCAGCACCTGATCCACTTCGCCATTGTGGGTGCCCTCCACCAGGCGGGTGATGGCCTCGGGCTGGTCGCCGGCCGGCTGATAGTCGGAAACCAGACGGAAAGGCGTGGCGGCGGGCGCAAAGGCGGTGGCTACCGTCATGGGGCGCTCTCTGTTTAGAGCCTATCGCCGTCAATGGGACCCCATTCTCGGGGCCCATTGACGGCGTGAATCGGCTCTATCCATTTTATTGGGGGCGATCCACTCTCGGCGGGGCGGACAGCCGTTCTTTCCAGTACGCCAGTATGCCACCGCCGCCCCGGGGCGCAAGCCCTCCGTGACTCGCATCACGCAACTTATGTATTAGCTGTTGTAAATGCGGCCCCCGGGGCCGAGGCGGCGAAGATCACGGCCGGGGGGAGCAAAAATCCTGGGGGTTATCCGCCCATGATCTCCCGCCAGCGTTTCTGGCGTTCCGCCCGTTCCTGCCCCTGGTTGGCCAGGGCCTTGAGGGAATCCTCACGCTCGCGGTAGACCTCGGCCCCCACCTGCGGCGATACGGCCGACGCGAAAAGGGTGGCATCGGGATTGCCGGGGCCGCCGGGCTGGGCGGCGAACAGGGTGCCGGCCTGTTCCTCGGGCAGCCGCACGCCGGTGACCTTGTTGTCGCGGCGGGCGGGGGGGCGCCGGCGCTTCCAGGGTTCCGTGCGGTCGAAGTCCTCCGCATGGCGGTCGAGAACGGTGCTGCCCTCGTCCCAGGGCGTATGGCCCGGGCGGACGGGATCCAGCTCCGGCACGCCCGGTTCGGTGCGGGAGGGCAGGGTCCGGCGGGCTGCCCGCGCCGGATCGAAGCGATCTGGCTGTGTGACGCGCATTCTGCTCGCCTCCGTTGGGCCGCGCCCCAGGGTGGGGCCGGGGTGAGGAAACCGCCCGGTGGCCGTGGCCAAAGACCGGGCTCTTTCCCTAAGATTAAGGGCGGCTTAACGGCGGACGCAAGAGGAACCGGTGTCACCAGCGCGAATGACAGCGGAAGACCAGCAGGCGGTTGTTGGCGGGCATCTCCACCCGACGGCGCAGGGTCAGGCCGTGGCGACGGGCTTCCGCCTCCACGTCGGCCAGGGGACGGACGCCCCAGGCCGGATCGCGGGCCCGCAGATCACGGTCGAAGGTGTGATTGCTGGGGGCGGTGGCCGCCCCTTCCAGGAAGGGACCGTAGATCACCAGCGGTCCGTCCGTGCTCAGGGTCTCGCCGGCGCGGGCCATCAGCGCCTCGGTGACGGTCCAGGGACTGATGTGCAGCAGATTGCAGGCATAGATGGCGGCACAGGGCGTGGCCGGCCAGGGGTCGTCTCCCGTGAGATCCAGGGCCACCGGCGCCGCCAGATTGGGCCGGTTCGCATGGGCACGCCAGGCGGCGATGCTCGCCCGCAGGTCGGCGTCGGGCTCGCTGGGAATCCAGGTCAGGGCGGGAAAGGCGGCGGCGAAGGCGGCGGCATGCTGGCCGGTGCCCGCCGCCACTTCCACCACCGTGCCCGATTCGGGCATTTCCTCCCGCAACACGGCCAGGATGGGATCCTGGTTGCGGGCGGTGGCGGGAAAACGGCGGGCGCCGGGGGGAAGGTCCTGAGTCATGGCGAGTCGCTGTCCTCGTCGCGCGCGCGGGCGCGGGGGTGGGCATCGCGGTAGACCCGTTGCAGCCGGGCCGCGTCCACGGCGGTGTAGCGCTGGGTGGTGGCCACGGAGGCGTGGCCCAGCAGGTCCTGGATGGTGCGCAGGTCCGCCCCCTCCGCCAGCAGGTGGGTGGCGAAACTGTGGCGCAGGGCGTGGGGCGTGGTGCCCTCGGGCAGGGCCAGTTCCTCGCGCAGGCGGCGCAGGCTGCGCTGCACCACCCCCGCCTGCAACCGACCGCCCCGCACCCCCCGGAACAGCGGGGCCTCCGGGTCGTGGGCGAAGGGACAGGCCTCCTGATAGGCGGCCAGGGTTTGGTGGACCAGGGGCAGCAGCGGCACCAG
>CAZHRQ010000063.1:0-14291 GCA_964535075.1 uncultured Rhodobacterales bacterium | reverse complement strand
TCCAGGAAATCGTAGGCCTGGAGGATCATGTAGTTGAATTCCAGGAAGGTCAGGGGCTGTTCCCGCTCCAGCCGCAGCCGCACGGAATCGAAGGTCAGCATGCGGTTGATGGTGAAATGCCGCCCGTAATCCCGCAGGAACGCGATGTAGTTCAGCCCCCCCAGCCAGTCGGCGTTGTCCACCATGCGGGCCTCGGTGGGCCCGTCGCCGAAGGTGAGGAAGCGGTCAAACACCCGGCGGAGACCCGCCATGTTGCGGGCAATGGCGGCATCGTCCAGCAGTTGCCGCGCCTCGTCCTTGCCCGAGGGATCGCCGATGCGGGTGGTGCCCCCGCCCAGCAGCACCAACGGCCGGTGGCCCGTCTTCTGCAACCAGCGCAACAGCATGATCTGGGTCAAGCTGCCCACATGCAGGGAATCGGCGGTGCAGTCAAAACCGATATAGCCCGTCACCGGCGCCTGATCGCACAACAGCGCGTCCAGGCCTTCCAGGTCGGTGCCCTGGTGCAGGAAACCCCGGTCGCGGATCACGCGCAGAAATTCGGAACGCAGGGAGGCGGCGGTCATGAAACGGGCCTTTCCGGTGGCGGGAACAACGGCATGGCCCCTTGCAGGGGCGGCGCTGTCTCTAGCATACTCCGGCCTTATGAACAATCTCCCCGCCCCCGCCGCCGAATCCCTGGCCGCCACGCCCCGCCCGTGGGCCCTGGGCCTGATGAGCGGCACCAGCATGGATGGCGTGGACGCCGCCCTGCTGCGCACCGACGGCCGGCGGGTGACCGCCTTCGGCCCCGCCCTCACCCACCCCTACGGCCCGGATTTGCGCCGGCGCCTGGCCGCCGTGCTGGGCCGCCCCCGGGTGGATGACACCGTGGCGGCGGTAGCCACCGAAATCACCGACGTGCATGCGGAGGTGGTGCAGACCCTGCTGGCCCGGGCCGAGCTTGGCACCGCCGACATCTGCGCCGTGGGCTTCCATGGCCACACCATCCACCACGACCCGGCGGCGGGGCTGACCCTGCAAATCGGCGACGGCGCCCGTCTGGCCCGCAGCACCGGCCTGCGGGTGGTGGCGGACCTGCGCGCCGCCGATGTGGCCGCCGGCGGCCAGGGCGCGCCGCTGGTCCCCGTCTACCACGCGGCCCTGGCCGCCGACCTGCCCCGGCCGCTGGCGGTGCTCAACCTGGGCGGCGTGGGCAATATCACTTACATGGACGCCGATCACTTGATCGCCTTCGACACCGGGCCCGGCAACGCCCTGCTGGACGACTGGGCGGCCCGCCATACCGACGACTGCTGCGACCGCGACGGGGCCCTGGCCCGGGCGGGTGCCGTGAACGCCGGGGCGCTGGCGGCGCTGATGGACCACCCCTATTTTGCGGCGCCTCCCCCCAAGTCCTTGGACCGCAATGCCTTCTCCGCCGCCCCGGTGGCCGGGCTGAGCGCGGCCGACGGCGCCGCCACCCTTACCGCCTTCACGGCGGAAACGGTGGCGGCGGCGCAGGCCCATCTGCCAGCGGCCCCGGGTCAGTGGCTGGTCACCGGCGGGGGCCGCCGCAATCCGGCCCTGATGGCGGCCCTGGCGGACCGACTGCCGGCGCCGGTGCGGCCGGTGGAGGCGGCGGGCGCCGGCCAGGGCCTCGCCGGCTGGGACGGGGACGCCCTGGAGGCGCAGGCCTTCGCGTTCCTGGCCGTGCGGGCCCTCCAGGGGCTGCCCCTCACCTTTCCCGGCACCACCGGCGTGCCGGCGCCCCAGACCGGCGGCGTGATCTATACCCCCGGCGACACGGGGGCCACTTGGTATTGAACAACGGGAGACGCCGTGAACAACGGGAGATGGGCATGAGAGCGGGACGAGGCGCCCTGGCGGGGCTGCTGCTCCTGGCGGGGCTGCTGGGGAGCCAGCCGACCATGGCGGCGGAGAATCCTTGCCTGGTGGCGGCGCGGGAGGCGGAGGCCCGCTTTCACATCCCCGCCCGCACCCTCCAGGCCATGGCCATGGTGGAAACCGGCCATGGCCGCGAGGATGGCCACCGGGAACCGTGGCCCTGGACCGTCACCATCAACGGCCACGGCCACTTCTACCCCGACCGCAACGCGGCCGAAGCCGCGGCCGAACACGCCATTCACGCCGGGGCGCCCAGCGTGGACATGGGCTGTCTGCAACTGGACTGGCGGTTCCACCACAAGGCCCTGGGGTCGGTGCGGGTGGGCCTGGATCCCACGGTGAACGTGACCCAGGCCGCCCGCTATCTGGTCACCCTGCACAAGGAAACCCGCTCATGGCCGGCGGCGGTGGCCCGCTATCATTCCCGCCACCCCCGGGCGGGGCAGGCCTATCTGCACCGGGTACAGCACGCCGAACGGCAACTGGCCCAGGCCAAAAGTTCCGGGAAACCCCATAAATTCGGGAAGCAATAAGCCCCGCTTATTGCTTCCAGATTGCTTCCAGAAAGGCGTGCACGCTCAGCCGTACTTGACCGCGACGATTTCGTAGCCCTTGGGGCCGGAGGGGGTGTTCACCTCCACCATGTCGCCCACTTCCTTGCCGATAAGGGCCCGGGCCAGGGGCGCCGCCACCGAGAGCAGGCCGCCCTTGATATCCGCCTCGTGGGCCCCGACGATACGATAGGTGGATTCCTCATCGGTGGTTTCGTCGGCCAGGGTAACCCAGGCGCCGAAGCGCACCGTTTCTCCGGTCATGGTGGAACTGTCGATCACCTGTGCCCGGCTGATCAGGTCTTCCAGCTCGGCGATGCGGCCTTCGATGAAGGATTGCCGTTCGCGCGCCGCATGATATTCCGCGTTTTCGGACAGATCGCCATGTTCCCGCGCCTCGGCAATGGCCTGGATCACGGCCGGCCGGCCCTGGGACTTGAGCGTCTTCAACTCTTCCTCAAGGGACGTCAGTCCCTCGGGGGTCATGGGAATTTTCTCCATGTTCCTGATGCCTCATATTCAGGAAGATACGATTTTCCCGCCGCCGGGGGGCGCCTGCCCCGCGCCGCTTCAGGGATGGAAAACCCTCAAGGGACGGTGGGGGGTCCGCTGGGGGCGGGGCCGGTGGTGGGGCCCCCCTCAGAACGCGGCCGAGAAATACGATTGCAGCGGCAGAACCTCCAGGTCCCCGCGCTTCAGGGCATCGATCGCGGCCACAGCCGCGCGTGCCCCCGCCATGGTCGTATAATGGGGAATGTTGTATGTCAAGGCCGAGCGTCGGATGGAAAAGCTGTCGCTGATGGCCTTGGCGCCTTCGGTGGTATTGATGATCATCTGCACTTCGCCGGAGATCACCGCATCCACGCAGTGCGGCCGACCTTCCAGCACCTTGTTCAGGGTCTGCACCGTCAGGCCCTCGGCCTCCAGCTCCCGGGCGGTGCCACGGGTGGCCTTCAGGGTGAAGCCCAAATCCACCAGGGCCCGGGCCAGGGGCAGCAGGGCTTCCTTGTCGCTGTCCTTCACGGACAGGAACACCCCCCCTTCCAGGGGCGGCGTGGCGCCGGCGGCGATCTGCGACTTGGCGAAGGCGCGGGCGAAGTCCGTGTCCAGGCCCATCACCTCCCCGGTGGAGCGCATTTCCGGACCCAGCAGGATGTCCACCCCGGCGAAACGGGCGAAGGGGAACACGGCCTCCTTCACCGCCACGTGGGACCGGCGCGAGGCCGCGAGCTTGAAATCGGCCAGCGCCTCGCCGGCCATCACCCGGGCGGCGATCTTGGCCACGGGAATGCCCGTGGCCTTGGCCACGAAGGGCACGGTGCGGCTGGCGCGGGGGTTCACCTCCAGCACATAGATTTCGTCGTCCTTGAGGGCGAACTGCACGTTCATCAAACCCACCACCTTCAGGTTTTCCGCCAGGCGGCGGGTTTGTTCCTTCAGGCGGTTCACATGGTCCTCGGTCAGGGAGAAGGGCGGCAGGCTGCACGCGGAATCGCCCGAGTGCACGCCGGCCTCTTCGATGTGCTCCATCACCCCGGCCACGTACACCTCGCCCCGGCTGTCGGCGAGGGCGTCCACGTCCAGTTCCCGGGCGTCGGTGAGATAGGAATCCAGCAGCACCGGCTGGTCGCCGGAGACCTTCACCGCCTCGGTCATGTAGCGTTCCAGGCCCTCGCCGCTGTGGACGATCTCCATGGCCCGACCGCCCAGCACGTAGGAGGGCCGGATCACCAGCGGAAAGCCGATGCTCTCCGCCGCCGCCACGGCCTCCTCGTAGCTGTGGGCGATGGCGTTGGCCGGCTGGCGCAGGCCGCAGCGGTTCAGCAGTTCCTGGAAGCGTTCCCGATCCTCGGCCAGGTCGATGGCATCGGGGGTGGTGCCCAGGATGGGGATGCCGGCGGCCTCCAGCGCCCGGGCCAGCTTCAGGGGAGTCTGGCCGCCGAATTGTACGATCACCCCGGCCACGGTCCCCACCCGGCTTTCGGCACGGATGATCTCGATCACGTCCTCGGCGGTCAGGGGCTCGAAATACAGCCGGTCGGAGGTGTCGTAATCGGTGGAGACCGTTTCCGGGTTGCAGTTGATCATCAGGGTCTCATACCCGGCGTTGCGCAAGGCATAGACGGCGTGCACACAGCAATAATCGAACTCGATGCCCTGGCCAATGCGGTTGGGGCCGCCGCCCAGGATCACCACCTTGGTGCGGTCGGTGGGCGCGGCCTCGCACTGCGCCGGTTGCAGCCCATCCCCTTCATAGCAGGCATACATGTAGCTGGTCTGGGCCGGGAATTCGCCGGCACAGGTGTCGATGCGCTTCATCACCGGGTGCACGGCCAGCGCATCGCGCTTCAGAGCCACTTCCGCCGCGGTCTGGCCGGTGAGGATGGCCAGCCGCGGGTCGGAGAAGCCCATCTTTTTCAGGCGCAGCAGACCGGGGGCGTCCTCGGGCAGGCCGTCGCGGCGCACTGTCTCCTCCGCCGCCACCAGATCACGAATCTGACGCAGGAACCAGGGATCATAGCGACAAGCGCGCTGGATGGTTTCCAGATCCAGGCCATAGCGGAACGCCTGGGCGATCACCAACAGGCGGTCGGCGCGGGGCTGGCTGAGGGCGGCGCGCACCGCATCGCGGTCGGCCCCGCCCTCGGCATCGGGAATCTCGATCTCGTCCAGGCCGGTGACCCCCGTTTCCAGGGAACGCAACCCCTTTTGCAACGATTCCTGGAAGGTACGGCCGATGGCCATGGCCTCGCCCACCGATTTCATGGAGGTGGTGAGCATGGGATCGGCGCCGGGGAACTTCTCGAAGGCGAAGCGGGGCAGCTTGGTCACCACGTAGTCGATGGTGGGCTCGAAGCTGGCCGGGGTGACGCCGGTGATGTCGTTGGTAAGCTCGTCCAGGGTGTAGCCCACCGCCAGCCGCGCCGCCACCTTGGCGATGGGAAAGCCCGTGGCCTTGGAGGCCAGGGCCGACGAGCGCGACACCCGGGGGTTCATCTCGATCACCACCATGCGCCCGGTCTCGGGATGCACGGCGAACTGGACGTTGGAGCCCCCCGTTTCCACCCCGATCTTGCGCAGCACGGCGATGGAGGCATCGCGCATGCGTTGGTATTCCTTGTCGGTGAGGGTGAGCGCCGGGGCCACGGTGACCGAATCGCCCGTGTGCACCCCCATGGGGTCGATGTTTTCAATGGAACAGATGATGATGGCGTTGTCGGCGCGGTCGCGCACCACTTCCATCTCGTATTCTTTCCACCCCAGCACCGATTCCTCGATCAGCACCTCGTGGACGGGGGAGGCGGACAGGCCGCCGGTGGCGATGCGCTCGAACTCCTCCACGTTATAGGCGATACCGCCGCCGGTGCCCCCCAGGGTGAAGGAGGGCCGGATGATGGCGGGCAGGCCCACTTCCTTCATGGCCGCCCGGGCTTCCTCCAGGGAGTGGGCCACGCGGCTGGCCGGGCTTTCCAGACCGATTTCGTCCATGGCCTCCCGGAAGAGCTGGCGATCCTCGGCCCGGGTGATGGCCGTGCGGTCGGCGCCGATCATGGCCACGTTGTACTCGGCCAGGGTGCCGTCGTCATAGAGGGCCAGGGCCGTGTTCAGCGCCGTCTGGCCGCCCATGGTGGGCAGCAGGGCATCGGGGCGCTCGGCGGCGATCACCTTGCGCACCATGGCGGGGGTAATGGGCTCGATATAGGTGGCGTCCGCCAGATCGGGGTCGGTCATGATGGTGGCGGGATTGGAGTTGATCAGGATCACCCGAAACCCCTCCTCCCGCAAAGCCTTGCAGGCCTGGGCGCCGGAGTAGTCGAATTCGCAGGCCTGGCCGATGATGATGGGGCCGGCGCCGATGATGAGAATGGACTGGATGTCGGTGCGCTTGGGCATGACCGGGCGTCTTCCGCATGTCTGATGGGTGTGAGGCCACAAAAAAAACGGGGGCCGTCTCGCCCCCGGGCTGGCGCGCAATCAGGCGTGCGCCGCCATGAGATCGGCGAATTGCTGGAACAGGGGACTGGCGTCGTGGGGCCCGGGCGAGGCTTCCGGGTGGAACTGCACCGAAAACACCGGCTTGCCCGCCACCTTCAAGCCTTCCACCGAGCCGTCGAACAGGCTGCTGTGGGTTTCCACCACGCCGGCGGGCAGGGTATCGCGGTCCACCGCGAAGCCGTGGTTCTGGCTGGTGATGGTCACACGGCCCGTGGCCAGGTCCCGCACCGGGTGGTTGGCGCCCCGGTGGCCGATGGCCATCTTGTGGGTGCGGGCGCCCAGGGCCCGGGCCAGCATCTGGTGCCCCAGGCAGATGCCCATCACCGGGCGGCCGCTGTCCACCAGGGCACGGATCACCGGTTCGGCATAGACCCCGGTGGCGGCGGGATCGCCGGGCCCGTTGCCGAGAAAGATGCCATCGGGATCCAGGTCCAGAATGCGCTCGGCCGGGGTTTGCGCCGGCACCACCGTCACCCGGGCGCCGATGCCGGCCAGTTGCCGCAGGATATTATGCTTGATGCCGTAATCCAGGGCCACCACGTGGAAGCGCGGCGTGTCCAAGCGGCCGTAGCCCGCCGCCAGGGTCCAGGGAGTCTGGGTCCATTCATAGACCTGCTGACAGGAAACCTCCCGGGCCAGATCCATGCCCTCCAATCCCGGCCAGGCGCGGGCGTGTTCCAGCAGCCCCGGCAGGTCGAAGGCGCCATCGGGCGCGTGGGCCAACACCCCGGTGGGGGCACCCTGGTCGCGGATGGCACGGGTCAACTGGCGGGTATCCACGCCGGCGATGGCGGGCAGGCCATGGCGGCTCAGCCAGGCGTCCAGGGCTTCCCGCGCGCGCCAGTTGGCGGGCTCGGTGAGCGCCGCCCGCATGATCAGGCCGCGCGCGGCCGGGGTGGTGCTTTCCACATCCTCGGGGTTGGCGCCCACGTTGCCGATGTGGGGAAAGGTGAAGGTGATGATCTGCCCGGCGTAGGAGGGATCGCTGAGCGTCTCCTGATAGCCGGTCATGCTGGTGCAGAAGCAGACTTCGCCGGTGGTGGCGGTGGCGGCCCCCAGCCCCTGTCCCCAGAACACACGGCCATCGGCCAGCACCAGGGCCGCCGTGGCGCCAGGCGGGCGGGACGGGAAGACGACGGAGGGGTCGGTCATGGGGGGTCCTTTATCCGGGCGGGGCAGCACACAAACGGCTGTTACATACGCAACCCCCCGCGCCGCGTCAACCACCGGCACAGCCCCGCCCAGAGCGATCTCATATGACCGAGGGCGGATCACGCATAATCGCAGGTCCCTGCGGCCGGCGCGACCCGCTGTAGCGCCCTTCCGACAGAGGTTGACACAGAACATGTGCTTATGCGCAACCGCAAATGGATGGACCCATGATACTGCCTTTGCTTACGGCCCTGGCCGAACCGGCGCGCCTCGCCGCCATGGCCCTGTTGTGGGATGGCGAGGAGCACTGTGTGTGCGAACTGATGGCCCGGCTCGAGGCCAGCCAGTCCCGCATGTCCCGGCACATGGGCGTGTTGAAGCGGGCGGGACTGGTGGTGAATCGGCTCTATCTATTTGATTTAGAGCGGATTCACGCACCCAATCCGGTTCACAGCGTGAACCCGATTGGGTGCGATCCGCTCTAGCGCGGACCAGGCACCACCTGTCCCGTTTCGTCCAGGAGAAGCGTGCCATCCTCTTTGTAGAACGGGCCGGCGGGCCGGCGGTCGAGAAGATCCAGGACGGTTTCGCTGGGCCGGCACAGGCGCACCCCTCGCACGGTGCAGACAAGGGGACGATTCACCAGAATTGGGTGCACCAGCATGGCCTCAAGAATCACGCTGTCCGGGGTCTCCGGGGCCAGCAGGCCAAGCTCGCGGGCCGGCGACTTGGTTTCCCGCAGGGCCGTGCGGGGCGTGAGGTCCGCCACGGCGAACAGCGCCAGCAACTGAGGCCGGGTCCAGCCGGTTTCCAGGTAGGGGATGACCACGGGATCCTCCCCGGCCGCCCGGATGAGCGCCAGAACATTGCGGGAGGTCCCGCAGTCGGGATTGTGGTGAATAACAATCATAGGGGGCCCCTGCCTGACCGGGATAACAACAGAACGGCAGGGTAACACAGGGCGACGGCGGGCGCCACAGCGACCCATGCCGATGTTCGGGGGCGCCCCCGCGCCCCCGCCTGAGGTCATGCCCCTCGCTCAGGCAAATCCCCCTCGCTCAGGCAAAATTCATGAGGTCGTGGCCGGTGCTCTCCAGCGGTGGCACGGCGTCGGGCAGGCCCCACATTTCCTCCAGCCGGTAGAACGCCCGCACCTCTGGCCGGAACAGATGCACCAGCACGTCGCCGGCATCCACCAGCACCCAGTCGCCCTGGGGCAGGCCCTCGGCCGCCACGTGGCGCCAGCCGGCCTGTTTCAGCCGTTCCATGAGCTTTTCCGCCAAGGCGGCCACGTGCCGCTGCGACCGCCCAGAGGCGATCACCATGGCGTCGGCATACGTGGATTTCCCGCGCAGGTCGATGCGCACCACGTGTTCCGCCTTATCATCGTCGAGGGAACCTTCCACCGCAGCCACGAGCGCCGCGGCGGGGTTGTTGGTGCCGGACAGGGGCCCGGCCCAGGGAAGGGAATCCGTCGTGGAAGAAGGTCCGTGAAGGGAAGTGTCCATGCCTCGCCCCGGCCTGCTGGGCCGCCTGGTGGTGGTGTCACACGCGGGCAGCCGCCCCCGGGCCGTGCTCGGGGGCGCTGATCCTACGGGTCGGTTCGACCTTGATGCCGCAGCCGGGTGGCGGATTCAGGATGCAACGGGATGGGGAGAAAGCCCCATGCCGGCGGGGTCTGGTCCGCCAGATGCCCCAGTGCCGGGCCCGGAATCCGGGCATCGGCAAAACGGCGGGCCGCCTTGCCCGTGACCGCCTTTAGAGAATAGTGTGGCCGGTCGAACACCGCAATGGGGATTCGCCGCACCAGGTCTTCCCACGCCCGCCAGCGCGGCAACTGCACCAGGTTATCGGCCCCCATCAACCATACCAGCCGAGCCCGGGGAAAACGCCGCTGCAACGCCGCCAGGGTGGCCACCGTGTAGCGGGTGCCCAGGGCGCGCTCCAGATCAGTGACCCGGATCCGGGGGTGACAGGCCACCCGCCGCGCCCCGCTCAGCCGATGGGCCAAGGGCGCCATGCCGTTGCGGGCCTTGAGGGGATTCTGCGGCGCCACCAGCCACCACACCTCGTCCAGGTTCAGCCGTTGCAGGGCCAGCACGCTGATGTGGCGGTGACCGGCGTGGGCCGGGTTGAAAGACCCGCCCAGCAGACCGATGCGCACCCGCCGCCGATCCCCCCACGGCGTCGGCGGCAGGGGATCCGGACACCATCGGTGGCGCGATAGGGGCGACATGGCGGGCTCAGGGCCGGGCGGGGTCAGGGCCGAGTCTGCCCCGACCCCCGCACCACATAGCGGAAGGTGGTGAGCTGCTCCACGCCCACCGGGCCCCGGGCGTGCAAGCGGCCGGTGGCGATGCCGATTTCCGCCCCCATGCCGAACTCGCCGCCATCGGCGAACTGGGTCGAGGCATTGTGCATGACAATGGCGCTGTCTACCTCGGCCAGGAAGCGCTCGGCCGCCGCCTCGTCGCGGGTGATGATGGAATCGGTGTGTTCCGAGCCATGGGCGCGGATGTGATCCACCGCCGCCGTCAGGTCCGGCACCACCTTCACCGCCACGATGGGCGCCAGGTATTCCGTGTCCCAATCGGCGTCGGTGGCCGGTGTCACCCGGGCGTCCACGGCCTGGGTGCGGTCATCGCCGCGCACCGCGCAGCCGGCGGCCAGCAGATCGTCCACCAGCACCGGCAACAGGGTCTCGGCCGCCGCCGCGTCCACCAGCAGGGTCTCCATGGCGCCACAGATACCGGGTCGGCGCATCTTGGCGTTCACCACCACCCGCCGGGCCACCTCGGGATCGGCGTCGGCGTGCACGTACACGTGGCAGATGCCTTCCAGATGCTTGAACATGGGGATGGTGCTTTCGGCGGAAACCCGCTCGATCAGGCTCTTGCCGCCCCGGGGTACGATCACGTCCACATAGTCGTTGAGGCGGAGCAAGGCGCCCACGGCGGCACGGTCGGGAGTGGGCACCAGTTGCACGGCGTCCTCGGGCAGCCCGGCCGCTGCCAATCCCTCGTGCACGGCGGCGAGGATGGCCTGGGCCGAGTGCAAGGCTTCCGAGCCGGCGCGCAGGATCACCGCATTGCCGGCCTTCAGGCACAGGCCGGCGGCATCGGCGGTAACGCCGGGGCGGCTTTCGTAGATCACGCCGATCACCCCCAGCGGCATGCGCACCCGAGCGATGTCCAGACCGTTGGGGCGCTGCCAGCGGGCCATTTCCGCCCCCAGGGGATCGGACAGAGTGGCGATGGTTTCCAGCCCGGCGGCCATGGCCTCCACCCGCTCGGGGCTCAGGGCCAGGCGGTCCAGCAGGGCGTCGCTCAGGCCTTTGGCGCGGCCCTGGGTCATGTCGGTGTCATTGGCGGCCAGCACCGCGTCCTGGCGGGCGCGCAGAGCGGCGGCGGCGGCGCGCAGAGCCGTATCCCGCTGTGATCCGGGGTTGGTGGCCAGGGTGCGCGCCGCCGTGCGGGCCCGCTGGCCCATGGCCGTCATCAACGCCGGGATGTCCTCCGCCGAATCCTTGCCTGACATGACTGTATGCTCCGGAAAACCGTTCACGGGAAAGGGTCAGTACACCACCAGATTGTCACGATGAATCATTTCATCGCGGCCACGGTAGCCGAGAAGAGTCTCGATTTCACGGGATTTATGCCCGGCCAAACGGCGGGCGGCGCCGCTGTCGTAGGCCACCAGCCCCCGGCCCACCTCGTGGCCGTCGGCGTCCAGCAGCCGCACCGCGTCGCCCCGCCGGAAGTCGCCGGCCACGCCGGTCACCCCCACCGGCAGCAGCGAGCCGCCGACGGCCAGCGCCCGCACCGCCCCGGCATCCAGGGTCAGGCTGCCCCGGGGGTGGAGTCCGGCGGCGATCCAGTGCTTGTAGGCGCTGCGGGGTTCGGTATCGGGCAGGAACCAAGTCCCCCGGGTTTCGCCCCGGCCAATGCGGCCCAGGGGATCGGGGCCCCGGCCGTCGGTGATGAGCATGCGGCAGCCGCCACTCATGGCCACCCGCGCGGCAGCCAGCTTGGTGATCATGCCGCCGGTGCCGTGCACGCTGTCCGGATCGCCGGCCATGGCCATGATCTCCGGCGTCAGGGCCGTGACCGTGGGCAGGAAGGTGGCGTCGGGGTCCTGGCGGGGGTTGACGGTATAGAGGCCGTCGATGTCCGACAGCAGCACCAGCGTATCGGCCTGCACCATCTGCGCCACCCGGGCGGCCAGGCGGTCGTTGTCGCCGACGCGGATTTCCTCGGTGGTGATGGAATCGTTTTCATTGATCACCGGCACCGCCCCCAGCCGCAGCAGCGTCAACACCGTGTCGCGGGCATTGAGAAAATGGCGGCGGCTTTCCGATTCGGTAAGGGTGAGCAGCACTTGGGCGCAGGGCAGGCCGTGGCGGGCCAGGGCTTCCTCGTAGGCATGGGCAAGGCGGATCTGACCGGCGGCGGCGGCGGCCTGTTTTTCCTTCAACCCCAGCGGTCCCGGCGGCAGCCGCAGCGCCCGCCGGCCCACCGCCACCGCGCCCGAGGACACCAGCAGAATCTGGGTCCCCTGCTTGTGGCGGGCGGCCAGATCGGCAATCAACGCCGCCAGCCACGTTTGATGGACGCGACCGCTGTCCTGGTCCACCAGCAGGGCGGAGCCGATCTTGATCACCAGCCGACGGCTTTCGGCCAGGGCGGGCGCGCTCATGCCGGACCGTCGTTCTCCAGGGGGTCATACAGGGGATCGTCGCCGTCGGGGTCGGCGACGCCTTCCCGGGGGGGCACCCGGGCGGCCAGGGCCTGCAACAGGGCGGGCACCCCCTCGCCGGAGACACCGGAGACGGGCCACACCGGCTGACCACAGGCGGCTTCCAGGGCGGCCACGCGCGCGGCCCGGGTGTCGGGATCCAGGGCGTCGATCTTGTTCAGGGCCACCAGCACCGGCCGCTGCTCCAGGCCGTGACCATAGGCGGCCAGCTCGCCGCGCACGGTGGCCCAGGCTTCGGCCACGCCGCTTTCCAGTTCCGTCCCGTCCACCAGATGCAGCAGCAGCGGGCAGCGCTCCACATGGCCCAGGAAGCGGGTGCCCAGGCCCTGGCCTTCGTGGGCGCCGGCGATCAGGCCGGGGATATCGGCCAACACCAGACGGGTATCGCCCAGGCTGGCCACCCCCAGGTGCGGGTGCAGGGTGGTGAAAGGATAGGGGGCGGTCTTGGGCCGGGCGCGACTGACGGCGGCCAGGAAGGTGCTCTTGCCCGCATTGGGCAGCCCCACCAGCCCCACGTCGGCGATCAGCTTCAGCCGCAGCCACACGGACATTTCCTGGCCGGGCGCGCCGGGGTCGGCGCGACGGGGGGCCTGATTGACGCTGCTTTTGAAATTCACGTTGCCCCGGCCGCCCCGGCCGCCGGCCAGCAGTTGTTCTCGCTGCCCCGGCGTGGTGAGGTCGGCCAGCAGGGTTTCCTGGTCCTCGGCGAGGATCTGGGTGCCCACGGGCACCTTCAACACCACGTCGCCGCCGGCGGCCCCGGTGCGGTTGCGGCCCATGCCGTGCCCCCCTCGGCCGGCCTTGAAGTGCTGTTGATAGCGGAAGTCGATGAGGGTGTTGAGCCCCGCCACGCACGCGACCCACACGTCACCGCCCCGGCCGCCGTCGCCCCCGTCGGGACCGCCGAATTCCACGTATTTTTCCCGGCGGAAGCTCGCGCAGCCATCGCCGCCAGCGCCGCTGAACAGATGCACCTTGGCCTGGTCGAGGAACTTCATGGGCGGGGTCTCATGGGCGCGGGGTCGCGGGGGACAAAGACGAAAAGGCGGGAGAGCCGCATGCTCTCCCGCCATCAACGGGGTCCGTGGGGGCGGGAACGCGGGGTTCCTTGATCAGCCCTCGGCAGCCGTTTGGCCTTAGAGCCTATCGCGGTCACTGGGACCCAATTCTCGGGTCCCAGTGACCGCGTGAATCGGCTCTAGGCCTTGGGCGTAACGTCCACGAAGGTGCGGTTCAGGCGGCCGCGGCGGAAGGCCACGCGGCCTTCGCTGAGGGCGAACAGGGTATGGTCCTTGCCCATGCCCACGTTGCGTCCGGGGTAATAGCGGGTGCCGCGCTGCCGCACGAGGATATTGCCGGGGATCACGGCCTGGCCGCCAAAGCGCTTGACGCCAAGGCGCCGGCCTTCGGTATCGCGCCCGTTGCGCGAGCTGCCACCGGCCTTTTTGTGGGCCATGGGAGCCTCCTTTGGAGTCTGTCCGCTTGGGCTGCCGGAAGGCAGCGCCAGCGATGGGAAACGGGATCAGGCGGCGTTGATGCCAGTGATGCGCAGAACGGTGATGGTCTGACGGTGTCCGTTCTTACGGCGGTAGGAGTGGCGCCGCTTTTTCTTGAACACCAGGACCTTTTTGTCCTTGCGCTGATCGAGCACTTCGGCGGTGACGGTGGCACCGTTCACGGTGGGGGTACCGACGGTGGCCTGTTCGCCATCGCCCACCATCAACACCTGATCCAGGGTGATGGTGCTGCCGGTTTCGCCGGCGAGCTTTTCCACGCGAATGACATCGTTCTCGGCCACGCGGTACTGTTTGCCGCCGGTGCGAATGACTGCGTACATGACTGAGTCTCTCGCTTCAGGGAATCTCTGAGGGGCGGGCTCACGGGGCCGCGCCGGGAAGGCGGCACTATACCCCCGCGGCGACCAGAGTCAACGCCTTATTCACACAGGGG
>CAZHRQ010000062.1:0-14478 GCA_964535075.1 uncultured Rhodobacterales bacterium | reverse complement strand
TTCACGCACCCAATCCGGTTCACAGCGTGAACCCGATTGGGGGCGATCCGCTCTAAATCAGATAGATAGAGCGGATGCACGCGGTCAATGGGAACCCATTTTTGGGTCCCATTGACCGCGATAGGCTCTAGAATCCCGTCACGTGGGACCACAACACGGATTTTATGGGAACACCACCGAACCATGACCATGACACCCTCGCTCTCACGTGCTTCACTGCCGCCACCGGCAAACCCCGTTCGTTTCCGCCGGATCATAGGCGGGCGGGAGGTTCCGGGCATAGGGTGCGGCGTGCGCTCATGGGCGTGGTGTCTCCGGGCATAAGGGGGCGGTGCGGGAACCGCCGGATCCGTTCCCCCTGAACGTAGCGTCGGTGCCCGATGGAATCAAGGACCGGGCCGCGCATTGGGATGGCGCACCCGCAACGCCGCCGGCAACACCTCATAGGCCAAGGGCCCGTGGATGAAGTCCACCTCGCCATCGTTGGCCACCGGGCGGGACCGCTTGAAGTCGATGGCCAGCCGGGGCGTATGCAGGGTTTCCAGGGCCGGATCGTCCAGGGTGAGGGTGCCGGTGACCAACCGAAAAAGCTGCCAGGCCGAGCCCATCCACCCCTGCCGGTGGGAAACGTACACGGTGAGGGTGCCGTCGGCCATGTCGGGGCGAAAGAACACCCGGCCGGGCCGGAAGCGATAGGCATTGGTGGCCACCACCAGCGCCGGCGTGCGCAGGGTGCGCGGCGCCCCCTCCACGGTGAGGGAGACGGTCATCAGCCGGTGGCGCCGCACCACCCGCCACGCCGCCCGCGCCATGGCCCGCCACTTGCCATAGCCGAACAGGCGCCGGCGCCGGTCGCGGTCGATGATCATTTCGGGATAGAGGCCCAGGGCCGACTTGTTGAGAAACAGGGTCCCATTGAGCCGCCCCACGTCGATGGCGGTAACCGGGGCCTCGTGCAGGGCACGCACGGCGGGAGTCAGCGCCAGCGGCACCCCCAGATCCCGGGCCAGCAGGTTCATGGTGCCCAGGGGCAGGGGCGCCAGGGCCTTGTGGGGCTGGTGCAACAGCATGGGGGCGACGGTGCGCAAGGTGCCGTCGCCGCCGCCCAGCCACAGGGTGTCCTCCTGGGCCAGCACCTGACCGGCCACGGCCAGGATCTCCCGCGGGGAAACCCACAGGATTTCCGGTCGCGGTCCCTCGGCGATGGTGAGACGGCGGGTGATTTCCGCCCGACCCAGGCGCCGGGCCAGACCGGCCTTGCGATTAATGATCATGGTGGGCATGAATGTCCCCCGTCACCCCTGTCCTGAGCCACCCTTCCCCCATCACCCCTGTCCCAAGCCCCCTGTTCCGGCCGGAGCATATACTGCCCCCGGCGTATTCCCCAAACCCCGCGTCTGGGGCACCATGCACAGCGTACGCCGCCTCCGGCGCTGCTCCGGTGAAGGAGTCTCATGGCCGCTCCGCTCTCGCTCAAGGATCTCTGGCCCGTCATGGCGGATCGCCCGGAAACCTGTTGGCCCGGCCCCCTGGACGCTCAGGACCGGCTGGTGCCCCGGTGCGTGCCCGTGCATCGGCCGGCGTTCACCCTGACCCCACGGGATCGCCTGTTTCCCCTGGGCACCGGCTTTGCCCGCCTGCTGGACCACCACCTCGTCCGGGCGGGGATGATCAACGCCGGAGACAGCCGGCGCATGGCCGGCCGGCTGCCCGGGCGCGAGGCCCTGTGGCGCTGCTCGCCGGCCGGGCTGCATCAGGCCCTGGCGTGCGCCCTGACCCCCGGGGATCCCGAGGCCCTGTTCCCGCCCGGCGTGGGCGGCGCGGAAGCCACCGCCCTGCGGACCCACTTCGCCGCCGCCGCCGAGGCCGAGGTGATCGTGATCAGCCTGGCACAGGTGCATGTGCTGCGCGACCGCCATACCGGGCTGGCGCGTGATCCCTGGCCCGCCGATCTCACCGAACGCCAGGGCAGTGGCCTGCTGGTGGAAACCCTCGATTACCAGGCCTGCCGGGCACACCTGGAGGCCATCCTGGATCTTTTGACCAGCCGGGGGCCGGCCAAGCGGGTGGTGCTGACGGTCAGTCCCGAACCGCCCCACCGTCTGCCGGCCGCCGAGGATGCCATGGTGGCGGCCATGGAAGGCATGGCCACCCTGCGGACGGTGATGGGGGCCCTGGCCCGCGACCGGCCCCGGGTGGATTATTTCCCGGTGTACGAAGCGGTGATGTACTCGGAGCGCCATGCGGTGTTCGGGCGTGACCAGCGCCACGTGCGCGCCGACGTGGGGGCCGCCCTGGTGCGGGATTTCCTCACCGTGTATCTGGGCACGACGGCGCCGCCCGGACACGTGGCCCTGGACGCCCGCCAGTTCCTGGCCCAGGGCCGGCCCGGCGTGGCCTTGGCTCAGTTGCAGCACACCGGCGACCAGCAATCCCAGGATCATCTGCGCGACCTCGCCTTCGCGGCGGTGGAGGCCGGCGCGGTGGCGGAGGCGGAACAGGCCCTGCACGCCCTGGATCGGCAGCAACCGGCCGTGGGGGAGGGCGGAGACTCGGTAGCCACCGCCCTGACCCTGGCGGAACGGGCCGTAGCAGCGTGGGAAGAGGACGAGGCGGCGGCCCGGGTTCGCAGCCTGGCCGCGCGCCACGCGGACGCCTTCCTGCCGCCCGCAGGCAATGACCACGCCCAACGGCTGGTGCGGCTGCTGGCGGCGCTGCGCCGGGATCCCTTGGCCGAGAGCATGGACAGCCGGGCCCTGCTCTTGCACCTCACGGGTCGCCTGAACCGAGCAACGGACGTGGCCTTGCGCGGGGAAACCAATCAGGCCATCGCCTTCTTCAACCGGGGGGAACCGGAACGGGCCCGAGCGACGCTGGCACCGTTTCTGCGCCGTCATCCCCTGGCCCTGGCCCAGCCCGATGCCGAAGACCTGCTGCCCCCCCTGCGCGGCATGGCCGAGGCTCTCGACCTAAGCGAGCTGGCGGCCTACTGCGATGCGGTCCGTCTGGCCCTGACCCCCTTCCAGCCCCACACCCCACGCTATATTTAGTCGTCAGAAGGCTGCTGAAATGCAGCCCTCACCCCGCCTCAATACTCAGCCCCGCCTCGGCGGCCAGGGGCGCGGGCGCGGCCAGGGTGTCCCATGCCGCCAGGGCGATCATGGCCGCGTTGTCCGTGGACCATTTCAAGGGCGGCAGGCACAGCCGCACGCCCGCCTCCGCCGCCACCTGTCCCAGGCGCGCCCGCAGCGGCGGACTGGCCGCCACGCCGCCCACCACCACCAGCGACTCCGCCGGCACCGTGGCCAAGGCCCGGCGGCATTTGGTCGCCAGCACGTCCAGACACGCCGCCACGAAGGACGCCGCCACCTGGGCCGGGGGCGTGTCCGGCGTGATTTCCAGGTGGCGCGCCACCGCCGATTTCAGGCCGCTGAAGGAAAAATCCAGGCCCGTGCGCATCATGGGCCGGGGCAGGGCCAGGGTATCGCTGCCCGTGGCCGCCAGCCGGTCCACCACCGGTCCCCCGGGATAGCCCAGCCCCAGCATGCGACTCACCTTGTCGTAGGCTTCCCCCACGGAATCGTCACGGGTGCCGCCCAACAGGCGCACCGTTCCCGGAGTCGGCATGTGCGCCAGGAAGGTATGCCCCCCGGAAACCAGCAGCACCACCGCCGGATAGGTCACCCGCCGCGCTTCCAGGTCGGCGGAGCGCAAATGGCCACGCAGGTGGTTGACCCCCACCACCGGCAGCCCGGCGACCAGCCCCAGCGCCGCCGCCGTGTTCAACCCCACCATCAACGCCCCGATCAACCCCGGCCCCCGGGTAACGCCAATGGCCCGCAGGTCGCCGAGGGTCATCCCCGCCTCCTTCAGGGCGGCATCCACCACCGGCAGCACCGCCTGCACATGGGCGCGGCTGGCCAATTCGGGATAAATGCCGCCGAAGGGGGCGTGAATCTCCGTCTGCCCCCACACCACCGAGGACAACACGGCGCCCTCCGCCGTCACCACCGCCGCCGCCGTGTCGTCGCAGGAGGTTTCGATGCCCAGAATGGCGCTCATGCCAGAATCTCCCGGATGCGCGCCTCGGGAATGCAGCCCGCGCGCTCGATGCGCACCGGGTCCACGCCGCAGTGCACCACCGTGGAGGGCACCGTGGGCCGGGGGCCCTGCGCCACCACCACCCCCGGCGGGGCGGTGAGTTGCGGCAGGATGTCCACCACCTCGGCCGGGGTCGGCTGGCCGTGGGCGTTGGCGCTGGTCACCAACAGGGGGCCCGTTTCCCGCAGCAGCGCCAGCAGCCACGGTTCCGCCGGACAGCGAATCCCCACTTCCCCCCGGTCCCGCAGCCACGGCACCACCGCCGTGGGCGCCAGGGGCAGCACCAGGGTCAGCGCCCCCGGCACCAGATCGGAAGCCAACAGCCGCTCGGCCGCCGGGGTCACCACCGCCCCCAGGGCCGCCACCTGGGCCGCATCGGCCACCATCACCGGCAGCGGCCGGCTGTCGGGACGGCCCTTGAGCGCGAACAAGGCGGCCACCGCCTCCGGGCGTTGGGGATGAACGGCCAAGCCGTAAACCGTGTCGGTGGGCACCAGCGCCACCGCGCCCCCGGCCAGGGCCCGGGCCACGGTGGCGGGATCGGCCACGTCAGTCATCATCGGGGTGTTCCGTACGCCATCAAACCCGTTGGAAACAACCATAAAACGGTTGCCGGCCCGCCGCCAGGGCCTTGGCCTCATAACGGGTGCCCGGCCAGTCGGGGGGCGGCTGGCGCCAGTGGTCGGGGTGGCGGGCGGTCCAGGTAAAGGCGTCGTGGCCCCGCACCTGTTCCAACATCCAGCGAATCATCACCGGATCGTCCGACGCGGTGAACAGGGTGCCCCCCGGTTTCAGCAGCCGTGCCAAGTGAGGCAGGGTATCGGCCCCCAGCAGCCGACGGGGGGCATGACGGGTTTTGGGCCAGGGATCGGGATAGAGCACGAACACCCCGTCCACGGTGCCGGGGGCCAGCCCGGGCAACAACCGCCGGGCATCGTCCGGAAACAGGCGCACGTTGGTCTGGCCCCCGTCCGCCAGATGGGAAAGCAGGGAAGCCACACCGTTGACGAAGGGCTCGCACCCCAGAAATCCCCAGTCGGGCCGGGCGGCGGCGCGGGCGGCCAAGTGTTCGCCGCCGCCAAAGCCGATCTCCAGCCACACGGCCGCCGGCGGAGCGGGAAACAGGGTGCGGGGGTCCAGGCTGTCCGCGACCGCGGGGGGCGTCACCGCCAGCGCCGGCAGGTGGGTTGCCATCAGGGCCTGACGGCGGGCGGTCAGGGCCTTGCCATGACGACGGCCATAGAAACGGGGCCGGCCGTCCACGGTGGTGTGGGCGGGCGTGGTGTGGGCGGGCGCGGTGTGGGCGGGCGCGGTGTGGCCGGGCGCGGTGTCGGCGGGATCTGGGGCGTCGGCATCGGGGGCGTCGGCATCGGGGGCGTCGGCAGGGGTCACGCCGCCCCCACCGCCTGCCGCAAGGCGTCCGTGAGGTCGGTGCGTTCCCAGGAAAAGGCGCCGTCGGCCTGGGGCGGACGGCCGAAATGGCCATAGGCCGCCGTGGCCCGGTAGAAAGGCCGGTGCAGGTCGAGATGACGGCGGATGCCGTGGGGGCGCAGGTCCACCAGTTCCCGCAACAGGGCCGGCAGGCGCTCGGGATCGGTGGTGTGGGTGCCGTGGCAGTCCACCGCCACCGACAGGGGCTCGGCCACGCCGATGGCATAGGCCAGTTGCACGGTGCAGCGCCGGGCCAACCCCGCCGCCACCACGTTCTTGGCCAGATAGCGCGCCATGTAGGCGGCCGAGCGGTCCACCTTGGTGGGATCCTTGCCGGAAAAGGCCCCGCCGCCGTGGGGGGCGGCACCCCCGTAGGTGTCCACCACGATCTTGCGCCCGGTGACACCGCAATCGCCGTCGGGACCGCCCACCACGAAGCGGCCGGTGGGGTTCACCAGCACCTTCATGCCGTCGTCCCGCCAGGCCGCCGGCAACACCGCGTCCACCACCGGCAGCACCAGCGCCCGCACCGCCGCCTGATCCAGATGGGCCTCGTGCTGGCTGGAAAGCACCACCGCCGGCACCGCCACCGGCCGGTCATCCTCGTAGCGCAGGGTCACCTGGCTCTTGGCGTCGGGCAGCAGCCCCGGCAGGGTGCCGGCCCGGCGCCGCGCCCGCACCTCCTGCAACAACCGGTGGGCATAGTGTAGCGCCGCCGGCATCAACACCTCGGTCTCGTCGCAGGCATAGCCGAACATCATGCCCTGGTCGCCGGCGCCTTCCTGGTCGGCCTCGGCGTGATCCACGCCCTGGGCAATATCCGGCGACTGGGCATGGACGTAGCACTCCACGGCCGCCTTTTCCCAGTGGAAATTCTCCTGGGCATAGCCGATCTCCCGCACCACGGCACGGGCAATGGCCTCCAGGCGGGACGCGTCCAGGGGGGCGGTGCTGCGTGTTTCCCCGGCCAGAACGATACGGTTGGTGGTGACCAGAGTTTCCACCGCCACATGGGCGGCCGGGTCCTCCGCCAGGAAGGCGTCCAGGATGGCGTCGGAAATCTGGTCGCACACCTTGTCCGGGTGGCCTTCGGAGACGGATTCGCTGGTGAACAAACGGCTTTGGGGCATGGCTGCGACTCGCGGCTCGAAACCTTAACGCTGCCGCCAGTAGGACACGCAAGGGATCTTGCTGGTGTCACACCGATCGGCGTATTTACGGGTGATTTCCGCCACCTCCTGCAACAGACCGGCTTCCAGGGTGATGGGCTCCAGGCCAAGGTTGAGCAGTCGGCGGTTTTCCACCATCAGATCGTTTTCCGGTGCTTCGTTGCGGGGATTGTCCACAAAGCTGACCTCGGCCCCGGTCATGCCGGCCACCAGTTGGGCCAGATCGCGCACCCGGTGGGTTTCGGTCATCTGATTGAGGATGTTCACCCGCTCACCGCGCTGGGGCGGATTGGCGATGGCCAGTTCGATGCACTTCACCGTGTCCTGGATGTGGATGAAGGCCCGGGTTTGCCCCCCGGTACCGTGCACGGTGAGGGGATAACCGATGGCCGCCTGCATCAGGAAGCGGTTGAGCACGGTGCCATAATCGCCGTCGTAATCGAAACGGTTGATCAGGCGCTCGTCGCGCTTGGTTTCCTCCGTCTGGGTGCCCCAGACGATGCCTTGGTGCAGGTCGGTGATCTTGATGTCGTCGTTCTTATTGTAATAGGCAAACAGCAATTGGTCCTGGGTCTTGGTCAGGTGGTAGATGGAGCCGGGGTCCGGGGGGTAAAGAATTTCCCGCTCCAGATGACCATCTGCCGTTTCCACCTTCACCCGCAGATAACCTTCGGGGATCTGCATGCCGGCGCCGCCATAGCCGTAGACCCCCATGGTGCCCAGGTGCACCAGGTGCGCATCCACCCCGCTTTCCACGATGGCCGCCAGCACGTTATGGGTGGCGTTGATGTTGTTGTCCACCGTGTAGCGCTTATGGCGGCTGGACTTCATGGAATAGGGCGCGGCCCGTTGCTCGGCGAAATGAACGATGGCGTCGGGCTGAAGGTCGGTGATCAGGGTCAGAAGCCGGTGATAATCATGGGCAATGTCAAAATTGATAAAGGTCAGGTCGCGCCCGCTCACCTCTTTCCATACCGCGACCCGTTCGCCCATGGGACGAATTGGGGTGAGGGAGGAAACCTCCAGTTCATTGTCGATATTGCGCCGGGACAGGTTGTCCACGATGGTCACGTCGTGCCCCACGTTGGACAGATGCAGTGCCGTGGGCCAGCCGCAAAACCCGTCGCCCCCCAGAATCAGAACCTTGGTGCTCATGGACCCCTTTTCCCATGTTGGTCGAGGGTGTGGTGACGCCGTCGAGGGCGGAACAGGGCCGTCCTCGACGCCTGGAAGGAATGGATGTCTTTAGCATGGGTGTGACCCCGACGCCACCGCCATGTAACGTTTTCCTGACACCCCCTCTACGCGCTTGTCCACCCGGGGTGGGAGGCGTAGGGTGTCCCCAGCATGGCAGTGGGAACTTTTCCGCTAGCAGGGGGCGCGCCCCGGGACAGGTCTGCTCTAAACGGGCGATCCAACCCATGTCCGCCAGCAGAACGCACCGCACCCGTTCCCTTGCCATGTCCCGAAATCCCTGAGGAGAAATCCCATGTCGGTGGAGTGGGACAGCCGGTTGAAGGTTGGGATCCCCGCCGTTGACGCCGATCATCGCCGCATGATCGCGTTGATTAATGTCATCCAAGACACCATCCACGTGGATGCCGGACAGGCCACCCTGGCCATGTTGCTCAAGCGCCTTTACGTGCGCGCTGAATCCCATTGCCGGCGGGAAGAATGGTGGCAACAGCGCTTCGCCGGTCAGCCTCGGGCCCGGGTGCGCAAACAGCATCGCCATTTTCTGGCGGAGCTGGAACATCTGTTTCGCTGTCATTTCCTGTTGCAGGCCCGCACCCGGCTGCCGGCAGCGGAGGCGGAGGCCCTGAGTCGCGCCCTGGAAGCCTGGGTCATGACCCATATTCGGGACGACGACGGCGACCTGCGCACCCGTGCTCATTCCGGCTTAAGCCGGATGTTGGGCCAGGAATCCGGCCACGCCGCTTAGAGCCTATCGCCGTCAAAGGGACCCGAAAAGGGGCCCACTGACCGCGTAAATCGGCTCTAGCTATTTGTTTTAGAGCGGCTTCACGCGCCCAACCCGGTTCACGAGGTGACCCCGATTGGGCGCGATCCGCTCTAAGTCGCCGCCCCTCCCTGGAATCGGGCGTTCGGGTAAGCTATGGTGGGGGTGTTGCCGCAGCCCGCGTTTCCCTGGTCCGGAAAGGCCGTCATGCCCCGTCGTGTTCCCCGCGATCCCATCCGTGCCCGCATCGAGACCGAGGCCTTCCCCGCCCTGCGGGACCGCCTGCTGGAAGCCCGACCGGTGCTCAAGGACATTGTCGGTGACGGCACGGTGGAGGACATCCTGGACCGCAAGGCCCGTGATCCCGATGCGGTGCGGGTCCTGATCAATGCGGTGTGGGAGGAACGCGCCCGCTATGAGGAGTGGTTCCAGAACACCGACGGCCGCGTGGTGCAGGACCGCAGCGAGCCCCTCCAGCCCTGCAACCACTCCTACGACGACGCGGTGATGGTGCGCTACCTGCACGCCTGTACCCGCCGCCATATCAAAAGCCTGCATGATGAATGGGAAACCAAGGAACGCAGCCGGGCCGACGACGGCGGCAGCAATCCTCTGGCCAGGCTGTTCGGGCGCAAAAAGCAGGACGTTCTGGCCAACGATCGCTTGGTGGGGCTGTACACGGAGCTGGAGCCCTACCTGCGCCACGAATGGCAGTTTCCTCTCATCCCCGAATATGCCCGACTGGCCAAGTGGATGATCACGGAACTGGGCGAGTTGCTGCTGAACATCCGGGACGCCAGCGCCCTGCATCAACTTGCCGACATCAATCCCAAGGACGTCCACCACGCCAAGGAAATCGTGGGCGATGACTTCGTGGCCATGATCAGCCACGACATCCGCACCATCACCAGCCTGCGCGGCCAGAAGGTGGATACGGCCAAGGCGGTGCTGGCCGGCCTGAAACAGACCCTGGGCGACCGGGTGTGGGAGGTGGTGGCCGATCGGGAGCGGTTTACCTATGCCGTGCACCTGCGCATGAAGAACAAGTCCGACTTCCGGGCGGTGCAGGACTACTTCGCCGACCTGTCGCCGGAGGCCATCGACATGTTGCGGGAAGCCTACTCGGCGCGCCGCCTGGCCATGTTCCTGGACACCGCCCACGACATCCTGGGGGACACCTTCCGGGAGGTCTTCGGCCCCGACGCCGACCGGGCCATCGTGGGGGTCTTCATCAACAAAAGCCGCGAAATCCAGATGAACGACCACTATGATAACGAGGAGCAGGAGCGGCAGGATTTCACCAACAGCTTCTCGGTGATCTGTCGGGCCTACCTGCGCGACCCGCAATCCTTCATGGCCATCAAGGCCATGAGTTGAGGGGAGAAGCGTCATGACCGATCCGTTCCATTCCGGCCCGGACCATCCCTTCGGCGCGGCGGATCCCGTCCCCGAGGACCGCACCATGGGGCATGTGATGTACGGGGGGCATGTGATGTACGGCCTGTTCCTGGCCGGCATTTTTTTCGCCATCACGGCGCTGATCGGGGTGGTGATGGCCTATCTGCAACGCAGCGAGGCCGTTTCCCTCCACCGGGCGCGGCACGCCAATTATCTCATCGGCACCTTCTGGACGGCCCTGCTGGTGGGCATTGGCGTGGTGATTTTTGATGTCCTGGTGGGCTGGATTCCGCTGCTGGGCCCGGTAGTGGCGTTTATTGTCACGGCCCTTTACGCCCTGTGGTACGTGATTCGGGTGGCCCGGGGCTGGGCCCGCTATGCCAACGGCACCCCGCCTCCTTGAGTTCTGGGTCTCGCCCTCAGAAGCGCAGGCGGCCGGAAAGGGTGAAGCCATGGTCGGTGGTGGTTTCGGAGATCTGGCCGGCATAGAGCGGATCGCGGTCAATGGGAACCCATTCTCGGGTCCCATTGGCCGCGTGAATCGGCTCTATCTATTTGATTTAGAGCGGAGTCACGCCCCCAATCCGGTTCACAGCGTGAACCCGATTGGGGGCGATCCGCTCTAGGGGAGTCTGGGGATATACTGGGCTTGCTATGAATAACCGGGGCTGAGCCTGCCGTCTCCACCATCCCGATCACTTGTTGGCCCATGGTGGAGACCCGCGAGGACAGGTTATCAAGCGCCTCGTCGGAAGAACGCATGTATGCTTTTCAGTCATGGTCCGCCCTTCCGCCGCAGCATATTCAAGGGGTGCGCGCACCGAGGATCACCCGTAGCGCCCCGTGACGTAGTTTTCAGTTCTCAGGTGTCGCGGTGTTCTGAAAACCTGATCCGTCACGCCGAACTCGACCAACTCTCCCAGATACATGAACGCCGTGCGATGGGAGATGCGCGCCGCCTGCTGCATGTTGTGCGTCACGACCACGATCGTCACGCTGTGGGACAGGTCGTGCAACAGGTCCTCGATCTTCGCCGTGGCGATCGGATCGAGCGCCGAGGTCGGCTCGTCGAGGAGCAGGATTTCGGGGTTCGGCGCCAGGGCGCGTGCGATGCAAAGGCGCTGTTGTTGCCCGCCTGAAAGGTCATAGGCCGACCCGTGCAGCTTGTCCTTGGCCTCATCCCAGACTGCGGCGCGCTTGAGCGCGCTTTCAACCGCCTCGTCGATGACCGCGCGAGACTTGATGCCGCGCACGCGCAAGCCGGAGGCCACGTTCTCGTAGATCGACTTCGGGAACGGGTTGGGTTTCTGGAAGACCATCCCGATGTGCAGCCGCACCAGAACCGGGTCGACTTCCGGTCCGATCAGGTTTTCGCCCTCGGGCTCCAGAATGATCTTCCCCTCATAGCGGTTGCCTGGATAAAGGTCATGCATCCGGTTGAAACTGCGCAGAAGCGAGGACTTACCGCAGCCCGACGGCCCAATGATCGCCGTCACCTTTTGATCGAGGATCGGCATGTCCACGTCTTTGATGGCGTGCGTGCCATCCGCGTAGAAGAAATTGAACCCTTCGAGCCGGGCGCGCAGCGGGTCCGTCTCCTCCGCCGGCTTGATCGGGGGGGGTATGTCGTCGTTAGTGTGTTTACCGGGTATTTCGGAAATCATGCGACCCGGAGTGCCGTCACCGTTCATGTCATCCACCATGGAACTAGTTTCTGTGGGTTTTGCGAAGACGGTAGCGGATCCAGATCGCGATACCGTTCAACGAGAGCGTGAGCGCCATCAGCACCACGCCGGTCGCCGCCGCGTTGGTGTGGAAGTCCGCCTGCGGTCGCGACACCCAGTTGAACATCTGGATCGGCAGTATGGTGAAGGGGGCGTTCAACCATTCGAACGAGATGAAAGGGAAGTCCCCCGAGATCGGCGCCGGCGGCAGAAAGGCGATGAACGTCAGCGCGCCGATGGTGATGACCGGGGCGGTTTCACCGATGGCGCGGCTGAGGCCGACAATGGCGCCGGTCAGGATGCCGGGCCGGGCCGCAGGCAGGATGTAACGCCACATCACCTGCCACGTGTCGGCCCCGAGCGCGAAGGCGCCTTCCTTGATGGTGCCCGGGATTGATCGGACGGCCTCGCGGGTCGAGACGATCACGATCGGCAGGATCAATAGGGCAAGGGTCATCCCCGCGACCAGCACCGTCTTGCCGAGGTTCATGCCATAGACGAACAGGCCGAGCGCGAGCAGGCCGTAGATGATCGAGGGCACGCCGGCGAGGTTGGCCACGTTGACCTCGATTGTGTTCGATAGCCAGCCCTTCCTTGCATACTCCTCAAGATAGAGCCCGGCCGCCACGCCAATGGGAATGGCCAGGAACGCCGTCACCAGCATGACCAGCAGCGAGCCGACCCAGGCGGACAGAATGCCGGCACGCGCCGCCTTGCGCGACGGGAAGTTGGTCAAGAACTCATAGTCGATCCGCCACAGGCCACGCACCACCAGATCGCCGATCAGCGTCAGCAGCAGCGTCATGGCGATGGCCATGACGAATAGCCCGCCCAGGGCGAAGACGATGTCCCGCCGTTTTGCGGCATGCACGGCATCCAGGGCGGCCTTGTCGATGCTGCTGGCCGCTCCGCCCAGTTTGCCTTCCGTCGTCTCAGCCATCTCAGTAAGCCTCGCGGAACTTGCGGCGCAAATAGAAGCCGATGATGTTGAACGTCAGCGTGATGAGGAACAGAAGCAGGCCGACAGCGAAGATCGTCGTGTACGCCAGCGACCCGTGCGGCACGTCGCCCAGGCTCATCTGCACGATGTACGCGGTGATGGTCGCGGCGCCCTCGCGCAGGTCCCATGTGAGATTGGGGTTTTGCCCGGCGGCGATGGCCAGCACCATCGTCTCGCCGACGGCCCGCGACATGCCGAGGATGAACGCCGCAGTGACACCCGAGAACGCCCCGGGCAGCACCACCTTCACGGCGACCTGCCATCGTGCCATGCCGAGCGCGTAGGCGCCTTCACGCAGGCTGTTCGGCACAGCCCGCATGGCGTCCTCTGACAACGAAACGACATAGGGCAGGATCATGATGCCCAGGATAATGCCCGGAACCAGAAGGTTGATCCCCTTCAGGCCCGGAATGAAGGCCTGCAGGAACGGCGTCATCACCAGCAGGGCAAAATAGCCGTAAACGACCGTCGGAACCGCCTCCAGCATTTCAAGCGAGGGCTTGATCGTCTCGCGTACCGCCGGCCGGGCGTACTCGCTGAGATAGATCGCCATGATGAGCCCACAGGGAACCGCGATCAGCATCGCGATCCCGGCGGTCTGCAGCGTCGCCGCCAACAGCGGCAACACCCCGAATTTCGGATCGATAAAGACCGGCGTCCACATTGTGCCGAAGAGGAAATCCGTCAGCGAAACTTGGGCGAAGAACGCCCACGAATCGCGCACGAGGATCACAACGATGGCCGTGGTCACGAACACCGACAGGGCGGCGCACGAGAACAATACGAGGGCCATCACCTTGCCGACAAATCGGCGGCGTGCGACGAAACCGCTTTTCTGAAGATCACTGGCTGTGGGAATGGCGTTTGCGGACATGACCCCTCCGGTCTCCCCCCAAAAAAAAACGGCGGACCGGAGGTGGCCCGCCGCGTGTTGTCTTGGTGCTAGTTGGCGGCGAGCAGATCGTCGACGTTCACGCCGATCTTGGAGCCACCGTCAAAGAACGAGCCGGTCTTGCGGGCGTCGATCTTCTGTTCGGCCAGCGTGAAGGCCTTCTTGGGCAGAGCCAGATAGCCCGTCTCGCTCACCAGCTCCTGCGCATGGTCCGGATCGAACATGAACTTCGCGTATTCCAGAACTTCCGGCTTCTCGTCCAGATGCGCCTTGTTGGCGTAGATGAAGAGCGGACGGGTCAGCGGCTGGTAGGAGCCATCGCTGGCGGTGTCGACGGTCGCCGGAACGCACTCGCCACCGTTGTAGGAGATTTCAACCGCCTTGACGCGCCCGCGGTTTTCCTCGACGTAGGCGAGACCCAGGAAGCCGATGGCGCTCTCGTCGGTCGACACGCCCTGGATGGTGATGTTGTCGTCCTCGGTCGCGGTGAAATCGCCACGCGACGCGCCTTCCTCACCCACGACAGCGAAGGTGAAGTAGTCGTAGGTGCCGGAGTCGGTGCCGGCGCCGTAGATCGCCAGCCCCATGTCCGGATAGTCGGCGTTGACCTGGTTCCAGTTGTCCACCTTGCCCTGCGCCGCCGGTTCGTAGATCGTCTTGAGCTCGTCGACGGTCATGCAGTTCGCCCAGTCGTTGGCTGGATTCACGATGACGGCCAGGGCGTCCATGGCGATTGGCATCTCGATGAACTCGATGCCGTTCTCGGCGCACAGTTCGGCTTCCGAGGTCTTGATCGGACGCGA
>CAZHRQ010000061.1:0-14559 GCA_964535075.1 uncultured Rhodobacterales bacterium | reverse complement strand
AGGAAGGCGGGGCGGGGCAGGGGCGGTAGGGTGGCAAGGGCGGGCACCAGCCCGTCATCCCGCCAATGCAGTTCCACGCCCCCCAACTCGCCGAACACCGGGGGAGTCAGCAGGCCGGGGCCCGCGGCGGCCTGGGGCAGGCTCCCAAACCAGGCTTGGCCGGTGAGGGTACCCTGGTCGCGCAGGGCCAGGGTGGTGTCGCGCAGCCGCATGGCCCGGGCCAACGGCCATTGTTCAAGCGTGGTCCAGGCATCCCCCCGGAGGGGGGCCAGCGGGTGCAGGGCCGCCGGCAGGGCAGCGGCGTCCACCTCCAGGCCCAGGGCGTAGGCGGAAGACCGCCAGTAGCGCAGGGAGCCTTGCGGCGTGTCCAGCCGTAACCGCCGGATCCGTACCGGTCCCAGGGTGACGTTCCTCAGGTCCAGGGGACCGGCCTCGGCTGTGATCAACGCCGCGCCCACCCACGGCGTCGGACTGCCCCAGCGGGCATGAAGCAGGGCGCCCCGGGTCTCCAAGCGGTGCAGCGTGCCCCTGGCCACGGAAAGCCGCAGGTCCTCTTCTCGATAGTGCAGGTCCCGCAGCCGCCACCCTCGCAGGGAGGGGGCCTCGGCGGTACCGGTCAGCCGTCCCCCCACGTGGGCCAAGGTCACCCGTTGATCTTTATAACGGGCCTTCAGGCCGTCAACGGCCACCAGGGCCGGGCGCAGGCCGGAGTCCTGCCAGTGCCAGTCGCCCAGGCGCAGATGGGCCCACCGGACGCGCAGCCCCTTCGGCCCCCGCAGGGTGCCGTTGCGCAGGTGCACGGTGGGGCCGAAGGGAGAAAGGGTGAGGGTGCCGGGCGAGAGATGCCAATCCCTGGGCAGGGTGCCGACGATGGCCTCCAACTGGGTCCGGGCCATGGCATACGCCCACAGCACACCGGCACCGAGTCCGCCGGCCAACACCGGCAGACTCAGCAGAGCCGTCACGACCGCCCGACGGGTCCATCGGGCGGCCTGTTTTGAGGTCACGGCGTTTCCAGGCGGGGGGTCGAAGGCAGGCTCGGATCCCGAAACCGCTTGAGATAGTTGGGGACCAGGCCTTCTACCGCCTCTGGTTCCATGCCCAGATCGGCGAAGGTGGGATGATCGCCGCTGGTCACGTTGTCGGTTTCCATCAGGCGCACCTGATCGGGCGTGATGGGCGGGGCCGTGGGCGAAAGCTGAACGCCATAGCTGGCCAAGCGTACCAGGCCAAGAGGCAGGGGCACGTAAAGCCGCCGCCGGGCCGCCACGCGGCCGATGAAGGTCATGATGTCCTTCATACTCATGACCGTGGGGCCACCCAGCTCGAAGATGCGGCCGGAACAGGCGGCGGCATCGCGCCCCGGATCGACGGCCCGAAACAACACCTCCGCCACATCGCCCACATAGACGGGCTGGAAACGGGGGCCTCCGCCGCGCCAAACATCCAGCATCGGGCCACCCTGCCAGCGCAGGGTCGGCAGATGGCGGACCACCACCGGCACCACCGGCAGCAGGGCCACCATGCGGCCAAAACGATTGAAGAAATCGTCCTCGGGCCCAAAAATCACCGACGGGCGGGTGATGGTGGCTTCCGGGAAGGCCGCCCGGACCGCTTCTTCGCCGGCCGCCTTGGTGCGGGCATAGGCCGCCTTGGACCGGGGATCGGCGCCCAGGGCCGACATGTGGGCCAAGCGCGCGACCCCTTCCTCTCGCGCCAGGCGCGCAATCCGTCCGGCGGCCTGATGATGCAGGGCCTCAAAGGTGGCGCGTCCCCGTTCGTACAGAATGCCCACCAGGTTGACGGCGGCATCGCCCCCCTTCAGGGCGGCCCGAACGGCGTCCTCATCCTGCACGTCACAGCGCATGGGCACCACTTGCCCCACGTCACCCATGGGGCGCAGGCGCTGAGCCCCGCTGGTGTCGCGCACGGCGACCCGGACCTGGGCTCCGTGACGCGCCAGGCGCCAGATCAGATGCCGGCCCACGAACCCGGACCCACCGAAAACGGTGACCACTTTTCCATGCAT
Source organism: uncultured Rhodobacterales bacterium (assembly GCA_964535075.1). Lineage (GTDB taxonomy): Bacteria > Pseudomonadota > Alphaproteobacteria > Rhodospirillales > CAJXLG01 > CAZHRQ01. The sequence continues at coordinate 12,530 of CAZHRQ010000061.1, read as the reverse complement.
GCTGCGGGAGGCCCGGTCCTCCCCGGCTTCAAAGGCAACGGCCGCCCCGGTATCGGTGCTGGCGCAGCCCGCGCGGTCGGTGGTGTCGGTCATAGCCGCCTCCCCTGAGATCACCCCGTTGCCAAAGAGGTACCGCCGGGAAGCAAACCCGTCAACCGACAACTGAAAGACAGCCGTTGCCAACCATGGAGAGGCTTACTATATCCTGGGGTTGTGGCCCTCTTTACAGGCCACGAACAACCCGATACCATATTACTATAGCGCACATGGGGGCGGCGGGAAATCAATGCAGGGAGACCCCCGATGTCCGAAGCCGTGAATGCTCGGGCGGAAGCCAGTTCCGGGATGCCGCCATTTCTGGTGGTGATGGCATGGCCGCAACGACCGGACAACATTGATATTGAACTGCGGGCGGAAATCAATGCCGCTTTGGTTGTGGCGCGCGACGGAGACATGGCCCGCGCCATCGCCTACATCAACGCGCGGGTGCCCCGCTACCTGGAGCAATGGCCGCTGCGGGCACAGGATCGGGACATTATCAAGCGTCTGTTCGATCTGGTGGGATGGGACAAAGCGCCGGCTGTTCAAGCCGTTCTGCGGCCCCAGATGGTGCAGATCGGCGCGATTTCCGTGCGCATGCCCACAAGGGCCGGGGATCTGGCTTTGCGCCGGGAGGCTCAGGCGCTGCTGGATTGTCCGGTGGGCGAAAGCGAGGCCAGTGACCGGGTCCTCGCGCGGCGACTCGCGGAGTGGGTTGACCGTTGGTTGATCTCGGCGGTTGGTGTTCCGTTCAAGGGGGAAGACGTGGTCCAGGCTCTTCTGGCCCTGGCCGAACGGATCCAGGCCAGGGAATCCTTGCCGGCCCTGCGTACGGCGGCCCTGGCCTGCTGGGTCCGCGAGGACTTGTTCCCCCACATGCCCAAGGGCCTCAGGCCGATTCCCTCATCCCTGGAGCAACCCTTCGAGATCTCCATCGAGACCTTCTCCAAATGCAATGCCCGCTGCGAATTCTGCCCCTATCCCACCCTGGAACGGCAGGGGACACGCATGTCGGAGGCCTTGTTCGAGAAGTTGCTTCAGGATATCCAGGAGTTTCCCGATCAAAGCAAACCGTTGAACATCAACTTGTCCCGGGTCAATGAACCCCTGTTGGACCATCGTCTTCTGCACTTCATGGACCGCATCGGCGAAACCCTGCCCCAGGCCTGGGTCTACATTCCCTCCAATGGCAGCACCCTGACACCTGCCAACGTGGCCCGGCTCGCCGAGCGTCCCAGTTTTAAGAATCTGTCGGTTTCCCTGAATACGACGGATCCCGCTGAGCATGAACGTATCATGGGGACGCCGCTTAAGGTTGTGATGCGGCATTTGGATCATTTGCACAAAGAAATGGAATCCGGCAATATCCCCTTTACCGTCAGTATTTCCCATGTGGCGGTGGCCGAACATCCGGATCGTGATTTGGTGGGGCTCGTGCACCACCGCTGGCCGTTGTTCAAGTATGTCTATTTTCAGAAAACCGACTGGCTGGGTCTGGTGGACACGGACACGGGGCCGGCGGCTCCCGTGCCTCCGCTTCCCTGCCGGGATTGGGCCACGCTGCATATCCTGGCCAATGGGCAGGAAGCCTTGTGCTGTTTCGACGGCACCGGTCGCTATGGTCGGGGTGACGCCAACACCCAACATCTCCTTGAAATCTATAACCTGCCGCCCCGCCGCCTCATGCGGGAAGGCTTTCTTGCCCGCACCGATCCCCGGGTGGACAAGGTTTGCCAGACCTGCCCTCTCATGATGTGACGCAAAACCCCCGGAGAGGATCTCCGGGGGTTTGCTCAGGAAGCCCGCTCTCTTTGATGGAGAGTGGAGTCACGCGATCAATCTTATTCACGGCGTGAAGCAGACTAATCACGATCCACTCTGGCTCTCATCAGAAGCTGTTGATGAAGGTCTTAGTGCGTTCGTCCTTGGGATTGTTGAAGAATTCCTCGGTTTCCGCCACTTCCACCAGTTTGCCGTCCACCATGAACACGGTTTTGGCGGCCGTGCGCCGGGTCTGGTTGAGGTTGTGGGAAACCAGAATCACCGTGAATTCCTTGTTCAACTCTACGATGGTGTCTTCCACCTTCGCCGTAGACATGGGATCCAGGGCGGAGGTGGGTTCGTCGAACAGGATCACCTCCGGTTTCACGGCGATGCTGCGGGCGATACACAGCCGCTGCTGCTGACCGCCGGAAAGCCCGGTGCCGGGTTCCTTCAGACGATCCTTGACCTCTTCCCACAGGGCCGACTTCTGCAGCGCCCATTCCACCCGCTCGTGCAGGTCGGCGTGGGAGAACTTGAAGTGGCGGCGCAGCGGGAAGGCGACGTTGTCGAAAATCGACATGGGAAAGGGCGTGGGTTTCTGGAACACCATGCCCACCCGCAACCGCAGGTCGTTCACGTTCACGTGCCGGTCCAGCACGTTCTCGCCGTTGAGTACGATCTCCCCCTCGGCCCGCTGGGAGGGATAGAGTTCGAAGATGCGGTTGAAGATACGGATCAGGGTGGATTTGCCCGATCCCGACGGCCCCATGAGCGCCGTCACCTTGCCCTTGTAAAAGTCAAGGTTGATGTCGTGCAGGGCCTTGTGCTTGCCATAATAGAAGTTGAGGCCCTTCACCGTGAGCACCGGCGCGTCACCTTCGGTCGCGCTCGGCGTTTCCTGCTGGTTGTGTTTGTGCTTTTCCGACATTTCTCGGGGGCTCCTGATCCGTCACTTGGACTTGAAGATGAGACGGGCGATGATGCTCATGGCCAGGATAGAGACGGTGATCAACAGGGCACCGGCCCAGGCCAGGTTCTGCCAGGTCTCATAGGGGCTCATGGCGAAGTTGAAGATCACCACCGGCAGGTTGGCCATGGGATGGGTCACATCCAGGCTGAAGAAACTGTTGGACAGGGCGGTGAACAGCAGCGGTGCGGTTTCGCCGGTCACGCGGGCGGTGGCCAGCAGCACGGCGGTGATGATGCCCCCCACGGAGGCCCGCCACAGGATGCGCACCGTAACCTGCCAGCGAGGGACCCCCAGGGCCACCGCCGCTTCCCGCATCTGAGCCGGTTGCAAGGCCAGCACGCCCTCGGTGGTCCGCACGATCATGGGAATGGCGATGATGGCCAGCGATACCGACCCCGCCAGGGCGGAAAAGTGGCCCATGGCCTGCACGATCAGGGCATAAACGAAAAGACCCAGGATGATGGAGGGCGCGGACAGCAACACATCGTTGATGAAGCGCACCACGTTGGCCAACCGTCCCTTGCCCTTGAATTCCACCATGTAGGTGGCGATCAGGATGCCGATGGGGGCCGCCATCAGCATGGACAGGGAGGTAATGATCAGGGTGCCCACGATGGCGTTGAGCAGACCACCGGTTTCACCGGCCGGCGGCGTGTTCTGGGTGAACAAAGCCACGTTAATGTGGGGCAGACCCAGCTTGATCAGCGACCACAGCACCATGGCCAGGAACCCCAGGCCCACCACCACACAGATCAAACAGATGGCGGTGAACACCCAATCGGCGATGCGACGACCGAAGCCGGCGGTGGAATGAAGTTGACTGACAGCCATGAAAGCCCCCTCAAGCCTTACCTTCGCGCAGCAGCAGCCGCGAGATGGTCAGCACGATGATGGTGATGACGAACAGGATCAGGCCCAGTTCCATCAACGCCGCCGGATAGATGGTCCCGGTCGCCTCCGTGAACTCGTTGGCGATGGTGGCGGAGATGGTGGTGCCCGGCTCGAACAGGCTGGTGAACAGATGGTGGGCGTTGCCGATCACGAAGGTCACGGCCATGGTTTCCCCTAGCGCGCGGCCGAAGCCCAGGATGACACCGCCCAACATGCCGGTGCGCCCGTGGGGCACCATCACCCGGCTGATCACTTCCCAGCGGGTGGCGCCCAGGCCATAGGTGGCTTCCACCATCACGGGCGGCACGGCGTCCAGCACGTCCCGCATCACCGAGGTGATGAGCGGGATCACCATGATGGCCAGGATGATGCCGGCGGTCAGCACGCCGATGCCGATGGGGGGCGGGCCAAAAATAGTGCCCAGGACCGGGACGCCCGTGAACAACTGCATGATGGGCGGTTCCACGTGCTTGGCCATGAAAGGGGCGAACACGAACAGGCCCCACATGCCATAAATGATGGAGGGGATACCGGCCATCAATTCGATCAGGCGGGCCAGGATCTGGGACAGCCAGCGGGGCGCGATCTGGGTGATGAACACCGCCGCGCCAAAGCTAAGGGGCACCGCGAACAGCATGGCCAGCGCCGAGGAAACCACCGTGCCCACAATGGCGGGCCAAGCGCCGAAATCCTCATCCACCGGGTTCCATTCGGTGTTAAAGATGAAGCTAAAACCGAATTTCTGAAGCGACGGCAGGCTCATAAGGATCAGCGACAGGGTGATCCCCCCAAGCATGACCACCAGGAGAATGGCCAGGATCTTGGAGAGATTGGCGAAAATCTTGTCGCCGACGGCGCCCGGGGCCTGGGGCCGGGGCGCCGGGTCGGAGGGCTGCGGTGCAGACTCCGGGGTCCGGGTCAGGGCGTCATTCATGGAGAAATCTCCCGCACTGCATCAATTCAGGCATGATCCGGTCGCAGGCAAACCAGGACTGCCGCGTGCTTTCGGTCCCGCTTCCGCATCCCCGCTTCCGTATCACGGGGGGGCGGGAAGACCGGAAAAACGTGCTATCCCGAAAAATCAAGGCACTTGCCCAGGGAAAATGGCCCCAAAGGACAGAGCGTGCCCGCAAGAGTCCCCGTGTCCCAGAGGGACGAGACGTCCAAAATCCCAGAGGGACGAGACGTCCAAAATCCCGGAGGGACGAGACGTCCCGGAACCGGGTGCACGGTACCAGACAGACGGAATGCCGCGCCCCGACAGGGGCGCGGCATCCTGGTCATGAAACAGGGATTACTTGCTGCCGCCGTCCCACACGGGCTTGCCGTCGGCCTTGATCTGGGACCAAGCGTCCTTTTCCACCACGCTGTACACGTTTTGGGGGATGCCGATGTAATCCAGCTTCTTGGCCGCGTCGCCGCCGTTCTTGAAGGACCAGTCGAAGAATTCCAGGGCCAGCTTGGATTCGTCGGCGTTCTTGGCGTCCTTGTACATCAGCACGAAAGTGGTGGCCAGGATGGGCCAGCTCTTGTCACCCGGCTGATCGGTCAGGATCAGGTAGAAGCCGTTGTCCGCCTTATAGTCGGCGTTCTGGGCAGCGACGCTGAAGGTTTCCATGCTCGGCGCCACCGCCTTGCCGGCTTGGTTCTTCAGCTTGGTATAGGTGAGGTTGTTTTCCAGGGCGTAGGCGTATTCCACGTAGCCGATGGCGTTCGGCACGGAATTCACGTATTGGGCCACGCCAGCGTTGCCCTTGCCGCCGATGCCGGTGGGCCAGTTCACCTCGGTGGAAGAGCCCACTTCCTTGTCCCACTCCTTGGACACCTTGTCCAGGTAGTTGGTGAAGTTGAAGGTGGTGCCGGAGCCGTCGGAGCGGTGCACCACGGTGATCGTGGAATCGGGCAGTTTCAGGTTGGGGTTCAGGGCCTTGATCTTGGCGTCATTCCATTTGGTGATCTTGCCCAGGTAGATGTCGGCCATGGTCTCGCCGTCGAGCACCATCTGGCCTTTTTCCACGCCGTCGATGTTCACCACCGGCACGATCCCACCCAGGATCATGGGCCATTGCACGTAGCCCTTGGCGTCCAGCTTGCCCTTCTTCAGCGGCATGTCGGAAGCGGCAAAGGTCACGGTCTTCTTCGCCAGCTGACGCAGACCGCCGCCGGAACCGATGGACTGGTAGTTCACCTTCTTGCCGGTGTCCTTGTTGAAGGACTGAGCCCACTGGCTCAGGGCCGGGTAGATGAAGGTGGAGCCGCCACCGGTCACGCTGTCAGCAGCGGAGGCCGCGCCGGCAGAAACGATCAGAGCGGCGCCGGCAACGGTGGCCGCCAGAGTGGTGCGCAGAGCCTGCATAAGAGACACTCCCGTAAAGATGGTGTGGCGTCGGAACGCTGGAGAACAATGGAACGATTGGCCCGACACGAGGTCTCCGGTTCAAAACCGGTGGTAACGGTTCCCCCTGAACCGGAACCACGCAGATCATTGATCACGGGTGTCCAAACGTACAACGTACCCTTGGTGAAACTTCCATGACCAAACTGTGAAACGGCGGCACAACAAGGGCTTGGAGGGCGGTCCCGCGCCCTGCTACACTGGCGGCGGGCTCGGGGATCCCTGCATGGGGGGAACAGAACAGTGGCCTTAACTCCGGAAACGAGAATGAGAGCGCGGCGTCTCTCCCTCTTTTGGGGAGCGCGGGTATTGCTGGCTGTTTTAATGGTCATCTGCCTATCCTCGGCTGCGGAGACCCGGGACGAGGCCGCCGCCGCCGTGGACACCACCGCCCTGGCGCTGAGGGCGGTGGCCGCCCTGGAACAGGGGGATGCCGACACGGCGGCGCGGCTGTGGCAGCGGGCGGCCACGGCCGGCGACCCGGCCTCCGCCCACGTGCTGGGAGTGATGCTGGAAAAGGGGCTGCATCAGGATCCGGATCCCAAGGCGGCGGCCCGGTGGTATCGTCAGGCGGCCGAGGCCGGTCACGCCATGGCCGCCAACAATCTGGGCTCGCTCTATTATCGCGGGGCCGGGGTGGCGCGGGACCGCGCGGAAGCGGCGCGTTGGTATACCCGGGCGGCCGAAACCGGCCTGCCGTTGGCCCAGTTCAATCTGGGATACTTGTATGAGACAGGGCAGGGGGTGCCCTATGATCCGGGGCAGGCGGCGCGCCATTACCTCAGGGCGGCGGAGCTGGGGGTGCCACAGGCGCAGGTAAATCTGGCCAATCTCTATCTGGAGGGGCTGGGGGCGCCCAAGAGTGACACCGCCGCCGCCGCCTGGTATCGCCGGGCCGCCGCCGCCGGACAGCGGGAGGCCCAGTCCAACCTGGGGCGCATGTATCTGATGGGGCAGGGGGTCCCCCGGGATGAAGCGGAAGCGGCGTATTGGTTGTTGCGGGCCGCCTTGCGGGGGGATCCGGCGTCCCAGGGGTTGCTGGCCCAGATGCTGGCCGACGGCGAGGGCGTGCCCCAGGACAAGGTGGCCGCACATTTCTGGGCCTTGCTGGCCGCGCGGGAAGGGGATCCCTCGGGGCGCGCCATCCGCTCCCGTCTGATGCAGGAGGTGCCGGCGGATCTGCGACGCCAGAACAGTTGGCGGGTTCGCGCCTTCCAGCCGGGGCCACCGGGCCCCTCTTGTGGCGGAAGTGAGACGCCTGCCTCGTGAAGCCGCGCTGAGGGGTGGTTCCGCACGCGGGAAGGTTCTATAGTCTGAGCCCTGTCCGCTGCCCCCGGGCGCGGACGGTACTGGCTCCCCCGGGCGATACCGCCCCTGCTTCAGGTTCATAGATTCCCATGACCCGACGTCCCAGCGCGCTGCCTTCCTTTGCCGCCCCCGATGCCCGTCAGGCGGCCACGCCCCCTGTTGCGGACTGGAACCGCGATAGCTGGCGCCGTTATCCCCTGGCACAACTGCCGCTGGAGCAGTATCCCGATGCCGAGGCCCTGGCGGCCGTGGAGCGGCAGCTTGAACGCTTCCCACCCCTGATTTTCGCGGGCGAGGCCCGGCGACTGAAGGACGATCTGGCCGAAGTGGCGGCCGGGCGCGGCTTCGTGCTCCAGGGCGGGGATTGCGCCGAGAGCTTTGACGAGTTCCACCCCAACCATATCCGCGACACCTTCCGCATCATTTTGCAGATGGCCGTGGTGTTGACCTTCGGCGCCGCCTGTCCGGTGGTGAAAATCGGCCGACTCGCGGGGCAATTCGCCAAGCCGCGCTCAGCCGATACGGAAACCCGCGACGGCGTGACCCTGCCCTCCTATCGGGGGGATATTCTCAACGGCAGTCCTTTTACGGAACAAGAGCGGACGCCGGACCCTCAACGGCTGCTGAGGGCTTACACCCAGGCGGCGGCCACCCTCAACCTGCTGCGCGCCCTGGCCCAGGGCGGTTATGCCGACTTGCACCGGGTGCACCAGTGGACCCTGGATTTTGTCGGCGGCAGTCCCGCCGGCGACCGCTATCGGGATGTGGCTGGGCGCATCAACGAGGCCCTGGAGTTCATGGCCGCATGTGGCATTACCGGCGAGACCACGCCCCAAATCCGGGAAACAGAACTTTATACCAGTCACGAGGCGTTGCATTTGCCCTATGAGGCGGCGCTGACCCGGGAAGATTCCACCGAGGGCGGTCTCTACGATTGTTCGGCCCACATGTTGTGGATCGGGGAGCGTACCCGGCAACTGGATGGCGCCCATGTGGAGTTCATGCGGGGGGTCGCCAACCCCATCGGCGTCAAGGCGGGACCGGGCATGACTCCGGACGAGCTGCTGCGTCTGATCGACCGCCTCAACCCCGCCAATGAGCCCGGGCGCCTGACGGTGATCACCCGCTTTGGGGCCGACAAGGTGCGCCCCGTGTTGCCGCCGTTGCTGGAAGCAGTGCAGCGGGAAGGCCGCGCCGTGGTCTGGGTGTGCGACCCCATGCACGGCAACACCCACAAGGCGGCTTCGGGGTACAAGACCCGTTCCTTCGACCGTATCTTGGAAGAGGTCACCGGCTTTTTTGCCGCCCATCGGGAGGTAGGGACTCATGCTGGTGGCGTGCATTTCGAGATGACGGGCAAGAACGTCACCGAATGCGTGGGCGGGAGCGATGCCATTACCGAGGACGCCCTGGCAGACCGCTACGACACCGTTTGTGATCCCCGCCTCAACGCCAATCAGGGGCTGGAACTCGCCTTTCTGGTGGCGGCCATGTTGAAGGACGAACGGACCGAGGCGCGACGCCAGGGGCCCGAAGACTCCTGATCTCTTTTCACGGCATTGTCGTTCCCCATCGGAAGCCCGGCAGTAGAAGGACACCACCGCCATGTCGGATCAGGAAATCGCCCGCCATACCGACAAGTACTTCAGCAAAAGCAAGGAAGTGGTGGGGCGGTTCGGCGATGTGACGGTAACCTACGCCATCTTCATGCGTCGGCCGGTGATTTCCACGCCGCGACTGGCCCTGGCGTGGCTTGAGGAGCAGGGTCAGCGGCGCAATGTCTCCTTCGACATCGACGTGGTGCACCCGGAAGGATCCTGGGTGGGCGCTGGTCAGCCCATTTTTTATCTCACGGGCTCCTTCCACGCCCTGGTGGATCTGGAAACCCTCTACTTGCAACGGTTGGGGCCGCCGTGTGTGGCGGCCTATAACGCCTACACCATGTGCGTGGACCTGCCGGAGGTCTCGTTCCTGGCCATGGATGCCCGCCATTGTGCCGGGCGGGGCATGGCCGACATGATGGCCTATGCTGCGGCCGTGGGCTCCACCAAGGCCCAAAAGGAAGCGGGGGCCAAGGGGTTCATGGGCAACGCCACCGATGCCACCGCCGGCTATTTCGGCAACAAGTCCGGTTTCGGCACCATGCCCCACGCCTTGATCGGTTATGCCGGCTCCACGGTGCGGGCGGCCGAGATGTTCCATGAGACCCACCCCGAGGATGTCCTTACCGTCCTTGTGGATTATTTCGGGCAGGAGGTGAGCGATAGTCTGGCGGTATGCCGACGCTTCCCTGATCTTGCCGCTGCCGGCCGGCTGGCCATGCGGCTGGATACCCACGGCTCCCGCTTCGTGGAGGGCTTGGATCCCCAACGCTCCTATGGGGTGCTGGAGCGGCACTGCACCTCCGCCATTCGCGGCTATCGTACCGAGTCCGAATTGCGGCATCTGGTGGGGCCGGGGGTCTCGGCGGCGGCCGTCTGGCATCTGCGGGAGCAACTGGATCAGGCCGGCTTCCCCAAGGTAAAGATCGTGGCCTCGTCCGGGTTTGGCCCGCCCAAGTGCAAGGTGTTTGCCTATTCCAAGGCACCGGTGGATGTGATCGGGACGGGGTCCTTCTTGCCGGAGAAATGGTCGGAAACCTATGCCACCGCCGATATCGTCAGTTACGACCAGCAGCCGCGCGTGAAGGTGGGACGGGAGTTTCTGTTGCGGTAATATGGTGCAAGATCAATCTGCTGTCGTTTGTTTTTGTTCCGCTTTGTCAGGAATGGCCTGGGCATGACCCCCATGATCAACGCCGGGTATGTGGCGGAAATGGCGGCCTATAACCGTTGGCAGAACAAGGTGGTCTTCGGCCTGTGCGACCCGCTGGGGGAAGCGCGTCGCCGTGAGGATCTGGGGCTGTTCTTCGGCTCCCTGCACCGTACCCTGGCGCATATCCTCCAGGTAGATGGCTGGATTCTGGACACCATCACTGGCAGATCACCGCCGCCCCTGGACTTTTCCGCCATTGGGCATGAGACCTGGGATTCCCTGAGAAAGAGGCGGCAGGCCACCGATGACCGCATTGACGGCCTGACCCAACAGGAGCCGGCGTGGTTCTCGGAGGTGCTGGCCGTGTATAATCCCCGCCTGGGCCGCACCCGTCATATGCCCCGCACGCTTTTCCTGATGCAGATGTTCAACCACCAGACCCATCACCGGGCCCAAGCCACCACAGCCCTGCATGGTCTGGGAATCGATTACGGCTGCACGGATCTGCCTTATCGACCGGGCAGCCCCTATTGATGCCTGCCCTCCTGGATATTTTTAGTTTGGGCTGATCACCTTGTCCACCAGGTCGGGCAGGGGATAGACACAGCTTTGCACCGCGCCGGTGAAGCTGTAAACATCGGCCTGGCTGCCGATTTCCCGCCGTAGAGCCGGATGGTTTTCCGGGGCATTGCGTTTGGCGCGGAAGGCATTGGGATTGCGTGCCAGTACCGTCACGATGCGGTCAAAGCGGGTGGGCCCGAAATAGCGGGCCAGCTTGCTGGCCTGACAGGCGCAGCTTTCCTGGCCATTGTTGGTGTGGGCCATACAGAGCCGAAGATATTTATTGGCCGCCCCCACCATCTGTTCCTCGCCGCCGGCGCCGGGAGTGAGGACTCCGGGCAGGGGGGTCACGGTGGCCGATCCCTGACACCCGGCCACCAACAGCAGAAGGGCGCCCAGGGCGGCCCCGCGCCCCGCCTTCCTTCCGATTTCCCGTGTCATGCTTTGTCCTCCAGGCGGGTGTGGCCGATCATGCCCTGTTCAGTGCTGGCCACCGCCGCGAAATGCGTGTCGTCGTGGGCGTGGTGGCGTTCCCAGGTGCCGATATAGTCGCGGGTCAGGGGGACAGCATCCGGACGGCGGGTGATCTGAATCTGGAACACGACCTGGTTGAAGTACAGGAAGGAAATTTCACAGGACAGCAAATAAAATTCCCACATGCGGCAGAATCGCTCGTCATAGATTGTTGCCACCCGTTCCCGGTGCTGCTGAAACCGTTCATGCCAGTGGGAGAGGGTTTTGGCATAGTGCAGGCGCAGGACCTCCACATCGGTGATGCACAGCTCCCCCACCTGTTCCACGGCGGCCACGATCTCGGACAGGGCCGGGGTGTAGCCGCCGGGGAAGATGTATTTCCCCAGCCAGGGATTGGTGGCGCCCGGGCGTTCCATGCGGCCGATGGTGTGCAGCAGCGCCACGCCATCCTCTTCCAGCCGATCCTTCAAGCACTGGAAGAATTCCCGGTAGTGATGAACACCCACATGTTCAAACATGCCCACGGAAACGATGCGGTCGAAGCGTCCCGCCAGTTCCCGGTAATCCTGAAGCCGGAAGTGAAGCCGGTCGCCCAGGTCGGCATTCATGGCCCGCTGGTTGGCGACCTGTTCCTGGCGTTCGGACAGGGTGATCCCCAGCACCCGTCCCGCCCCCAGCCGGGCCAGATAGAGGCCGAGCCCCCCCCAGCCGCAGCCGATGTCCAGCACCGACTGGCCTCGCTCCAGGCACAGCTTGGCGGCGATATGCCCCTTCTTGTCCGCCTGGGCCTGTTCCAGGGTGTTGGCCGGATCCCGGAAATACGCACAGCTGTATTGCCGGTCGTCGTCCAGGAACAGGTCGTACAGTTCGTCGGACAGATCATAGTGGTGCGCCACCCGGCGTTGGGCGATGCCGCCAGGGTTGTGTTGCACCAGCCAGTGTTTCAGGCGTTGCAGGCGCCGCAGCCAGAGCACCAAGCGGGTGCTGCCGATGCTGCCCCCGTTCTCCCCCACCAGCACCAGGAAATCGCGCAGGGTCCCCCGCTCGATAGTAAGGGTTCCCTCCATGTAGGCTTCCCCCACGAACAGGAAGGGATTGCGCAACAGCCGGTGGTGCAGGGCCTTGTCGTGCAGGCGGATATGGACCTCGGGCCCGGCCTCCCGTCCTTCCACCACATGGGAGTGGTTGTCGGCGTCGGTGAGGATCAAAGTTCCCCGGGTGATGGCCTTATCCAAAAAACGGGTCAGCAGCATGGCCCCCTCCCTATTAGCTTTAGCTTGGTGGTCACCCGGCCGCAGCACGGTCGGGCTCTTCGCCGAGGTCTAGAGCCTATCGCGGTCAATGGGACCCAATTCTCGGGTCCCATTGACCGCG